>JANXOE010000289.1 GCA_025353745.1 Hymenobacter sp.
GAAAAATGAAAAACTTACGGTTAGGCAACTCGGGGGCAAATTATGATATGTTTTTCACTCAAGTATCATCCGAAAGAAAAATTTAGGGCTTTGCATTGTCGTTTGTTAATATTTTGATCACTAATAACCAGATTAGCAAACTCATATGGGGGCAAGTAAAAAATTCATTTAAAATTGTTTCATGAAAAATTTATATCGCCATTCACTCTCAATTGGCCGTTGCCTGGGCGCACTACGGGCTATCGCATAAACTTTTAGACTTTTGTCCCCATGAACGCTTCCGTCACCGTTGGCCCCGGGGCCCTGCCCGAATTGGGGGCCTACCTGCGCCGTCCGGCCTTTAGTCAGGTCTTTGTTTTGGCCGATGCCCACACCGCCCGGCTGTGCCTGCCCGCGCTGGCCGCCCACCTGCCGCCGGGCCACCACGTCATCGAAATTCCGGCTGGCGAAGGATACAAAACCTTGGCCACATGCGATTTGGTGTGGGGTGAGCTAACGCAGCGGCAAGCCGACCGCCACGCCCTGCTGGTGAACGTGGGCGGCGGGGTGGTAACGGACCTGGGCGGGTTTTGCGCGGCGGTTTACAAGCGGGGCCTGGCGTTTGTGCAGGTGCCCACTACGCTGCTGGCGCAAGTCGACGCCGGGGTGGGTGGTAAGACTGGCGTTGATTACCAAGGATTTAAGAATCATTTAGGCGTGTTTCAGGAGCCGTTGGCGGTGTTCATCGCCCCGCAGCTGCTGGCCACGCTCGATGCGCGCCAGCTCAAGGCGGGCTACGCCGAGGTGTTGAAGCACTGGCTGATTGCCGACGCCGATGCTTTCGAGCACCAGCGCCGCCTGGGCTGGCTCACCGACGACTGGACGCCCGTCATCCGCGAGTCGGTGGCGCTCAAGCAGCGCATCGTGGCCAGCGACCCGCTCGAAGCCGGGCCCCGCAAGCTGCTCAACTTCGGCCACACCGCGGGCCACGCCCTCGAAAGCTACCTGCTGACCCAGCCCAGCCGAGAGGTGCTGCACGGCGAAGCCGTGGCCGCCGGCCTGGTCTGCGAAAGCTGGCTTTCGGTGCAGCGCGGCCTGCTGAGCCCGGAGGAGCTGGACCGCATCGAAACCTTCGTGCTGTCGGTGTTCGATAAAATCCCGTTTGTGCTGCTCGAAACCCAGGCCATTGCCGAATTTGCGCGGCAAGACAAAAAGAACGCCGCCGGGGTTATCAACTGCACGCTGCTGCACGGCATCGGCCGCGGCGTGTACGACCAGCCCGTTTCGGAAGCCGATATTGCGGCGTCGCTGCGCTACTACCACAAGCTGTAATGCTCGTTTTTATTACACAATTTCTTGATGATTAAGGCTATCAACGATTCGCTTTCTCTCCGTTGGCCCGGGGGGGGCCTGCAAGGCCTGGCCCACCTGCCCGCTTCCAAAAGTGAAAGCAACCGCGCCCTCATCCTGCACGCTTTGGCCGGTGGGGGCCGGCTCCGCAACCTTTCCGACGCCCACGATACCCAGCTCATGCGCTCCCTGCTGGCCGCGGCTCCCGGCACGGACCGGCTCAGCGCCGAAGACGCCGGCACCGTGATGCGCTTTCTCACCGCTTACCTGACTGTAACGGGCTGGCACGGTGAGCTGACCGGCACGCCGCGGATGCAGGAGCGGCCCATTGCCGTGCTGGTGGGGGCCCTGCGCCAAGCCGGGGCCGACCTGGCCTACGCGGGCCACGAAGGATTTCCGCCGCTGCGCTTGCACGGGTTCGCGCCGGCGACGGCGGCCGGCGAGGGCCCCACGCGCCTGAGTGTGCGGGGCGACGTCAGCAGCCAGTACATCTCGGCGCTGCTGATGGTGGGGCCCTACCTGCCCGGCGGCCTGGAGCTGGCGCTGACCGGCCCGGTCGGCTCCCGCCCCTACATCGAGATGACGCTGGCGCTGATGGCCCGCTTCGGGGCCGCGTGCACCACCAACGCCGACGCCACCCGCCTGGTCGTGCCCGCCGGCCGCTACCACGCCGCCGACTACGCGGTGGAGAGCGATTGGTCGGCGGCCAGCTATTGGTACGCGCTGGTGGCCCTGGGCCCGCCCGGCTCCGAAATTACGCTGCCCGGCCTGCGGCAGCACTCGCTGCAAGGCGACCAGGCCGTGGCGGGCCTCATGACGCATTTCGGCGTTGAAACCACGTACTTACCCGCCGGGGAGGCCGTCCGGCTGCGCCAGGTGCCCTGCGCCGCGCCGGACGGCCTCCGCCTGGATTTTACCGACTGTCCGGACCTGGCCCAGACCGTGGCCGTGGTGGCGGCCGCCCTGGCCTGGCCCGTGGACATGCGCGGCCTCGAAAGCCTTCGCATCAAGGAAACCGACCGCATTGCCGCGCTGCAAACCGAGCTGGGCAAGTTCGGCGGCGGCTTGCAGGAAGTGGAGGAGGGCGTGTTTCGGGTGGTTTCGGCCGGTTTTCGAGTCGATAACCAGTCGGTGGCCACGTACCACGACCACCGCATGGCGATGGCCTTCGCGCCGCTGGCCCTGCGGGGCCCGCTGGTGGTCGAGGCCCCCCAGGTAGTGCGCAAGTCGTACCCGCAGTTCTGGAAGGAGCTGGCGGCGGCGGGGTTTGTTATCGGTGAAGCCGGTTGAGGTAGGCCGCTGCGTGACGCAAACGGCTGCCGTACCAGCTAAACAGCTCGCCGTCCACGACTTCAATCCGCGCTTGCGGGCACAGGGCTTGAAATTCAGTGAAATGTTTTTCCTGAAACGGATAAGGCTCCGACGACAGTAAAATGCGCCGGGGAGCGGCGGCAGCCAGCTGCTCCGGCGTGATTTCGGGGTAGCGCCCGAGGGCCCCGAACGCGTTGGCGAAGCCCGCCCGGCGCAGCAAGTCGTCGATGAACGTGCCGGCCGCGGCCACCATGTACGGCTTGCGCCAGATGAGGTAAGCGGCCGGTTCCGGGGCCCCCGGCGGGGCCAGTGCACCAAACGAATGCGCGATTTCGGTGGCCAGCGGGTCGGCTACGTGCGCTTTGCCGGTGATCAGCCCGACCTGCTTGATCATGCGCAGGGCCCCGGGCACGTCGGCTACGTCGCTCATCCAGACGGGGTAGAGGGCCCCCAGCTGCTCAATGCCTTCCCGGTAGTTCTCCTCTTTGTTGCCGATGACCAGGTCGGGCCGGCAAGCCGCGATTTTGGCAAAATCAAAGGTTTTGGTGCCCCCGATCACCGTCGCGTTGCGGCGCGCCTCCGCCGGGTGAACGCAAAACTTGGTGACGCCCACCACCCGCTCGCCCAAGCCCAGATCGAACAGCAATTCCGTTTGCGAAGGCACCAGCGACACAATGCGCTGCGGCGGAAACGGCACCACCACTCGCCGGCCCATCTGGTCGGT
>JANXOE010000313.1 GCA_025353745.1 Hymenobacter sp.
GACGTGGGCACCGGCGGGGGCCTGCCCGGCCTGCCGCTGGCCATTGCCTTCCCGGAAGTCCAGTTTCATTTGGTGGACAGCATCGGGAAGAAGATCCGGGCCGTGCAGTTTCTGGCTGGGGCCCTGGGCCTGGCCAACGTGACGGCCGAGCAAACCCGCGCCGAGCAGGTGCGCGCCAAGTACGATTTCGTGGTGAGCCGCGCCGTGGCCCGGCTGGCCACGTTCCACCCGTGGGTGGCGCACAGCTTGAAGCCCAAGGGCTTGCGCACCAGCGGCCTGTACTTGCTCAAGGGCGGCGACCTGGCCGAGGAAATTGCCGAGTCGGGCCTGGTGGCCACCGTCACCGACCTGGCGCAGTTCTTCCCCGAGGAATTTTACGAAACCAAAAAAGTGGTGTTCGTGCCCGCCCACTCGCGGGCCCGATAGCTAGCGGGGCAGGGCCCCCAGCAGAAATTCCACCGCCCGCCGCTCCGAGTAGTACTCGCCGTCCGGGGGGCCCTCGCCGAAGCCCACGTGCCCGCCTTCGGGCGGCGTTTCGAGGTACACAAACGCGGAGGCCGCCGCCACGTCGCGCGGGAAGCAGGAGGGCGGCAGAAACGGGTCGTTTTCGGCGTTCACCAGCAGCGTGGGCACCCGGATGGCGGCCAGGTAGCGCCCCGAGCTGGCCGATTCGTAGTACGCGTCGGCCGAGGCGAAGCCGTGCATGGGGGCCGTGTAGCGCCCGTCGAACTCGGGGAAGTTGCGCAGCTCGTCGAGGCCCGTCACGTCCACCTGGTCGGGCAGCAGCACGGCTTTGTCGCGGATTTTCTGGCGCAGGGTGCGCATGAAATTGTACTGGTAGAGCTGGTTCTGGGGCCGGGCGATGTGAAAGGAGCTGGCCCGCAAATCCGTTGGCACCGAAAACACGGCCGCGCGCCGCACCTCGGCCGGCACCCGCGCCGGGTCTTCGCCCAGGTACTTGAGCGTCACGTTGCCGCCCGCGCTGAAGCCGGTCAGGTACAGGCGCTGGTAGCGGCCGGTGGCCAGCGCGTGGCCCAGCACCAGGGCCAGGTCTTCGGTGTCGCCGAGGTGGTAGGAGCGGAGCAGGCGGTTCATTTCGCCGCCGCAGCTGCGGTAGTTCCAGGCCAGCGCGTCGAGGCCGGCGCGGTTGAGGGCCCGCACCATGCCGCGCACGTAGGCCCGGGCGCTGCTGCCCTCCAGGCCGTGCGACACGATGGCCAGGCCCTCGGCCAGCTGCCCGGCGGGCAGGCGGCTCCAGTCCAGGTCGAGGAAGTCGCCGTCGGGCAGCTCAATCCGCTCGCGCCGGTACGCCACTTCGGGCACTGAGCGCCACAAGCTGGGCACAATGGTCTGGACGTGGCCGTTGAATAAATAGCGGGGCGGATGATAAGCGGAAGTGGAAATAAGGGGCATAGGTGAAGGGCTGAGCAAGTAGCCTAAAGTTGGCGAATAATTGGCCCGCTTGCTAGCTTTTCACCGAATATCCACCGGAGTTTATAAGCCTCAGGAAAATTCCTGGCTTTCTATTGCCAGTTTAGAAAAACCGCGTACCTTTGCTCTCCCAAACGCAAAAAGATACGGCCAACTAGCCGTTTTTATAGTTTTATTCTTGTCATGGCAAACCATAAGTCGGCTCTCAAGCGCATCCGCAGCAACGAAGCCAAGCGCGTACTGAACCGCTACCAGCACAAATCGACCCGTACGGCCATCAAAAAGCTGCGCGCCACCACCGACAAAACGGCCGCTCAGGACCTGTTGAAGAAAGTGTCGTCGATGCTGGACCGCCTGGCCAAAAAGAGCATCATCCACAAAAACAAAGCTGCTAATAACAAAAGCAAGCTCACGAAGTTCGTTAATGCGCTTGTCGCGTAACGAATAGGAGGGCCGGGCTGCGCCGCCCCAAGGTCCGGTCCTCCGCCTTATACCAAAAAGCCCCGTTTCCATTGGAAACGGGGCTTTTTGTGCGTTTAAGCTACTTGTGTGTTTAAGCCAAGCCGGCCCCAAACTGGTGTATTCCGCGCCCTACTGTCATTCCGAGCGCAGCGAGGAATCTGGGGGCCCTCCGAACGAAGCAACCCAGATTCCTCGCTGCGCTCGGAATGACAAGAGTGCCAGAAAGGGTAGGATTGGGGCCCCACAAAAAGGCCCCGGCTAAGCACTGCCGGGGCCTTTTCAAACAAAAATACCGGGAAGGGCGGACCGCCGGCAACCGGCGCCGTCACGGTCAACCAGCGGTTACGCGACCGTTACCTTCACCATATTGGCTTTGCCTTTTTCCTGCATCGGCATCGAGCCGGTGGTGATGAACACGTTGCCGGCTTCGAGGTGGCCGGTGGTGGTGAGCACGTAGCGGATGTCGGCCACGGTGCTGTCGGTGCTGATGAAGCGGTCGTAGTAGAAGCCGCGCACGCCCCACACCAGGCTCAGGGCCGTGAGCAGGGCCCGGTTGTCGGTGAAGATGAAGATGTTGGCCTTGGGGCGGTACTTGGACAGCTGGAAGGCCGTGTAGCCGTTGTGCGTCAGGCCGGTGATGGCCCGCGCGCCCGTGTTCTTGGCCAGGTGGCAGGCTGCCGACAGCACGCTGTCGGCCATAAACGTGGGGGCCGTGGCGTCGATGGGGTGCCAGTGGTTGAACAGGCTGGGGCTCTGGCTTTCCACGCTCAGGATGGTGCTCACCATCGAGCGGATGACTTCGGCGGGGTAGGCCCCCACGGCGGTTTCGGCCGAGAGCATCACGGCGTCGGCGCCGTCGAGCACGGCGTTGGCCACGTCGCTGGTTTCGGCGCGGGTGGGGCGCGGGGCCGTGATCATGCTTTCCATCATCTGGGTGGCCACGATGACGGGCTTGCCCGCCGCGTTGCACTTGGCGACGATCATCTTCTGGGCCATCGGCACTTCTTCCATCTTCACCTCCACGCCGAGGTCGCCGCGGGCCACCATCACGGCGTCGGCAATGGCGATGATTTCGTCGAGGTTTTCGAGGCCTTCGGGGGTTTCAATTTTAGCCACCACGCGGGTGTTTTTGCCACCTTCGGCGATGAGTTGCTTGATGAAGCGGATGTCGTCGGCGCGGCGGGCAAAGCTCAGGGCGATCCAGTCCACGTCGTGTTCCAGGCCGAACTTGAGGTCTTCGATGTCCTTCTCCGTCATGCTCGGGGCCGACACCTTCGAGTCGGGCAGGTTGATGCCCTTGCGGGGCTTCACCAGGCCGCCGTACACCACTTCCACGTCCACTTCGGTTTCGCGGTCGGTGGCCAGCACCTTCAGCTCAATCTTGCCGTCATCGATGAGAATCATGTCGCCGGGCTTTACGTCGCGCGCCAGGCCCATATAAATCGTGCTCAGGCGCGTGGCGGTGCTGATTTCCTTCTCGCCGCACACGAGCTTGATTTTATCGCCGCGCGAAATCTCCACGCCGCCGCCTTCCACGTCGCCGAGGCGAATCTTGGGGCCCTGCAAGTCTTGCAGCAGGCCCACGTTGGTGCGCAGGTCTTTGTTGAGGCGCCGCACCGTGTTGATGACCGACAAATGGTCCTCGTAGGAGCCGTGCGAGAAGTTGAGCCGGAACACGTCCACGCCTTCGCGGATGAGCATGCCGAGGCGCTCGTAGGTGTTGGACGCGGGGCCCACGGTGGCCACGATTTTGGTTTTGTTGAAACTGGGGCGGTTTTCCATTGACGGGGGGAGGGGTTCGGGCTGCAAGTTTAGTAAAATGAATCGGCGGGCCCTACAAAATCAGGTTTTCTTTGTACTTAAGGGTATTGGGGTCGAACTGGGCGGCGTACTGCACCGCGTCGAGGGCGGTGAGGTGGCCCACGAGGGCCGGCCCGCTCAACTCCTCGCCCCCGTTGCTCACGGCCAGCAGGTAGTCGTATTCTTTCACGTCGGGGGCCAGGAAAGGCTTGGGCAGGGCCGAAGGCACGAGGGCCCGGTTGCGGAACAGGCGCAGCATAAGCCCTTCGGTAGCGTGCAGGTAGTGGCTGAAAACAAGCGGCTCACGCCCGGGCAGCGGCAGCAGCAGGTCGGGCTGCCGGCGCAGGCGCAGGCGCAGGGCCCGGTTGAGGACCCAGGCCAGCGAGTAGTCGCGGGCGCTCGACACGAGCCCGAACAGGTCGAAATCGCAGGCCAGCTCCACGTCCAGGGTAAAAGTCTTCGTCACGGCTAGCGGGCGGCCGCTGGGCGCGGCAGCCGGAGCAAAGCTACGGGCGATTGGCCCGGCAAGCGCGGGCCGGGGCCACAATCTTACACCCGCGTTCCGGGGCTTACTACCGGGCGCGGTTAGAAAATCTCTCGTTACTTTGCGGCATAATCTTCCTTAAACCCCACGGAAATGTCGGAAATCGCAGAAAAAGTAAAGGCCATCATTATCGATAAACTCGGCGTTGAAGCCTCAGAAGTAACCCCCGAAGCCAGCTTCACCAACGACCTGGGCGCCGACTCGCTCGACACGGTTGAGCTGATCATGGAGTTCGAAAAGGAGTTCAACGTGAGCATCCCCGACGACCAGGCCGAAAACATCCAGACCGTGGGCCAAGCCGTCAGCTACCTCGAAGAGCACGCCAAGTAGTCTTTACGCTTTATGGTTGCCATGACCGGCCGGCTCGCCGCCGGCCGGTTTCGTGGTTTTAGTCTGCCCATTTTTTGCGCCGCTGGCGCTTGCTTATGTCGTCCATCCGACGCGTTGTCGTTACCGGCCTCGGGGCCATCACGCCGATTGGCAGCACCGTTCCTGCCTATTGGGAGGGCTTGAAAAACGGTGTGAGCGGGGCCGCGCCCATCACCCGCTTCGACGCCACCCGGTTCAAAACCCGCTTCGCCTGCGAGGTGAAAGCGTACAATCCAGATACTTACTTCGACCGCAAGGAAGGTCGCAAGATGGATTTGTTCACGCAGTTCGCCGTCATTGCCTCCGACGAAGCCATTGCTGACGCCGGCCTGCTGGCCGCCGGCAGCGGCGTGGACAAGGACCGCGTGGGCGTGATCTGGGGTTCGGGCATCGGCGGGCTGAAGTCGCTGCAGGAAGAATGCTTCCAGTTTGAGCGCGGCGACGGCACGCCGCGCTACTCGCCCTTCTTCATTCCGCGCATGATTGCCGATTCCTCGTCGGGCAACATCTCCATCAAAAACGGGTTTCGGGGCCCCAATTTCGTCACCACCTCGGCCTGTGCCTCGTCGAACGACGCGCTGATCGCGGCCTTCAACAACATCCGCCTGGGCCTGGCCGACGCCATCGTGACCGGCGGCTCCGAAGCGGCCATCACCGAGTCGGGCGTGGGCGGCTTCAACGCCCTCAAGGCCATGAGCGAGCGCAACGACGACCCGGCCTCCGGCTCGCGGCCCTACGACAAGGACCGCGACGGCTTTGTGCTGGGCGAAGGCGCCGGGGCCCTGGTGCTGGAAGAATACGAGCACGCCAAAGCCCGGGGCGCCAAAATCTACGCCGAAATCATCGGCGGCGGCATGTCGTCGGACGCCTACCACATCACCGCGCCCGACCCCTCGGGCTCCGGCGTGGTGCTGGTGATGCGCAACGCCCTGCGCGACGCGGGCATCGAGCCGGCCGACGTCGACTACATCAACACCCACGGCACGAGCACGCCGCTCGGCGACGGGGCCGAAATCAAGGCCATCGAAACCGTGTTCGGCGAGCACGCCCTGAAGCTCAACATCTCCTCGACCAAAAGCATGACCGGGCACTTGCTGGGCGGGGCCGGCGGCATCGAGGCGGTGGCGGCCATTCTGGCCATGCAGCACGGCCTGGTGCCGCCTACCATCAACCTGCACACCCCCGACCCGGACATCAACCAGGCCCTGAACTTCACCCCCAACGTGGCCCAGGCCCGCGAAGTGAATGTGGCCATGAGCAACACCTTCGGCTTCGGCGGGCACAACACGTCGGTGATTTTCCGCAAGATAGACCGCTGATTTTGAT
This sequence comes from Hymenobacter sp., assembly GCA_025353745.1. Lineage (GTDB taxonomy): Bacteria > Bacteroidota > Bacteroidia > Cytophagales > Hymenobacteraceae > Hymenobacter. The sequence continues at coordinate 5,933 of JANXOE010000313.1, forward strand.
AGGGTTCGTTTCGCGGCTGCTTGGTTCGGATAAGGCCTTTCGCAAGGCCGTGGGCACGATTACCGGCCAGGACCCGGTCAATGCGCGGCTCTACCGGCTGGCGTTTACGCACTCGTCGGCGGTGCGGCAGCAGCCCGAGATGGGCCGCCACCAAACCAACGAGCGGCTGGAGTTTTTGGGCGACGCCATCCTGGGGGCCGTCGTGGCCGAGTACCTGTTCCAGAAGTACCCCTACGAGCAGGAAGGTTTCCTGACGGAGGTGCGCTCGCGCATCGTCAACCGCGAGAGCCTCAACAACATCGCCTTCAAGCTCGGGCTCGACAAGCTGGTGCAGCTCGACGCCGCCCAGGGCCGCGGGGCCCGCTCGCGCTCCGTGAACGGCAACGCCCTGGAAGCGCTGGTGGGGGCCGTGTACCTCGATTTGGGCTACAAAGCGGCCCGCAAGTTCATCCTCACCCGCCTCGTCAAGGGCTTCGTGGACGTGCACACGCTCACCACCACCACGGCCAATTTCAAGAGCAAGCTGGTGGAATGGGCCCAGCGCCAGGGCAAAACCCTGCGCTACGACATCAGCGGCGAGGCCCGGCCGGGCGGCACAATGGAGTTTTCGGCCGCCGTGGTGCTCGACGAGGAAGTGGTGGCCACGGGCATGGGCCTGAGCAAGAAGCAAGCCGAGCAATTGGCCGCCGAGCGGGCACTGGCGGCGCTGGGCGTGGGTTAAAGAGGGCCCCGGAAGGTGGCTCCGCGGCTCCTGTCTTTTTATGGTTATGCTCGTCTTACTTCTCGTTGCGGCCCTGATTGGCGCGGTGCTGGGCTGGGTGTGGTACCGCTACGCGCGGTGGGGCCCCCGAACAAAAGCGGCGTCGCTGGTGCGGGGGCCCCTGCCCGCGCTGCGCCGCTGGGGGTTTGAGCCAACCGCGGACGCCTTCGCCGGAGAGTTGGTGGGCGCCGCGGCCAAAAGCCCTTTTGCGTTTGTGGGCACCGTGAACGGGTACGCGACCGAAATCTCCTTTGGCTGGGTGGAACGCCCCCACGTGCTGGTGAGGGTGTTTTTTGATCCCGGCAGCCGGCATTCCGACGAAATAATGGCTGCCTGGCGGGCGCGGCGGCCCGCAACGAATGGGTGGAATTTCGGGGAAAGCTTTTTTTGCGCGCCGGTCTACGCCGATGCCCGGCTGTCGTACTACTTCCAACCACCCGCTCCGCAACAGATTGTCGGGCTTGCCGAACAGCTAACCGAAGGCTTGCTGGGCCTGGGCGTCGCGCCGATTGCCTACCGGGCGGGGTGCGCCCTTGCCTGGCAAGTGCTGGCCGCAGACAAAAGCCAGGCGGCAGCCGGCGAACAAAAAGGCTGATTTTTGTTAAAAGAAACAGGTACTGTACTCATTCCTTCCACGACCCATGCGTATCGCCGGCGCTGCCCTCAACCAGATTCCCTTCGATTGGGAAAACAACCTGCGCACCATCCGCACGGCCATCGAGCAGGCCAAAGCGGCGGGTGTGGAGCTGCTGTGCCTGCCCGAGCTGTGCCTGACCGGCTACGGCTGCGAAGACCTGTTTTTGAGCGACTGGCTGCCGGCCGAAGCCCTGGCGCGCCTGCAGCAGGTACGGCCCTGGACGGACGGCATCTGCGTGTGCCTGGGCCTGCCCGTGCGCCTGCAGCACCGCACCTACAACACGGCGGCCGTGCTGCGCGACGGCCAGATCCTGGGCTTTGCGGCCAAGCAGTTTTTGGCCAACGACGGGGTGCACTACGAGTCGCGGTTTTTCGTGCCGTGGGCGGCGGGCGAGACGACGGCCGTGGAGCTCGGGGGCGAAAGCTGGCCGCTCGGCGACCTCACCTTCGAGCACCGCGGGGTGAAGTTCGGCTTCGAGATCTGCGAAGACGCGTGGCGGGCCGACGACGTGCGCCCGGCCTGCCGCCTGCGCGGCAAGGTGGACCTGATCGTGAACCCCTCGGCCAGCCACTTCGCCATGAGCAAAACCGACGTGCGCTATAAGCTGGTGCTGAACGCCTCGCGGAACTTCCACTGCACCTACCTCTACGCCAACCTGCTGGGCAACGAGGCGGGGCGCATCATCTACGACGGCGAAATTCTGGTGGCCCGCAACGGCCACCTGCTCAAGCGCAACCAGCTGCTGAGCTTCAAGGAAGTGGACCTGGAATGGGTGGACGTGGACTTCGGCCACGCCCTGGCCCCGGCCGAAGAAATTGTGCCGCTGCCCGCGCCCGACGAGTACAAAGAGCTGAACCAAGCCATGAGCCTGGCCCTGTTCGACTACCTGCGCAAGGCCCGCAGCCGCGGCTTCGTGCTGAGCCTGAGCGGCGGGGCCGACTCCTGCTTCTGCGCCGTGGGCGTGGCCGAGATGGTGCGCCTGGGCGTGGCCGAGCTGGGCTTGGACGAGTTCAAGCGCCGCAGCGGCGGCTTCGCCGGGGCCCTGGTGGCGGTGCAAGCGGGGGCCGGCGGCGTGGCCGCGCAAACCCTGCAAGACACGCCGGCCACGCAGGGCCCTCCCGCTCCGCCCGAGCTGAGCACCAACCAGCAGCTCGTCAACGCCCTGCTGACCTGCGCCTACCAAGGCACGGTCAATTCCTCCGACGACACATATTTGTCGGCCAAAGAGTTGGCCGACAGCCTCGGGGCCCGGTTTTTCAACTGGACCATCGACGAGGAAGTGGCCGGCTACGTGGGCAAGATCTCGGGGGCCCTGGGCCGCGAGCTGGCCTGGGACACCGACGACCTGGCCCTGCAAAACATCCAGGCGCGGGTGCGGGCCCCGGGCATCTGGCTGCTGGCCAACGTGCAGAACTGCCTGCTCATCACCACCTCCAACCGCTCCGAGGCCAGCGTGGGCTACTGCACCATGGACGGCGACACGGCCGGCAGCATCTCGCCCATCGCGGGCGTGGACAAGGACTTCGTGAAAAAATGGCTGCGCTGGGCCGAAACCGAGCTGGGCTACGGGGCCCTGCACCGCGTCAACGCCCTGCAGCCCACCGCCGAGCTGCGCCCCTTGGCCGACCAGCAAACCGACGAGCGCGACCTCATGCCCTACCCGCTGCTCAACCGCATCGAGCGCCTGGCCTTCTACGACCGGCTGGCCCCCGCCGCTGTGCTGGCCCAGCTCGTGGCCGAAACCCCCGGCCTCGACGCCGAGCAGCTGCGCGCCTACGTGCGGCGCTTCTACACCCTCTGGAGCCGGAACCAGTGGAAGCGCGAGCGCTACGCCCCCAGCTTCCACCTCGACGACTACAACGTGGACCCGCGCTCGTGGCTGCGCTTCCCCATCCTCAGCGGTGGGTTTGGAGAAGAGCTGGCGGCGCTGTAGGGCCCTGTATTCAACTCGTTTGGGCGTTGCGGTGGGGCGAGTATTCGTGGCGATGTTTGTAAAATTTGGGTTGTTAATCAAAGCGTTGTAAAATATAATCGAAGGCCGGCGCAAGTTTTCGGAGCCAAAGGAGCCTAACCCTGCGCAACGGCAGCTACCGCCGCCGCGGACCGGCGCTAACCGGGCGTTCTGCCAAACTTTCAGCTTTTGTGCCCGTGGCTTACCAGGTTCCGTCATTCGTGGCCAACAGTTGCCCAACCAAGGTCCGGGCAAGTGCCCCGGCGGCCGATGCCGACCTGGTGGCGCAGCTGCAGTCGGGCAGCGAAGCCGCTTTTCGCGTTTTGGTGGAGCGTTACCAAGACCGAATCTACCGGACGGTATTGGCGTTGCTGCACTCGCCGGAGGAAGCCGAAGACGTTGCCCAGGAGGTGTTTGTGGAAGTGTACCAGACCGTTGCCCGCTTTCGGGGCGAAGCTGCTTTCAGCACCTGGCTTTACCAGCTGGCCACCTCGCGGGCCCTGAAAAACCGTCGGAGGGCCCGGGCCAAGAAGCGCTTTGCCTACTTCACCAGCTTGTTGGGTTTCGACAACGACGTGCTGCACGAGCTGCCCGACCACGCGCACCCGCTGGCATTGCTCGAAGGCCAGCAGCAGCTGCGGCTTTTGCTGGACTACGTGGCCCGCTTGCCCGGCCCCCAACAAGTGGCTTTCACCCTGCGCCACGAGCAGGAGCTGAGCTACGAAGAAATCGCGGCCGTGCTCCATACCAGCGTATCGGCCGTGGAATCCTTGCTGTTCCGGGCCCGGCAAACCCTCCGCAAACACTTGCAACCCCCTTTTCGCCATGTCTGACTCAGCCGTTCGCCCCGCCCCCGCCGAGGAATGGGAAGACTTGATGCTCCAGCTGCGCGAGCAGCCACAGGCCCGGCCCCGGCCGTTTTTCTACCAGCGGGTACGGGCCCGAACTGCTGCTGAGACGGCCGCCGAAAGCCCCGGGCTGCCCGGCTGGCTGCGCCGGCCCGCTTACGCGGTGTTGTGCGGGGCCGTGGTGCTGGCCCTCAGCGGGGACGGCGCGGCGCTGCGGCCGGCGGCCGGGGGCCCTGGCGGCGCAATGGGCCTTGGCAGTCCGCCGGCGAGGCCGCTGCCGCGCTAGCTTTTCTGCCCAAAAGTTGGGCCGGGCCCCCCGCGGCCGGCAAAGCCGCGAACTTGGGAGCTGAGTACCTTTGAAACCATCTTACTTTTTCGCTACGTATGCTGCCTTTTTTCGCGAGTGTTTTTTGGAACGTCGAACCCACCATTTTCACGGCGGGGCCGTGGCACGTGTTTGGGATGGAGCTGGGGCCCCTCACGCCGCGCTGGTACGGGCTGCTGTTCATGGCGCCGTTTGTGCTGGGCACCTTCGTGCTGAGCCACATTTATAAGTCGGAGAAAACTTCGCCGCAGTGGGTCGACGTCATCACCGTGTACATGCTGGTGGGCACCATCGTGGGGGCCCGGCTCGGGCACGTGCTGTTTTACGAGCCCGCCATTTTGAAAGACCCGCTGGAGGTGTTGCGCATCTGGCACGGCGGGCTGGCCAGCCACGGGGCCACCATCGGCATCTTGCTGGCCGTGTGGCTGTTTGCGCGCAACAACAAGTTCGATTACCTCTGGACGCTCGACCGCATCGTGATTGTGGTGGCCCTGGGCGGGGCCTGCATCCGGATGGGCAACCTGATGAACTCCGAAATTGTGGGCAAGCCCACCGACGCGCCGTGGGCCTTCACCTTTCCGCGCGACGTGGAGCACCTCGTGCCCGCCACCCACCCGCTGCCGGCCGGGGCCGTGCAGGTCGCGGCCCAGCCCGTGACGCTGCTCGACGGCACCCGCAGCTACCGCTTGCTGCCCGCCGGCACCCCCGTGGCCCCCGACGCGCCGATGGCCGTGCCGCGCCACCCCACCCAGATCTACGAGTCGCTGTTCAGCCTGTTCCTGTTCGGGCTCACCTACGTGCTCTGGAACCGCACCAAGGAGCGCACGCCGCGCGGGCGGCTGTTCGGGCTGTTCGTGGTGCTGCTCTTCACTTTCCGGCTGTTGGTCGAATACCTGAAGGAAAACCAGGTGTCGTTCGAAAACGGCCACTTCTTCAACCAGGGCCAGCTGCTCAGCATTCCGTTCATCCTCATCGGCATCTGGGCGCTGCTGCGGTCCGGCAAAGACCCCCGGAACCCCTACGGCTACGCCCCCCGCGACCTCGACGCGCCCACCACAACGGCAGGGCCCCCGGCCGCCGCGCCGCTGGCGGGCCGCCGGTAGGAAGGCGTTGAACGGGCAACGTTAAAAGGGCGAACCTGCAGCAGGTTCGCCCTTTTAACGTTGCCCGTTCAACGCTTTTTAAAACGGTAATTTAAACTCGTAGAAGCTGCCCTGCTCGGTGCTGATGAGCAGCGTGCCGGCGTCTTTGAATACCGCGCCCTCGGTTTGGCCGGCCCCGGCCAGGCTCACCTGGCGGGGCGTGGCTTTGAGGATGTCGTCCCAGGAATTACCGTCGAGCACAAACAGCTCGCCGCGGCCCAGCAGCACGAGGCGGTGGCCATCGGGGCGCAGGGCCGCGTCGGTCACCTGGCCCGGAATGGCGAGGCGGGCCACCAGCTGGGCGGTGTAGGTGCCGGGCTGGTCGGGCACGGTGTACACCTTGCTGGTGGCGTCGCGGCCCCGGTCTTTGCTGAAGAGCCACACCCGGCCGTCGTGCCACAGGCTGGCTTCGCAGTCGAAGTTGTGGTCCTTCTTCTTTTCGGGCGGAAACGCCGTTTGGTCGGGGTATTTGAAGTGGATATCACTCACTTGCTGGGGCTGGGCCGGGCGGAAGCGGTGGACGACGAGGTCGCGGCGGTCGTTGTTGTTGTTGCCGCAGTCGCCCACGAAGTAGTCGCCCTGGTCGTCGCGGCTCAGGCTTTCCCAGTCGGTATTGGGGGCCCCCAGGGCCAGCGTGCCCAGCAGCTTGCCCGTGGCGTCGAGCCGGTAGAGCGTGGCCGCGTTGCCCTCGTCGCCAAAGCTGAAGTACGTGCCGGGCTGGTCGGCCGGGCACAGGCCCGAGCTTTCGGGCACCACGTCTTTGAGGGAGCCCACCTGGCGCAGGCCCACGATCTGGGCGGCGGCGGCTTTGTCTTTGTGATGATCGCCGCCCTTGTTTTTTTTGTTTTTGCCCACGCCCGCCGTTGGCTGCTGTTCGCTCGAAGCAGTTTGGGAAGCGGCTTGGTCGGGCTGGGCCTGCGAGCAGGCGGCGGCGGTAAGCAAAAGCGCCACGCTGGCGGGCACGAAAGTAAGAAGGCGCATAAGTAAGGTCGAAAGCCAGCTTATACGGGGCGGGCGGGCTTACGGTACGGGGTCGGGGCCGTGGCCGCCCCAGGGGTGGCAGCGCGCGATGCGGGCCAGCGCCAGCCGGCCCCCGCGCCAGGGGCCGTATTTGGTGATGGCCTCGGCCGCGTAGGCCGAGCAGGTGGGCGTGTAGCGGCAGCTGGGCGGCGTGAGCGGCGAAACGAGGTGGCGGTAAAGCCAGATAAGGGCCAGAAAAAGCGAGCGGGCCAGCGAGCGAACCATACGCTAAAGGTACGGCGGGCCGGGGCCCTCGGCGGTTGTGGGTTTCGGCGCGTTCTTTGGCGTTTTGATTTAGAAACCGGCCGGCTGCATGCACGAGATTTTACTGGATATTCAGCAGCGCCTGCGCCGCCAGGAGTACAAAAACGAAGAGCACGTGCGCTTGTCGCTCGTGGCGCGGGTGGTGCAGGAGCTGGGCTGGAACGTCTGGGACCCAACGGAGGTGTACACCGAATTCAAGGCGACCCGAAAAGAAGACCACACGCGGGTGGACGTGGCTTTGTTCACCCACGATTTTGAGGACACCGCCGTTTTCATCGAATGCAAGGGCGTGGGCGCGTTCGCGGCCGATCTGGCGGCGGTAGAAAAACAGTTGCGCGACTACAACCGCGACCATACGGCCCTGTTCACCATCATCACCGACGGGCGGCACTGGCGGTTTTATTTTTCCTTCACCAGCGGCGAATTCAAGGACAAGCTGTTCTGCAAGTTCGATTTGCAGCAGGACGCGCTGGACGAGGTAGCCGGCTGCCTCGACGCGTTTTTGCGGCGCGACAACATCGCCAACCACTCGGCCCGCCGCAAGGCCGAGGCCTACCTGATGCTGGGCAAGAAGGAGCGCGCCCTGCAAGACGTGCTGCCCGACGCCCAGAAGCTGGTGTCGCAGCCGCCGTTCCCGTCGCTGCCCGAAGCCATGGTGCAGCTGCTGGCCGCCAAAGGGCTCACGATTGCGCCTGCCGAAGCCCAGATATTTTTGATGGCCGCCCCGCCGGCGGCTCAGGCATTGGCCTTTGCCGAACCCGGCGGGCCGGCGCTGGCGCGGCGCGGCCCAGCCGCCGGCTCGCCCGGGGCCCGGCCGAAGCCGGCCGCGCCCAAAGAGCAGCCCGCCCCGAAACCGACGGCCCCGCGCGTCGCCGGGATTACGGCAGATCCGACGCCGGCCGGGCAACCGGCCGCCGCGCCGCTGGGCGAGCGGTTCGAATTGCAGCAGGGCCCCGCCCGTGCCACGGCCTACCTGCAGCCCGGTGGGGCCCTGCTGGTAGCGGCGGGGGCCGTGGCGGCCGCCGATGCGGCGGCGAGCTTGTCGGCGGGCGGCGCCGCCACCCGGCAAAGGCTGCTGGCCGACGGGGTGCTGGAGCCGCGCGGCGGGCAGCTGGTTTTCACCGCCGACCACCTGTTCCCGTCGGCCAATGCCGCGGCCGTGGCTCTGGTGGCCCGTTCCATTAATGCCCAAACGGCCTGGCAACACCCCAGCGGCCGGCAGGTACGGGATTTTTTGCGTTGAAAACCGCTGCTACTTCGGCAGCGCGTTTAGCTTTTGTTTCCACAGCTCCCAATCGGGCAGCAGGCGGGTTTGCAAGGCGTAGAAGGCCGCCGAATGGTCGGGCACTTGCAGGTGGCAGCACTCGTGGAGCAGCACGTAATCGAGGCAGCCGGGGGTGGCGCGCACCAGGTCGGGGCTGAGGCGGATGCGGGCGCTGCTGGGCGTGCAGCTGCCCCAGCGGGTGCGCATGGCGCGCACGAACAGCGTGGGCCGGCGCAGGCCGAGCCCGGCAAACGCCGGCCACACGCGGGCCAGCGACTCGGCAAACAGCGCCGGGGCCTGCCGGGCGTACCAAGCCTGCAGCAGGGCCTCGGTGCGGGCGGGCGCGTGGGGCCCCGGGTAGCACACCAGCAGCTCGTATTCGGCAACAGCGACGGCCGGCTGGGGGCCCTCGGCCAGGCGCAGGGCCAGGGGCCGGCCCAGGTAGAAGTGCAGGGCCCCGGCCGCGTACGAGCGGGCGGGCGCGGGGGCCGGGCGGCGGGCAAACTCGGCCAGGTGCTGCCGGATCCAGTCGGCCCGTTTCAGCACCTGCTGGGCCACCCAGGCGGCCGGCACGCCCGCCGGGGCCGTCACGTGCACGGTGCCGTCGGGCCGCACGGCGAAGGCGATGGTGCGCCGGGCCCGAAACACCAGCGTGTAGTCGAGCGGCTGGCCCTGGTGGGTGACGGTTTCGCGGCGCGGCGCGGGGGCAAAGGGGCGGGGCATGGAGCTGTAAAGGTCGGCAGCCGGCCCGAAACAGTGGAGCTACGGGGCCGCCAGCGAAATTTCAGCCTCCTCAATGATGCGGTACTTGCGCCTCCGTCACAGTACCTTGCGCTCCGTCTCACCTTGTCCCGATTATATGCCCCTACGGCTACGCCAACTTATATTTTTTGGGTTTTTGATTGGAGGCTTGGGCGGCGGCGCGGGCCCCGCGCACGCCCAGGGCAACGGCCCCGGCGTG
>JANXOE010000027.1 GCA_025353745.1 Hymenobacter sp.
CCTCGCCGAGTACCAGGCCGATTACCAGCAGTCGGTCGAAGACCCCGACGCCTTTTGGGCCGCCGCGGCCGAGCCCTTTACCTGGCGCCGGAAGTGGGACACGGTGCGCGGCGGCGAGTTTTCGCCGGCCGGCGCCAGCACCTGGTACGCCGGGGCCCTGCTCAACATCACCGAAAACTGCCTCGACCGCCACCTGGCCACGCGCGCCAACAAGCTGGCCGTCATCTTCGAGCCCAACGACCCCAAAACCCGCCACCTGCGCCTCACCTACCGCGAGCTGCACGAGCAGGTGTGCCAGTGGGCCAACGTGCTGCTGAAAAACGGCGTGCAGAAGGGCGACCGGGTGGTGCTCTACCTGCCCATGATTCCGGCGCTGGCCGTGGCCACGCTGGCCTGTGCCCGCATCGGGGCCGTGCACTCGGTGGTGTTCGCCGGCTTTTCGGCCACCGCCATCGCCGACCGCGTGAACGACGCCCAGGCCGTGGCCGTGCTCACGGCCGACGGCCTGAACCGCGGGGCCAAGCAAATCCCGGTCAAGAGCGTCGTCGACGAGGCCCTGCTGCACTGCCCGTCGGTGCGCCGCGTGGTGGTGGTGGAGCACACCGGCTGGCCCGTGCAGCTGCGCGCGGGCCGCGACGTGTGGTTCCACGACGAGGTGCAGGGCGTAGCCAAGGACTGCCCGGCCGTGGCCATGGCCGCCGAAGACCCCCTGTTCATCCTCTACACCAGCGGCAGCACCGGCAAGCCCAAGGGCGTGGTGCACAGCCAGGCCGGCTACATGGTGTGGGCCGACTACACGTTCCGCAACGTGTTTCAGGTGGAGGAAAACGACTTGTTCTGGTGCACCGCCGACATCGGCTGGGTCACGGGCCACACCTACGCGCTGTACGGCCCGCTGCTGGCCGGCAGCACCACGCTCTTGTTCGAGGGCGTGCCCACGTTTCCGTCGCCGGGCCGCTTCTGGGAGGTGATCGACAAGCACCACGTCACCATTTTCTACACGGCCCCCACGGCCATCCGCTCGCTCATGGCCACGCCCCTCGACAACGTGCTGAGCTACTCGCTCAGCAGCCTGCGCGTGCTGGGCTCGGTGGGCGAGCCCATCAACGAAGAGGCCTGGCACTGGTACCACCAGCACGTGGGCAAGGGCCGCTGCCCCGTCGTGGACACGTGGTGGCAGACCGAAACCGGCGGCATCATGATTTCGGCCCTGGCCGACATCACGCCCTCGGTGCCGGCCCGCGCCGGCCTGCCGCTGCCCGGCGTGCAGCCCGTGCTGCTCAACCAGGACGGCACCGAAATCGAAGGCAACGACCAGGAAGGGTACCTGGCCCTCAAAGGGAGCTGGCCGGGCATCATCCGCACCACCTGGGGCGACCACGAGCGCGCCCGCCAGACGTATTTTCAGCCCTACCCGGGCTACTACTTCACCGGCGACGGGGCCCGGCGCGACGAAAACGGCCTCTACCGCATCATCGGCCGCGTCGACGACGTCATCAACGTGAGCGGCCACCGCTTCGGCACGGCCGAAATCGAGAACGCCATCAACCAGAGCGAATACGTGGTGGAAAGCGCCGTGGTGGGCTACCCGCACGACGTGAAAGGCCAGGGCATCTACGCCTACGTCATCTGCAAGCACGGCCTGCCCGCCACCGACATCGACGTGCAAGTGGCCGAGGCCAGCATCATCGAAGCCGTGGTGGCCGAAATCGGCCGCATCGCCAAGCCCGACAAGATCCAGCTCGTGAGCGGCCTGCCCAAAACCCGCTCCGGCAAAATCATGCGCCGCATCCTGCGCAAAGTGGCCGAGGGCGAAACCGCCAACCTCGGCGACGTGACCACGCTGCTCGACCCGCTGGTCGTCGACGAGATTGTGGCGGGGCGGAAATAGGGCCCCGGCGCTTGCTTATGTGCGGGGGCCGTGCTTACCTATGCGGGCCAACCCCGCGCCCAGCCTGTTTTTATGAAAAAAATTCCCGAGGTCGCCCTCCTGTTTTGGGTGATGAAGATGTGCGCCACCACGCTGGGCGAAACCGCCGGCGACCTGCTGTCCATGACGCTGAAGGTGGGCTACGGCGCCAGCTCGCTGCTCCTCGTCGGGGTTTTCCTGGTGCTGCTGGGGGCCCAGCTGTCCGCCACGCGCTACGTCCCGTCCTTGTACTGGGCCGTGATTCTGGCCACCAGCACGGCCGGCACCACCGTGTCGGACTACATGGACCGGACCCTGGGCCTGGGCTACGCCCGGGGAGGGCTGGTGCTGGTCGCGCTGCTGGTGGTGGTGCTGGGGCTGTGGCGGGCGAGCGAAAAGTCGCTGTCCGTGACCGACATCAACACCCGCAAAGGCGAGGTGTTTTACTGGGCGGCCATCCTCGTGTCGAACACGTTGGGCACGGCCCTGGGCGATTTTCTGGCCCACGATTCCGGCCTGGGCTTCAGCGGCGGGGCCTTGCTGATTGGCTCGCTGCTGGCCCTGGTGGTGGCGGCGCACTACTTCACGCGCCTCCCGACGGTGCTCTTGTTTTGGGTAGCGTTTGTGCTCACGCGGCCCTTCGGGGCCACGTTCGGCGATTTGCTGACCAAGCCGCGCGAGCAGCACGGGCTGGGCTTCGGCACCGCCGGCTCCTCGGCGGTGCTGCTGGCCCTGCTGGCCGGGCTGGTGGTGTACACTTCTTTCCGAAACCGCCAACCCGCGCTGGCGGGCGGGTCGCTCGGCTCGGCCGAATAAAAACCGCCGCCGAGGGCCCCCGGGCGGCGGGGCGGCTCAGGCAAACACCTTCACTTTCTCGCCTTTGTGCTTGGCGCGCAGGTGCTGGCGGATGATCTGCTGCGTGTCCTTGTTGTCGGTGTACGGTTTTATCACCTCCCGGAAATCGCCGATTTTGCGCGCCGTGAAGGTTTCGTCCACGTAGGCGAAGCCCAGGTAGCGGCCGTTCTCCACCAGCACGACGGTTTTCTCCAACTCGGTGCGGCCCGCGCCGATGACCACGAACGACTGGTGCTCGTAGCTGATGCTGTCGATGGCCTCGTCCACGCGGGCGTTGTAGGCGTCGGGGGCTTCCTGGCCCACGCAGGCCCCCAGGCAGCGGTGCACCTGGTAGTCGAAGCACGCGCCCGGGGTTTTGTAGAGCCCGCACAGCTTCTGGCAGAGGTTGTACTTGGCCACCTTGTGGTAGAGAAAGCCCTGGGCCTTGTACTGGTTGCCGAGCGCGATGATGGGAATTTCGGCATTGCGGGCGTCGGCCTTGCCGTAAAGCAGGCGCTTGTAGCCCTGCTCGTCGAGGCGCAGGTAAATGCCGGCCGGAAACACCGACCGCCGCTGGGCCCGGTTGTAGGCCGGCTTGAGCTGCTTGATCAGGTGCGACTCGTACAGGAGCGCCACCAGCTCCGAGCCGGTCAACTCCCAGGTAATGTCGGCGATGGAGTTCTTGAACTCCAGGCTCTTGCGCGACTTCACGTCGATGGCGAAGTGCTGCTGAATGCGCTTGTAGATGTTGATGCTCTTGCCCACGTAAATCACCTCGCCGGCCTCGTTGTGGAAGTAGTACACGCCCGTGGCCTGCGGCAGGCTGGCCACCAGCGCTGCCGACACCAGCGGCGGCATCAGTGCCTCCCGAATGGCCGACTGCACGGCGGCCACGCGCTTGGGCGAGGGGGCTTTGGTGCCGCCTTCCGGGCGGCGGCCGGCGGGGGCTAGGGCATCCACCCGCGCCAGGGTGTGGGCCGTATCGGTGCCGTGGGGCAGGTCCTGAGTTTCGGTCGTGATGCGCAGGAGCTTGCCGAAGAGCAGGGCCGTGGCGTGGGCATCGCCGGCGGCGCGGTGCCGCCCATCGAGCGGAATACCGATGTTCTGGCACAGCTTGCCCAAACTGTAGCTGGGCTGGCCCGGAATGAGCGAGCGCGACAGCCGCACGGTGCACAGCGTTTTGCGCGAGTAGTTGTAGCCCAGGTCGGCAAATTCCTTCTTCAGAAACGAGTAGTCGAACCGCACGTTGTGGGCCACGAACACACAGCCCTCGGTCATTTCCACCACCTTGCGGGCCACCTCGTGAAACCGGGGCGCGTCACTCACCATGTCGTTGGTGATGCCCGTGAGCTGGGTGATGAACGGCGGAATGCCCCGGCCGGGGTTGAGCAGCGTGGCGTACTCGTCCACAATCTTCTCCCCGTCGTGAATGTAAATGGCGATTTCGGTGATGCGGTCCTGGGTGGGCTGCCCGCCGGTGGTTTCAAGGTCGATGATGGCGTACAAAGCGCGGCGCAAGAGGAGGTCAGAAAGAAAACTAACAAACTTAGCCCCGCAGAAGGTTGCACACGTAAAAAAGGCTGCCAGTAGGGCAGCCTTTTTCAATTATCGATGTTTAAAGTAAGTGTCAGCCCGTTAGCGGATGGCCGGGCTTTGCTGGCGCGGCCGGGAGCCCGCCGCTGGCTGCTCACCGAACTTATTTAGCCTGGCCTTTCAGCTGGGTAATGGCGTTTTTAGCGGCCAGAATCTGGCTGTGCTGCTGCTCGATTACGGTTTTGGCCTGGGCGGGCAGGTTGGCGGCAAGGGCAGTTTCGTAAGCTTTCAGGGCCGTAGCATCGCCGGTTTCGCACTCGCCTAGAATGGCCGCGTCGTCCTGGCCCGTTACAGCCGACTTGATGTTAATCCAGCCCCGGTGCACGGCGGCGGCGGCATCGGTGAGAACCCCTTCGATGGTGTTGCCCTCGGTCACGTTCAGGCCAAACTGGCTGGCGTGCTGGGTAAGCTCAGCGGCAAACTGGGCCCGCTGCTGCGAGAAGCGGCTCAGCTCCGATTTCAGCTGGGGGCTGCTCACGCCCTCGGCGGCTTCCTGGTAGCCCTTGGTGGCCGTTTTGTTGATTTCAACCAAGTCGTTGTAGGCGCGGGCGGTATCTTCTTGGGAGGAGTTCATAACTTAAAAAAATGGTGGAGGTATGATGATGGCTTTCTATACTGTGAAGCCCGCCAATGGGTTGCCTAAAATGCCGGCGTTGCGCCGCAGGTCGTGGCCCAAACCCAAAGCGTGCGCCGCCCCAGCGGCCTTCCAACGACGGTGGCGCGTGGCAACGGCAGCGGATTGGTCATGGTGCCGGCTGGCTACATCCGCTTTATCATGCGCCAGGCCTTGGCAAAAAAGCCCGGCTTGTCGTCCGGTTTATCGGTTTGCGAATCCTCGCCATCGGTCACGTCGCCCAGCAAAAAGCCCCAGGGCTCGGTGGCCTTGCTGGCATCGAACACCACTTTCAGCACTGCAATCAGCGGGATGCTCAGAATCATGCCCGGCGTGCCCCACAGCTCGCCGCCCAGAATGAGCGCAATGATAGCGGCCATCGGGTTGATGCTCACCTTCGAGCCCGTAATCATGGGCGTGATGAAGTTGCCCTCCAGAAACTGCACGAACACGAACACGCCCACCACGGCCGCCGCCTTGCCCGGCGAGCCGGTTTCGACCAGCGTCACGAGCGCCGGAATGGCCGAGCCCACCATAATGCCGATGTAGGGAATGATGGCCAGCACCGAGGCAAACACGGCAAAGAACACGGCGAATTTCACGCCCAATACCAGCAAGCCGATGGCGTTGAGCACGGACACAATGACGATGACCGTGAGCAGCCCCTGAATGTAGGCCTGCACCACGGTCTGAATATTGTCCATCGTGTGCAGCACGGTGGTGCGCTTGTCGGGGGCCACGAAGCGGAACAGGAACTGCCGCATGTGGTCGCGGTAATACAGAAAGCAAAATATGTAGATGGGTACCAGCGTGGTCACGCTCAAGATGCCGGCCGTGGTGCTGAGCGTGGTGCCCAGGTAACCGCCGGCCGATTTTTTGACTGATTTCATCGAGCTGTCAATCAGCTCTTCCTTGCTCATAGGGTGGTAGCCGAACTTCAGGCTGGCCCACTGCTGCACCTGGTCGAATTACACCAGCGACTTGGCCTGGAGCTTGGGCAGCTCGTCGCGCAGGGTCATTATCTGGCTGCCGAACAAGTAGAAAATGCCCACCAGCGCCCCAATCATGAGCAGCAGCGTGACGATGATGGCCCAGATGCGCGGCAGTCTCCAACGCTCCAGGCGCAGCACCAGCGGCAGCAGCAGCACCGCGAGCAGCGCCGCGAACAAAATCGGCAGCAGCACGCCATCGAGCTTGTGCAGCACGAAGACCAACAGCGAGAACCCAATCAGCAGGAAAGTGTAGTGAATAACCGGCGACTGCTTCACCTCGGCCGGCGCGTGGTTTTGCGTGGGCGAGGGCAGGTTGCGCGGCTGATTGATGGTATTGGGACGGGGAAACATGACGTGATTGGAAGAGGAGCGGGGAATGAGGGGACCACGCCGCGCCGCCCGCGTGAACCGCCGACCGGGCAACCGTGTTAAAAACTAACGAATTTGGCGAAGCCGGCTAATCTGGCTGGCAGGGCCGGGCTTGGTGGCCCGCGGTTTTCTGCGTTATTTTACCTGAAATCTGCCCCGCTTACGTATTTATTGCAATGAAAGACGAACTACTTGCCGCCGAACCGGAAGCCCAGGTGAAAGCTGCCGACCACGGCTACAACGAAGACAGCATCCGCTCGCTCGACTGGCGCGAGCACATTCGCCTGCGGCCCGGCATGTACATCGGCAAGCTCGGCGACGGCTCGGCCTACGACGACGGCATTTACGTGCTGGTGAAGGAAGTCGTGGACAACTGCATCGACGAGCACGTCATGGGCCACGGCCGCACCATCGACATCAAGATTTCCGACTCCAGGGTGCAGGTGCGTGACTACGGCCGGGGTATTCCGCTGGGCAAGGTGGTCGATGTGGTAAGCAAAATCAACACCGGCGGCAAGTACGACAGCAAGGTGTTCCAGAAGTCGGTGGGCCTGAACGGCGTGGGGACCAAGGCCGTGAACGCGCTGAGCGGCTACTTCCTGGTGCAGAGCGTGCGCGAAGGCGTGATGAAGGCGGCCGAGTTTGCCCAGGGCCGCCTCGTGCAGGACCCCAAGCCCCAGAAAACGCCGCAGCGCAACGGCACGCTGGTGGTGTTTCAGCCCGACGACACGATTTTCAAGAACTACCGC
>JANXOE010000005.1 GCA_025353745.1 Hymenobacter sp.
TGGGCGTCGGCCCGGCGGATGAGGTGGATGAGGTCGATTACCCGCGCCGCCGGGTAGGATTTCAGGGCGTGCTGGTATTCTTTTTGGGCGAAGCTGTTGACGATGCCCAGGCTTTTGAACACGCCGTCGGGCGGGTGGGGGCCCGCCTGGTGCAACACCAGCAGCTTGCTGAAAAAGCCGAAGAGCAGCGTCAGGTTCGGGATGAGCGGGTTGGCCTTGGGGTTGGCGGCGAAGTAGCCCAGGATGCGGTTGGCCTTCAGCACGTCGCGCTGCACCAGGGCCTTTTGAAGCTCAAAAATGTTGTATTCTTTGCTGATGCCCACCAGCTGCTGCACCAGCGTTTCGTCGATGGCCTGGCCCGGCCGCAGGTTGATGATCAGCTTGTCGATTTCGTTGGCCAGCCGGCTCAAATCGGCCCCGATGTATTCGGCCAGCAGGGCCGTGGCCTGGCCCGTAATCTGCTGCCCCAGCCCGCGCACGTGGGCCGTGAGCCAGGCCGGTACCTGGCTGTCGTAGAGCTTTTTGCTCGTCATCAGCACCGCGCCGGGCGCGTCTTTGCCGGCCAGCAGCTTGCCGAGCTTTTTGCGGCTGTCGAGGGTTTTGTGCTTGTAGCAGAGCACGAGCACGGTGCTGGCGAGCGGATTTTTAAGGTAAGATTCGAGGAAAGGCCAGCTTTTCTCGGCCTCCAGATCGGCCATGGCCTGGGCTTCTTTCACGATGACCACCGTGCGCTCGGCCATCATCGGGAAGCGCTTGGCCTGGCCCAGCACGGCGGTCACGTCCACGTCTTTGCCGTAGAGCACCGCTTGGTTGAAGCTGCGCTCGGCCTCGGGCATCGCGGTTTTCTCGATGAGGTCGGCCACCGCGTCGATGTAGAACGGCTCCTCGCCCTGCAACACGTACACGGGGTGGAACTGCCGCTGCCGCAGCTGCTTGAAAAGGGCGTCGGCGTCGAGTACCAAGGCGAAAAGGAGTAGGTGAGTGAAGGGATGAAGGCGCAACCGGCCCCGCTCCCCCGGCTTTAGCAGGCAAAGGTAAAGCCGCCTAGTACCTTTGGGGCTGCGCTTTTTTGGGCGAGGGCCCCGCCCGTTCGCCCGTTCACCCCCTTCACTCTTGCCTCCTTGAACCTACTTGAAGAACTGACCTGGCGCGGGATGTTTCACGACGCCATGCCCGGCACGGCCGAGCACCTGGCCCAGCACGCGCCCGTCACGGGCTACATTGGCTTCGACCCCACAGCCGCGTCGCTGCACATCGGCAACCTGGCCACCATCATGCTGCTGGTGCACTTGCAGCGCGCCGGCCACCGGCCCCTGGCCCTGGTGGGCGGGGCCACCGGCATGATCGGCGACCCCAGCGGCAAGTCGGCCGAGCGCAACCTGCTCGACGAAGCCACCCTGCGCGCCAACCAGGCCGGCATCCGCGCCCAGCTGGAGAAATTCCTGGTCTTCGACGATTCGCCCACCGGGGCCCTCGTGGTGAACAACTACGACTGGTTCAAGGACTTTGGCTTTTTGCAGTTCCTGCGCGAAGTGGGCAAGCACCTGACGGTGAACTACATGATGGCCAAGGATTCGGTCAAGCGCCGCATTGGCTCCGCCGACGGGGAGGCCGCCGAGGGCCCCGAGCAGCGCGCCGACGGCATCAGCTACACCGAGTTCAGCTACCAGCTGCTGCAAGGCTACGACTTCGTGCACCTGCACCGGACCCTGGGCTGCACCCTGCAAATGGGCGCCAGCGACCAGTGGGGCAACATCACCACCGGCACCGAGCTGATCCGGCGCCTGGGCGGGGGCGAGGGCAAAGCCTACGCCCTCACCGGCCAGCTCATCACCAAATCCGACGGCACCAAGTACGGCAAGTCGGAAACCGGCACCGTGTGGCTCGACCCGGCCCTGACCTCGCCCTACCAGTTCTACCAGTTCTTCCTCAACGCCGCCGACGCCGACGTGCCCCGCCTCATCCGGGTGTTCACGCTGCTCGGCCAGGTGGAGATTGCGGCCCTGGAGGTGCGCCACGCCGAGGGCCCCCACCTGCGCATCCTGCAAAAAGCCCTGGCGCAGGACGTTACCAGCCGCGTGCATTCGCCCGAAGCCGCCGCGGCCGCCATCGCCGCGTCGGAGATTCTCTTTGGCAAGGGCGGCGATCTGGCCGCCTTGCAGGCCCTCGACGAGCCCACTTTGCTCGACGTGTTTGCCGGCGTGCCCCGCCTGGCCGTGCCCCGCGCCGAAGCCGAGGGCCTGCACGTGGCCACGCTGCTCAGCGAGGCCACCGGCCAGCAGATTTTTCCTTCCAAAAGCGAGGCCCGCAAGCTCATCCAGGCCGGCGGCGTCAGCATCAACCGCGAAAAAGTGGCCAGCCCCGAGGTCCCCGTGGCCGGGCTGCCCTTGCTTCACGGCCGGTACCTGGTGGTGCAGAAAGGCAAGAAAAACTACTACCTCGTGGAGTTGCGGTAGCGCCCGCGGCCCCGCAAAAAGCCCCGCCCGGAAGTTCCGGGCGGGGTTTTTTTTCGATTGCCGGGCGCACGGCCCGGTCGGCGGCTTACTTTTTCACCTGCACGGGCAGGTCTTCGAGCTGCGCGTAGCTCAGCTTCCAATTGCCGTCGGCGCCTTTTTTCCAGAGCAGCAGGAAGTTGCCTTCGCCGATGCCGGCCTGCTTCTCGGTGGCGGTGGGCAGCACATCGACGGAAAACGTGCCGGCTTCGTAGGCGATGCCGGCGTCGCTACCGGTGCTCACCACGCTGGTTTTCAGGTTGGTGATGCTGCCGATGGTGGGCGTGATCCACTTGTTGGTGACTTCGGCTTTGCCGCTGTAGCGGGCATCGCCCTGCAAAAACTGCGCGTCGTCGGCCAGGAGAGCGGCGGCTTTGGCTGCGTCCTTGTCATTCCAGGCGCTCAAAAACTGCTGGTTGAGGTCGGCTACGCTCACGTTGCCGCTGGTGTTGGCGGTGGAGCTAGCCGCCGCAGCCGTGCCACCGGCAGCCGGCGCGCTGTTGCTCGAGCACGAAGCCAGCAAGGCCGCGGCACCCAGCGCAAAAAAGTAATTTTTCATTGAAAGTGCGGTGTGAAAGAAATAAAGCAATCTGGGTAAACATTTAAAACCCGAGCCGTTGAGCCCGGGTTTTAAAGTGCAGTCTGACAATCGGTTACCAGCTCTTGTGGCGCACTGCCGCGGCCGGATAAGCCGTTTGCGCATTGCCGTACTCTGGGTTGGGGAAATAGCCGGACGCGGTGCTCACGCCCGTTGGGCTGGCGGCCAGGGCCGTAGCGCCGGCCACGGCGGCCGTGGCCCCGGCCACGCGGCCGATGCTGCCCGGGTTGCTGGCGATGGCGCGGTGCTCGGCGGCGTCGGCACGGGCGTTGGCGGCGGCGACGCGCTCGTTGGCCGCGGCGCGCTCGGCGGCAGCGCGGGCGGCGGCTTTGCGCTTGTTATCGGTGTGCTTGCCGATGGCGTAGCCCACGCCGGCGCCGGCCACGCCGCCAATGGCCCCGCCCACCACGCGGTTGCGCTTGTTGATGAGGGCCCCGCCCAAAATGCCGGCCGCCCCGCCGATGGCGGCATCTTTGGCTTGCGGGCTCCAGCCCCTGCGCTCCTGCGCCTGGGCGCGGGGGCTGAACAATAAGCTGAACAGCAGCGCGGGAATGAGGAGTAACCAGCTAGTGTTTTTCATGGCGGGAAGAAATTGAGTTGTGAAAGAATTAGGTTTTAAAAAACGGGCAAACTTTAAAAAAACAAGCATCGCCGTAGGCCGGGTTTCTCAAGCACCGTGCCACACCGGCGAAAGTACGCCAGCCCTGGCCGCGCGGCGGAGCCAACGCGGCTACCAACGGGGGCCCTGGCCGGGACTACCTATTGCTCGGCCACGAGCAGCTGCACGTCCACGCTGCGGCCGTGGTCGTCGGCGCACGACACTTTCACGCGCCCGCCGGGTGGCCGGAAAAACACCCGCTCAGTGGCCCCGGCGGCCCGCAGAAACCGGTCGTTCACGTACCAGAACACCTGCCGCACCGCGGGCCCCGCCGCGCAGCTGAGCAGCAATTGCTGCTTTTCGCCGCGGCTGAGCAGGTATTCGGCGTTGGCCAGGGGCGAGGTGATGGCCAGGGCGGCGCCGTCGTCGGGGCCCTGCACGAGGCGGCAGGCGGGGTTGTGCGGCGGGCGGCGCGGCGCGGGCAGCCCCTGCGCCGCCCGAAACGCCAGCACTTCCGGCAGCGGGTTGGGGTAGAGCTGCCGGCGGTAGCCGCGGGCCGGCACGCAGGCCCGGCAGTAGCTCAGGGCCCCGTCGGCCGACACCAGTACTTCCTGCTGGTGTTCGCAGCGCCGCGCCGACGACACGCCGGGCAGGTAGTAATCGAGGATTTGGTGGGGGCAGTGCTCGCCGGGCACCAGTCCGCTTTCGGCGCACACCAGCCGGAAATCGAGGCTGGCCGGGGGCGCGGCCCAGCGGTTGGGCGAGTCGTAGGCCAGCGCGTTGAACAAGTCGAACAGCAGGGGCGTGGCCACGTCGGCCCCCGTGAGGGCCGGGCTGCCCTGCCCGCTGAAGTTGCCCACCCACACGCCGATGGTGTAGTCGCGGTTGTAGCCCAGGCTCCAGGCGTCGCGGCGGCCGTAGCTGGTGCCGGTTTTCCAGGCAATGCGGGGCAGGTGCAGGCCGCTCTCGTAGCCCAGGGGCAGATCGGGGCGGGTGCGCTGGGCGAGGGTTTCGCTGACGAGGAAAGCGGCGGCGGGGGTGAGGAGCCGGGCGGAGGGCCCCGGCAGCGCCCCGCCCCCCGGCCCCCGCGCCAAAAGCGGGGCCGGACCAGCTTTAAATTCATTTTCTAAAAAATAAGCCAGCTGCTTCCCGGCCGTGGGCGGTAGCCCGGGGCCCGCAGCGGGCGCGGCGAGCCGCAGCGGCGCGTACTGCCCGCCATTGGCCAGGGCTGCGTAAAGCCCGGTCAATTCTTCCAGCGTGGCGCCGCAGCCGCCCAAAATGGTGCTCAGGCCCAGGCGCGGCGCAGCGCGGGCCACGCTGCGGAAGCCGGCCTGGCGCAGCTTATCGGTGAAGGCCGGCACGCCCAGCTCGGCCAGCACGCGCACGGCGGGGATGTTGAGCGAGTACACCAGGGCCCGCTCCACGGTCACTTCGCCCTGGCAGTTTTTGTCGAAATTCTCGGGCCGGAAGCCGTTGAAGTTGGTGGGCACGTCGGGCAGCTTCAGCTTGGGCGTGGCCAGGCCGCGGTCGAAGGCCAGGCCGTAGAGCAGCGGCTTGAGCGTGCTGCCCGGCGAGCGCACGGCCCGCACGCCGTCCACCTGGCCCTGGCCGGCCGCGTCGCGGAAATCGGAGGAGCCCACGTAGGCTTCCACGGCGCGGGTGCGGTTGTTCACCACCAGCACGGCCGCCTGCGTGATGCCCAGCTCGCGCAGGCGGCGCACGTAGTTCAGGGTCAGGTCTTCGGCCTTGGCCTGGGGGCCCCGGCGCAGGGTGGAGCGGACGATGGCCTGGCCGGGAAACTGCGTCACGAGCCGCCGCGCCAGGTGCGGGGCCAGCGCGGGGGCCGCGTGGCGCCGGGCGTCGAGCGGCTCGGCCAGGGCATCTTCGATGTCTTGGTTGGGGAAGAGGTGGGCGGCCTGCATTTGGCGCAGCCAGTGGTTGCGCTTGAGGAGAATTTGCGGGTTGTTGCGCCCCAGCACCAGCACGCGCGGCTGGTTGGGAATGACGGCCAGCGCCACGGTCTGGGCCAGGGAAAGGTAGTCGGGCGGCTGCTGAAAGTAGAGCAGCGCGGCCGATTTCACGCCCTCAATGTTGCTGCCGTAGGGCACCAGATTCAGGTAGAGCTGCAGGATTTCGGCCTTGCTGTAGTGGGCCTCCAGCTGCACGGCGCGCAGCATTTCGAGGGTTTTGTTGCCGAAGGTGCGCTCCTTGGGCTCCAGCAGGCGGGCCACCTGCATGGTGATGGTGCTGGCCCCGGTGGTGCGCCCGCGCCCGAACAAGTTGCGCCCCGCCGCCAGCACAATCGCCCCCGGGTTCACCCCGAAATGGTAGCGGAAATACCGGTCTTCCTTGTAGATAATGGCCCGCTGCAAGGCCGGCGTAATCTCCGCCAGCTCGGTTTTCATCCGCCACTTCTGCGTCGGGTTCAGAAAGGCGTGCAGGGCCGAGCCGTCGGCGGCCGTCACCAGCGGCGAGTACTGCGGCGCGGGCGGCAGTGGAAACAGGTGGTCGGCCAGCGCGGCGGCCCCGGTTGCCACCAGCAGCGCCAGCCCGGCGCGGCGCAGCCCCGGATACCGGCCCAAGCCGGTCCACCAACTTATAACCCGCTGTTTCATGGCTGCGGGGCCCCGACGGCCGGCAGCTGCCAGCCCTTGCCCACCCAACGCAATACCGCCCGCTGCCACCCCGGTCGCTGCCGAAACCGCGCCTTTTCCCCGGCCAGCGCGGGCACGTCGAGGGCCCCGGCGCGGGTTTGCCAGGCGGCCAGCGTTTGGGGGCCCTCCGCCGCGAAAAGCGCGCCCAGCACCGGCCGGATTTCCTTCAGGTTCCAGTAGTGGCACACCCACGGCGCGGCCTCGCGCACCACGCCCGCACGGGCCAGTACCACGCTGAAGGCCAGCTGTTCCATCACGTGCTTGGGGTAGAGGCGGTGCAGCTGCTCGGTGAGGGCGAGCACCTCGGCCAGCAGCGGCGCGTCGGTGCTGCGCAGGCCGAGGGTGCCGGCGTTGTACATGCGCGTATCGGGCGCGATGGGGCCCCCGGCCAGGGCCGTGCGGCCGGCGTCCTGCTGCAAGGCGCGGTTGATTTTGCGGTTCAGCGGGTTGCCGTCGCGCAGGCGGCCTTCGCCCACGTGCATGAACCGCTCACCGTTGCTCAGGGCCGCAAAAATCTCCGTCGGCGGCCTAAGGAAAACGGTGTCGGTGTCGACGTACAGCAAGTTGCCGGCGTAGTGCGCGGCGGCGTGCTGCAACACCTTGATTTTAACGCGGTGCACGAAGTCGATTTCGCCGCGCCACTCCTGCCACTGGGCGGCCTCGATTTGGATGTATTGCACGGCGTTCGCCTCGCCCAGCACGGCCTGGAAATGGCCCGGGTTATCGGTGTAAACGAGCACTGTGGCCCCGCCGCCCTGCTTTAAATAAGAAAAAATGCTGAACAGCGCTTCGTTCAGGATGGCGGGGTCGCCGTAGGCTTGGTAAAGGAGAAAATCGGCCATGCGGCGCAAGTTACTAGGAACGTTTACGGGATAGCCGGCGCGGTTGCTGGCGTACACTGGCGCGAGTTTAGCGCAGCGTAACTCGTGCCAGTGGGCCAGTGGGGCCGGTGGCACTCGCCAGGGCCCCCGGGCGAGCCCTTGGCATCGATTCAACGATTAGCGGGCAGCCGGCGAAAAGCCGGCCGCCCGCCCGTTGTTACCGTACCCGCACCACGCCGGCCCCGTTGTAGGAGTGGTACTCGCCGTTGTACATGGCGTCGGCACTCACCGGGCCCAGCCGGAAGGTGCCTTTGCTGACGGCGCGGGCCAGGTAGTAGAACGATTTGGGCTTGCCCGTGGCGGTGGTGAAGATATTAAGCCGGTCGTCGCGCACGTCGAGGTAGTCGGGCGTGGCGGCGTCCTTGGCCCAGGTGATTTCGCGGACGGCCCCGATGCGCGGGTTCTCGATTTCGAGGCCGGCGGGCAGCAGGTCGGTGATGGCCACGTTCTTCACTTCGCCGGCCGCGTCGGCGGCTTGCAGGGTGATTTTGACCACCACCAAATCGTTCTGGGCGAAGGTGGGGGCCCCCAGCGGCCGGCCGTCGCGGGTGAGGAACTGGCGGCGCACTTTCAGGTACGAATCTTCCTCGCGGACGGGCGTGGTGGGCGAGATGCCCGACGCCTCCCAGAAGTAGTACAGGCTGCCGCGGCCGGCGGCGCGCAGGCTCAGGTTGTGGTTGGCCACGTTGCCCACGGTCAGGTCCTGGCCGGTGAAGTTGCCTATTGCTTTGCCGTCGGCAAACAGGGCCCCGGTGGCGGTGCTTTTGGCGTTCTGGCGGGCAATTTTGCCCAGGGCCAGCAGGGCGAAGGCCGTTTCCTGGGTGTTGAGGTAGCCGGCCTGCTTCACCTGGCGGCTGAGCTGGCGGGCCAGCGCGAGCACCTGCGGGTTGGTGGGGTCGGTGGCGAGCAGGGCGTTCAGCACCACGCCCTCGTCGCGGATGGGCGAGTAAAACGAGCCATCCAGGGCCCGGTTGGCGGCGGTTTCGCCCCCGAACTGAGCGGGCAGCAGCTCGCGGAACTGCCGCTGGTTGCCGAGCAGGCCCTGGGTGCAGGCCAGCAGAAACTTCGAGTCCTGGGCCAGCTGGGCGCGGTTGGCGCGGTAGTAGTTCATCGCCACGGCGTCCTGGCGGCCGGCCAGGGCCAGCACGTAGAGCGAGTAGGCGATTTCCTTCTTGGCGATGGTTTTTTCGCGGGCAATGTTGTTCACGTCGAAGTAGCGGTAAGGCTCGGTTTCGCGTTTTTTCAGGCGGAACTGCATATAGCCCAGCACCTTGTCGAGCGTCGTTTTATTCACCGCAAAGCCGGCCTGCCGGGCTTCGAGCAGGAAGTGGGCGGCGTAGGCCGTGGCCCACCAGTTGTCGTAGTCGCCGCCGGGCCAGTAGCTCAGGCTACCGTTGTAAAGCTGCATCGACTCGATTTTGCGGATGGCCTCCTGCACGTGGTAATTGGGGTTGTAGCGCAGATTTTTGGCGGCGGCCCCGGTTTTTTGCTGCAACGTGGCCGCCAAATCGCCATAGTACAGCTGCGGGAAGGCGGCCGACACGGTTTGCTCCAGGCAGCCGTAGGGGTATTGCAGCAGGTAGCGCAGGTCCTTGCTGAACTCGGTCAGCGGCGAGCGACTGAGCACCAGCTGGCTGCGCTGCGAGGCGGGCAGGAAATCG
>JANXOE010000057.1 GCA_025353745.1 Hymenobacter sp.
GGCTGCGCCGATGCCCACGCCGAGCTGCTGCAAGTGGCCGGGGCCCTGCAAGCGCCGGTGGTGCACGCGCTGCGCGGCAAAGAATTCGTGGAGCCGAACAACCCCTACGACGTGGGCATGAGCGGCCTGCTGGGCATGCCCGCCGGCTACCACGCCCTGATGGACGCCGACGCCGTGCTGATGCTGGGCACCGACTTCCCGTACCGCCAGTTTTATCCCGACGACGCCCGCGTGGTGCAGGTGGACAGCCGCCCCGCCCACATCGGCCGCCGCACCCGCGTAGAGGTGGGCCTGGCCGGCGACGTGGCCGCCACCCTGCGCGAGCTGCTGCCCCACCTGCACCCCAAAAGCGACGCCGGCCACCTCCAAGCCGCCCAGGAGCGCCACCGCAAAGACGACGCGCACCTCGCCGAGCTGGCCACCGGCGAGCCGGGGGCCCCCGAGCTGCACCCCCAGCACGTGGCCCGGCTGCTCGACGAGCTGGCCGCCGAAGACGCTATTTTCACCTGCGACGTGGGCACACCCACCATCTGGGCCGCCCGCTACCTGCACCTGAACGGCCAGCGGCGGCTGGTGGGCTCCTTCGTGCACGGCAGCATGGCCGGGGCCCTCTCGCAGGCCTACGGGGCGGCCCTGGCCCACCCCGGCCGCCAGGTGGTGGCCCTGTGCGGCGACGGCGGCTTCGCCATGCTGCTGAGCGAGCTGCTGACCGTGCGCCAGCACAAAGTGCCGGTTAAAATCATCATCTTCAACAACTCGGCCCTTGGCTTTGTGGAGCTGGAGATGAAGGCCGCCGGCACCCTCGAATACGGCACCGGGCTCGACAACCCCGACTTCGGGGCCCTGGCCGAAGCCGCCGGCCTCAAGGGCTACCGCGTGAGCGACCCCGGCCGGCTCGAAAGCGTGCTGCGCGAGGCCCTGGCCCACCCCGGCCCGGTAGTGGTCGACGCCGTGGTGCGCCGCCAGGAGCTGAGCATGCCGCCCACCATCGAAGCCAGCCAGGCGGCCGGCTTCGGCCTCTACGCCCTGAAGGCGCTGATGGACGGGCGCGGCGGCGAGCTGCTGGAAGTAGCCAAAACCAACCTGTTTCGGTAGGGGCGGGGGGCGGACGGCCGGCTCTTCGCCGCCCGCCCGCTGATCGTGGGGCCGGAGCGAAAGATGATTCAGGGCCCCCGGGGAGCCCGTTCAAATAACCCGGCGATTACCGGGCTGCGGCTTTTCGCCGGCAGCCCAGGCCAATTCCATACCCCCGCGGGAACACAAAGCCCGGTGCTGATTGTTAAATTCGGCCCCACTACTACAGCGGCCGTTTTTGTATCTGATGACCAACAAAGAAATCAAGGCCCTTATCTCGCTGCTCGACGACCCGGAGGTGGCCCCCCATATTCAAAGCGAAATCCAGAACCTGGGCGAGAGCATCATCCCGTTTTTGGAGGAGAGCTGGGAGGAAACCCTCGACGCCCAGCAGCAGCAGCGGCTCGAAGACCTGATCCACCACCTGCAGTTCGAGGGCTTGCAGCAGCGCCTGCGCGTGTGGCGCGAAGCCGGGGCCACCGACCTGCTTGAAGGCATGTGGCTGCTGAACACCTACCAGTACCCCGACGCCGACCTCCAGGCCCTGAACCGCGCCATCGAGCAGCTGCGCTTCGAAGCCTGGACGCTGCTGCGGCCTGAAATGCACCCCGCCGACCAGGTGCAGGTGCTGAACTACGTGCTGTTCCGGGCCCACAAGTTCGCGGCCAACACCCAGCATTTCCACTCGCCGGCCAACTCCATGCTCCAGCGCGTGATCGAAACCAAGCGCGGCAACCCGCTGGCGCTCTGCGTGATTTACCTGCTGGTGGCCCAGCGGCTGGAATTGCCCGTGTTCGGCGTCAACCTGCCCAACCTGTTCGTGCTCACCTTCCGGCCCGAGCTGCCGGGGGCCGTGCCGTTCTACATCAACTGCTACAACCGCGGGCTGGTGCTTTCGCGCACCGACATCGCCCACTACGTCGGCCAGCTCAACCTCACGCCCAACGACATCTTTTTTGAGCCCTGCTCCAACCTCGACATCGTGCGCCGCGCCCTGCGCAACCTGCAGATGAGCTTCGAGAAGCTGCAAGAGCCCGCCAAAGCCGCCGAAGTGGCCCAGCTGCTGGAAATCCTGACCAGCGAAGCCCCGGAGGTGGAAGAAGAGTAGGGCCCCACGGGCGCGGGCGGCCGGCTTTTCGCCGGCCGCCCGCTAATCGTTGCGCTGGTTCGCAACCACAAGTCCGTTGCCCGCTGCTACCGCTTGATCAGGCAGCCGGCGGCGCGCTTGTCGGCCAGGCCGGCGGGGCGGCCGGCCAGCAGGTTGTCGAGCACCTGGCGCAGGTAGGGCTGCTGCACCCCGCTGGCCACCTGGGGGTTGTCGTCGATGGCCCCGCGGTAGCGCACCGCGAAGCTGCCATCGGCGGGCTCCAGCACCACGGCTTCGGTGGTTTTGCTCACGCCCAAGCGGCTGCTCAGCTGCTGCGAGGCGTCGGTGAGGGTGGGCAGGTCGACTTCGCCGGGGGCCGCGCCGCCCGGGGCGTCGAGGTTGATGGGCACGTTGACGAACAGAAACTGCACCCCGCGCCCGGCAAACGCGCCGCTCAGCGAGGCCAGCCGCTCCTGGTAGAGGCGCGAGTAGGCGCAGGCCGGGTTCAGGAAAACCACGACCACCGCCTTTTTGCCGGCGTAGCTTTTCAGGGTTACGGTGGCGTTGTTGGCCGTTTGCAGGCTGAAATCGGCCACGGTGCCCTGGGCGCGGGCCGCACTCACGGCCACGGTGCAAAACAGCAGGGCCGCGGCGGCAACGATGGAAAGGCGACGGATCGACATTTTAGAGAAAGTAGGGGTAAGGCATAAGCGGCTCAAGGTCAGAGGCCCAGGGCCGGGGTGCCCGGCTCCCAGCAGTACGTAAGCACGTAGCCGGCAGCCGGTTGGGAGTAGCAAATGCGGTGCCGGGTTTGGCCCCCGTCCAGGCGCAGCACCGCCGGGATTTCGCCCGCCAAACCCGGGGCAAAGGGCCCCAGCCGCAGCTGCTCCCGGAAGCTGATGCCGCGCCGCGCCGCCAGCTTGTAAAGGGTTTCCTTAGCGCTCCAGAGCAGTGTGAAGTGGGCGTCGGCGGCCGCAGCCGGCACGGCCTGAGCGCGGGCCAGATCTCCGGCAGACAGAAATTTGTGAGCCACCCGATAGGCTTTGTCGCGCACCAGCTCCACGTCGACGCCGGCCCGGCCGTCGGTGGCCAGCAGCGCGGCGGCCCACGCCCCGGAGTGCGAGAGCGACACCACCGCGCCCGCCGGCAGGCCGGGGCCGGTCGGGTAGGGCCGGCCGGTGGCGTCGTTTTGCACTAGCAGGTTGGGGGCCCCCGGCCACAACTCGGCTGCCACGGCGTGGGGCAGCGCCCGGCCGGCCAGCCACTGGCCCTGGCGCTCGGGGCCGGCGGCGGGCAGCAGCGGGGCATAGGCGGCGCCGGCCGCCGGCAGCAGGGCCCCGAGCGCCGCCACGGTTTCGGTGCGGTGCCAGAGGCCCAGCGCGGCGGTGGGGGAGAGGCGCAGCAGGCGGTGCAAGGGCATAAACGGGGGCAGGGGGCGGGGCCGCGAAGGTAGGGCCCCGGCGGCTCCGCCCTACCTTCGCGGCATGATTCGCCCCGAAGTGCACAAGCTGGCCGCCCTCACGGGCCACCGCGACGCCGTGTACGCGCTGGCCGGGGGCCCCGGCAGTGCCGTGTACTCGTCGGGGGCCGACGGCCTGGTGGTGGGCTGGGACGCGGCCGACCCCGCCCGCGACGGCGAGGTGCTGGCCCGCGTCGAAAACTCGGTGTACGCCCTGCGCCACCTGCCGGAGCTGGGCTGGCTGGTGCTGGGGCACAACTTCCAAGGCCTGCAAGCCATCGATTTAAGCCAGAAAACGCTGGTGCGGGCCGCGGCCCTGCCGCCGGTGGCCGTCTTCGAAATCGTGTATTCCGCCCGCCGCCAACGTCTGTACGCGGCCCTGGCCGACGGCACGCTGGCCGTGCTCACGGTGCCCGACCTGCGCCTCGACCGGCTGCTGCGCGTGGCCCAGGGCAAAAGCCTGCGCTGCCTGGCCCTGCACGAAGGCCGCGCCGAGCTGGCCGTGGGCAGTTCCGACGCCCTCACCCGCGTCCTCGACCTCGACTCGCTGGCCCTGAAGTACACGCTGCGCGAGAGCACCAACTCGGTGTTTGCGGTGGCCTACGCGCCCGACGGCGGCACGCTGCTCACGGCCGGGCGCGACGCCCAGATCCGGGCCTGGGACGTGGCCACCGGCTACGCCCTGGCGCAAACCGTAGCGGCCCACCTGTACACCATCAACCACTTGGCTTTCAGCCCCGACGGGCGTTACCTGGCCTCGTGCAGCCTCGATAAAAGCATCAAAATCTGGAACGCCGCCGACCGCACCTTGCTGCGCGTGCTCGACCGCGCCCGCGCCGCCGGCCACGGCACTTCGGTGAACCGCCTGGTTTGGCCGGGGGCCGAAAACCGGCTAGTTTCGTGCAGCGACGACCGCAGCCTGGCCGTTTGGCAATTAACAACGGGCAATGAACAATGAGCAATCGCCTCATTTTCTCCGCTCTCGGCAAGACGCTGCCAGAAAAAGCGGTTCCCGGGGCCCCGGCTTGCTCTTGTTAATTGCCCATTGCCCATTATTAATTGCTCATTGAAATGAAAATTACCGCCCTCGACATCCGGCAGAAGACCTTTGAAAAATCCTTCCGGGGCGTGGACCGCGACGAGGTGCAGGCCTTTCTCACCACCGTGTCGCAGCAGTGGGAGCGGCTGGGCGACGAAAACCGCGAGCTGCGCCTCAAGCTGGAGCACGCCCAGCAGGACGTGCAAAAGATGCGCGAAGTCGAAAGCAGCCTCTACCGCACCCTGAAAACGGCCGAAGACACCGGCCACAGCATCACCGAGCAGGCCCAGCGCGAAGCCGATCTGCACCGGCGCGAGGCCCAACTGCAGGCCGAGCACACCCTGGCCGAGGCCCGCCAGCGCGCCCGCGCCATCGTGGACGAAGCCTACCAGACGGCCGAAAAAACCGTGGCCGACATGCAGCGCCACGCCAGCGGCCTGGGCCAGGAGTGCCAGCAGCTGGAGCAGCAGTTCGACGGCCTCGTGCGCGACCTGCACCGCCTCGCCGCCGATGCCCTCGACAAGGCCGAAAAAGCCGGCCAGCGGCCCAAAGGCGGCGCGGCGGCCATCCTTTCGCGGGCGGCGAGCGTACAAGTGGAGCGGCCGAAAGAACCGGCCGTTCCCGAAAACCGACCCGCTATGTTTACATCCGTTGCTGAACCCGTGGCCGCCGCGGCCCCCGGGCCGTCGGCGTTCGCCGGCGGCCCCGACCGGGGCCCGGCCGACTACAACCCCAAGCCCGGCCAGCAGCCCGACCCCGGCCGCGCCCCCGGCCCCGACATTGAGCGGCCCGCCGCCCCGGCCGAAAACCCCGGCATTTCGCCCGCCCCCCACATCGACCCGCCCGCCCCGTCGCAGGTGCCCGAGCCCCCGGCCCCCCGCGTGGAGCCGCCCGCGCCCGACATCCAGCCCATCGGCCCCGACCGGCCCGAGATCAACCCGCCTGCGCCCGTCACGCACCCCGGCCAGCCCATGGGGGCCGCCGTGGTAGAAACTTCGTTTTTTGACGAGATTTAGCGCTTCGGTTCGGGTGGGTTCGCTGAGAATTTACGCCTGCGCTATCAGAAAGCCCGCGTTAGTTGCGGGCTTTTTTGTGCCATTTTTGCGGTTGCCGGGCAGATCGGGTGTAAAACTTGTTTGCCGCTTCGCACTCATTGCCAATCAATAACCAAAATACCATGGGCCAAATCGCACTCGAAGGAATGGAGTTTTTTGCCTTCCACGGCTACTACGACGAGGAGCAGCGCATGGGCAACAAGTACGGCGTGGACCTGTACATCACCACCGATTTGCTGGCCGCGGGCGAGCTCGACAAGCTCGGGGCCACCGTGAACTACGAGGTACTCTACCGCTTGGTGGCCGAGGAAATGAGGGCCCCCGCCCGGTTGCTCGAACACGTGGCCCACCGCGTGCTCGACCGCGTGATGGCCGAGCTGCCCCACGTGCAGCGCGTCAAAATCAGCGTCAGCAAGTTCAACCCGCCGCTCGGCGGCATCTGCCTCCGGGCCCGCGTGACGCTGAAGCGCCGCCGCTGATGCCGGCATTGCATCGAATGAATGCGATGCTTATTTAAAAATTATCGCCTTAATTAGCAGCGTGTTGCGAGGAAAATAATTCGTACTACGAAATAATTCGTAGTACGAATTTGGAAGTACGAATGAATTCGTATAACCTTTGTCTTATACTACGAAATAATTCGTAGTGGCTGACTGGTTCCCATGAGCAACTCCCCGCCCCCCAAACCTACGGACTCCGAGCTGGAGATCCTGCACGTGCTCTGGCAGCACGGGCCCGCCACGGTGCGGGCCGTGAACGACGAGCTGGGCCAGCGCCGCCGCACGGAGGTCGGCTACACCACCACCCTGAAGCTCTTGCAGTTGATGCTCGACAAGGGCTTGGTGCGGCGCGACGACGAAGGCCGCAGCCACGTGTACCGGGCCGCCGTGCGCGAGCAAGACACCCAAAACCTGCTGCTCGACAAGTTCGTGGCCGCCACCTTCGGCGGCTCGGCTCTGAAGCTGGTGATGCAGGCCCTGGGCAACCGCCAGACCTCGGCCGACGAGCTGGCCCAGCTGCGCCGGCTGCTGAACGACATCGAGATTCAAAATTCTTCCACCCTTTCCCCCGCCGCCGACGATGACCACGCTTGAGGAACTTGTGTCGCCCGCCTTGCTGCGGGCTTTGGGTTGGACGCTGCTGCACTCGCTGTGGCAGGGCGCGCTGGCGGGGGCCGTGCTGGCCGGGGCGCTGCTGGCGCTGCGCCGCCACGCAGCGGCCGTGCGCTACCGGGCGGCGGCCGGGGCCCTGGCGGCGCTGGTGCTGTTGGCGGGCCTCACGTTCGGGTACTATTACGGCGGGGCCCCGGCCGCGCTGGCGGCTTCCAGCCCGGCCGTTACGGCGCGGGTTGAAGCGGCTGTTTTGCGGCCGGCGGCCGTCGCTGCCCTGCCGGGCCCCACGCTGGCCGGGCCCCGGCCGCAGCCGGCGTGGCTGGCTACGGCCCGCCACCGTTTCGACCAAAACCTACCCTGGCTGGTGCTGGCCTGGGGCCTGGGCTTGCTGGTGATGAGCCTGCGCCTGCTGGGCGGGCTGCTCTACGTGCGGCGGCTGCGGCGGCACCGCGCCCGGCCCCTGCCGGCCGCCTGGACGGCGCGCCTTGGGGCCCTGGCCGCGCGGGCCGGCCTGCGCCGCCCGGTGGCCCTGCTCGAGTCGGGGCTGGTGGCGGCGCCGCTGGTGGTGGGGCACCTGCGGCCCCTGGTGCTGCTACCGCTGGGGGCCGTGGCGGGCCTGCCGGTGGCCTGCGTGGAAGCCATTCTGGCCCACGAGCTGGCCCACGTGCTGCGCCGCGACTACCTCGTAAACCTGCTCCAAACCCTGGCCGAAACCGTGTTCTTCTACCACCCCGCGGTGTGGTACATCGGCCAATGCCTGCGCGCCGAGCGCGAAAACTGCTGCGACGACCTCGCCACGGACCTCGTGGGCGGCGACCCGCTGCGGCTGGCCCGCGCCCTCACCGCGCTGGCCGAGTGGAGCCAGGCCGCCGTGCTGGCCCCCGCGCCGCGCCTGGCCCTGGCCGCCACCGGCGGGCGCGGCTCGCTGCTGGGCCGCGTGCGCCGGCTGGTGCAGGCCCCCCCGGCCCGGCCCACGCTGGCCGAAGGCCTGCTGGCCGGCGCGCTCCTGCTGAGCGGCTTGGGCCTGCTGGGCGGCAGCGTGGCCCTGGCTGGCCCGCTGGCCCTGCGGCTGGCCGGCCAGGGCCCCCGGCCGGCCGGGAATACGCCGGATCGGGTAGAAAAATTTGATAATCAAGGTGTTGTTGATGGGAGTGCGCCGTTGCGCCGCTTCGTGGCCCCGCCGGATACTTTGCCTGGCAGAGACAGCCGCACGCCGCCGGCTACCGGCAGCGACTTGGCAACCGACAACCCGGCGCCCGCCCCCCCGGACGCGCCGATGCCGCCCGACGGGCGGCGCGGCGGCCCCGGCACGGTCGTCATCACGAAGGACAAGAAAGGCCGCCTCGTGGATTTGGTGGTGGACGGCCAGCCGGTGGCGACGGCCCCCACCAAGCCGTCCCGCGCCGAACGCCGCGCCGGCCGCCAGGTAACGGTGGTGCCGCTGCCGCCCACGCCGCCGGATGGCGGGTTTACGGTCGTCGGCCCCGGGCCGTTTGAGCGAAGGATGGGGAAAGATTTCGACCAGAAGATGGAGCGGAAAATGGAAAAAGCCGCGAAAAAGATGGAGAAATCGACCGTGGCCTACGTGTACACGACCCCGGCTTCCGGCCGCCGCTCGGCGCGGGAGCGCGACATCCACATCGAAATCGACGATGCGGCCCTGAACCGCCTGGCCAACGACGCCGTGGCCCTGGGGAGCGTCAGCCTCAACCTTGGCCTGGAAGCCGCGGCCCAGGGCATCGAAGAAGCCCGGCGTAGCCTCGAGCAAACCCTGCGCGACCCGCACCTCGACGCCACCGCCCGCCGCGCCACCCGGCAGGCGCTGCGCGAGCTGGAGCGCGAGCGGCGCCAGGGCCCCGGCCGCCGCGGCGAGCGGCCCGAACCCCCCGAACCTCCGCAGGCCCCCGAGCCGCCCGAAGCCGAAGAGCGGAACGAAGCCGCCCGCGCCCACGCCGATGAGCTGCGCGAGCGCCGCCAGGAAATTCAGGAGCGCATCCGCGACGCCGAGTCGGAGCTGCGCGAGCTGGACGAAACCCGCCGCGAAATGCCGGCTCCGCCGCGCCCGCCGCAAGCCCCGCAAGCCCCGCCGTCCCGCCGCCGCCGGCCCGAACTGCCGCCCCCGCCGCCCGCCCCCCCGAAGGCCCCGGCCGACAACACGGGCAAGGTGCGCGCCGAGCTGCGCCGCGACGGCCTCATCGGCCCCGGCGACCACAACTTTTCGTTTCAGCTCGACGCCAAAGGCGGCCGCGTGAACGGCCGGGCCCTGACTCAGGCCCAGAGTGAGAAGTATCGCCGGCTGCTGCTGCCCGCCGCGCCGGGCAAGGGCAAAAGCAGCTCTACGATTAACATTTCGGTCAACGAACGCTAAAAACCAGCGGCACCTACCCACCGCTGTCCGGGCCGGCTTCTTGGTTTTCAAGGAGCCGGCCCATTTTTTTTAACCCTGAAACGCCCTTGCCCGATGCGCCCAAAAATATTTTTCCGGGGCCCTGTAACGAACCGCCCGCCCGGCGGTAATCCCTGCAAACCCCTTCTTTTCGCCGCCTGCTTTCACGTGTATGTCGCCTGCCGTAGTTGACGCGCCGCCCAGCGACGAAGCCCTGATGGCCCGCGTGCGGGCCGACGAGCTGGATTGCCTCGCCGTCCTCTTCGAGCGCTACCAGGGGCCCCTGTTCGGCTTCCTGGCGCGGCTGGCCGGCGGCGACCGGGAAGTGGCCCAGGACCTGACCCAGAACGTGTTCGTGCGGGTGCTGCGCTACCGGGCCAGCTACCAGCCCGGGCAGGCCTTCCGGGCCTGGGTGTACCAGATGGCCCGCCACCTCTGGGCCGACCACTACCGCGGCCAGCGCCCCGCCGCCGACCTCGACCAAGTCGAAAAAACCGCCGCCCACGGCCGCGCCGCCCAGGCCCAGTGCGCCGCCACCGACGAGCACCAGGCCCTGCACGAAGCCCTGGCCCTGCTGCCCGCCGCCCAGCGCGAAGTGCTGGTGCTGCACCGTTTCCAGGGTTTCGACTACGCCGAAATCGGCGAGCAGCTGGGCTGCACGGCCGGCGCGGCGCGCGTGAAAGCCCACCGGGCCCTCGACGCGCTGCGCAGAATTTACCTGAGTTAATCAGTAGGTAATTAGCATTTTGAAGTCATGAATTATCGCTAATAAAATGAATCCGGCTATCGATCCTCACCGCTCCGACCCCGCCTGCGCCGCCCTGCGGCCCTGGCTGCCCGACCTGGCCGATGGCCTGCCGCTGCCGGCCGAAGCCGCCGGCCTGGCCGCCCACCTGCCGGGCTGCCCCGCCTGCCAGGCCGAGCTGGCCGGGCTGCGCCGCCTTTTCGCCGACCTCGACGCCCTGCCGGCCGAAGCGCCGCCGCTGGCCCTGCGCGAAAATTTCCTGGCCGTGCTGGCCCATGAGAAAGCCGCCCTGGCGGCCCCGGCCACCGGCCCTGGCTTAACGGCCCAGCGCGGTGGCCAGCCCTTGGATAACCGCCAATCAAGTATTAACCATCAAATAATCAGTGCTAAAGCTGGCAATTGGCTGCGCGTCGCGGCCAGCGTGGCGCTGGTGGCGGTGGGGGCCATCCTGGGCCTGCTGTTGCGCGGCACCCCGGCGGCCGCGCCGGTAGCGGGGGCCCCGGCCGCGCAGCCGCCGGCGCTGGCGGCCCAGCTGGCCGCGGCCGTGCAGCGGCCCGCCACCGCCACCGACCGCCTGCGCCTCGTGGCCGAGGCCCCGGCCGCGGTGGTGGCCCCCGGCGACCCCGCCGTGCAAGCCCTCATCGCCACCCTCGACGCCGACCCCAACCCCAATGTGCGCCTGGCCGCCTGCGACGCCCTCTACCGCCTCCGGGCCGACCCCCGCGTGGGCCCGGCCCTGGTGGCCGCCCTGCCGCTGCAAACCGACCCCAACGTGCAAATTACCCTGATTGAAACCCTCGTGGCGCTGCGCGAAAAGCGCGCCGTGCCCCAGCTCGAGCAGCTCAGCCAGCAGCCGCAGGTGCTGCGCGCGGTGCGCCAGCAGGCCGAAGCCGGCCTGGGCCAGCTTATTTAATCTTATTGATTGATAATAAAATGATTGATTTCGAAATGGCGGGCCGTGCGGCCCGCCGCCCCGGGGCCCCGAGCCGCTGGTCCGTTCTGAAGCCGCTGTGCTTTTTGCCGCTGCTGGCCGTGCTGCTGGGGGTCCCCGCCGCCCTGCGGGCCCAGGAGTACCGGGGCAAGTTTGCCAGCCCCCAGCACCGCAAGGTGGTGCTCGACATGCGCGGCAGCGACGTGACCGTGGAGGGCTACGACGGCGACGAGCTGGTGGTGCACAGCACCGGCGGCTACGAAGCCCCGCCGGCCCTGGCCAACGGCCTGCGGGCGGTGTACAACGCGGCCGAAGACAACACCCGCCTCGGCCTGGCCATCGTGCCGGGGCCCGACAACACCATCCGCATCACGCGGGCGTCGCGCAGCGACGGCCACTACACCGTGCGCCTGCCCCGCCGCACCGACGTGGTGTTTTCCCAAACCGGCTGGGGCGGCTCCGACGACCTCGTGATCCGCGACATCGCCGGGCGCGTGGAGGCCAGCCTGAAATCGGGCGACCTGCGGCTGCTGAACGTGAGCGGCCCCGTGGTGGCCAACACCGTGAGCGGCGACATCAAGGTGGTGTTTTCGGCCGTGCCCGACGGGCCCAGCGCCGTGTCGACGGTGAGCGGCAACGTGGACGTGACCCTGCCCGCCGCCACCAAGGCCACCTTCTCGCTGCGCTCCGTGTCGGGCGAAATCTACACCGACTTCGACTTGGGCTTCGGCGGCCCCGACGGCCTGCGCCGCGTGGGCGGCCTCACCGTGCAGGGCCACAGCAACGGCGGCGGCGCCACCATGAGCCTGAAAACGGTGAGCGGCGACATCTACGTTCGCAAAGCCAAGTAAATACCCCGCAAATTAACCGGTCATCGGCATGATTGCTACCCGAATATTAGCCCTTAGCTGGGTATTGGCCCTGTCGTCGGGCACGGCCATGGGCCAGGAGCGCGCCGCGCCGCCCACCGCTACCAAAGCGCGGCTCGATACGCTGGTGCAGCGGCTGGGCACCGCGTTTATCAAGCAACCGGCGCGGGTGGGCTTGTCAATCGGCATCGTCCAGCATGGCCAGGTGTACTTCTACAATTTCGGCAGCACCGAAAAAGGCAAGGGCCGGCGGCCGACGCCGCAGACGGTGTACGAAATCGGGTCCATCAGCAAAACGTTCACCAGCTTGCTGCTGGCCCATGCCGTGCTGGAAAAGCGCGTGAGCCTGGACGATGATATTCGAAAGTATCTGCCGGGTGCCTACCCCAACCTGGCCCGCAACGGCCAGCCCATCAAGCTGGTGCATTTGGCCAACACCACCTCCCGGCTACCGGATAATTTGCCGCAAGGCCCGGCGCGGCCGGCCAACCCCGACTCAGCGGTGGCCGCGGCAGTGAAAGCGCTGCGCGGCTACACGAAGCAAAATTTCTACGATGACCTCCACCAGGCCCGGCTGGACACGATTCCGGGCCTGTTGCCGCGCCATTCCAATGTGGCCACGCAGCTGCTGGCCTATATTCTGGAACGCGTCTACCGGGCTTCCTACGAGGAGCTGCTGGCCCGCTACATTAACAAGCCGCTGCAGCTGGCCGACCCGGCCGGCGCGGGGCCGCCGCTGGTGGGGTACAATGAAAACGGTAATCCGATGCCCCGCCTCGACCTGCCGACCGTGGTGGCGGCCGGTGGGCTGCGCTACAGTGCGGCCGACATGGTAAAATACCTGCGCTACCAGTTGGCCGAAAAAGACCCGGCCGTGCGATTGACGCACCAGCCAGCTTGGGGCCGAATGGACGAGCAGGCGGTTGGCTTCAACTGGAACCTGGAAAAAACGGTGAACGGTGAGCGCATGCTTCAGCACTCGGGCGGCACTTTTGGCTGCGCCAGCTACTGCGAACTGTACCCCGACCAGCAATTTGGCCTCGTGCTCCTCGCTAACGAGTCGGATAGGGAAACGCAAGGCAGTCTCCAGGCCGTTGCCGGGCAGCTGGTGGAAGGTTTGTACGGCGTGCCGCCTGCCTTGCTGGCACTGCAAAAGGGCTTGGTAGCCAGCGGCTACCGCGACGCTTTTGCGGTGTTCACGGCCGTTAAAAAACAGCACCCCGAGCTGCACCTGACCGAAGAGTATGTGAACAACTGGGGCTACCGGGTGCTGCGGCAAGGCCAACCCCAACCGGCCCTGGCGCTGTTCAAGCTGAATGTCAGCTTGTTTCCGCAAGGCTGGAATACTTACGACAGCCTGGCGGAAGTGTACGAGAGCACGGGTGCCCAGCAGCTGGCCATCGAGAACTATCGCCGTTCCCTGGCCCTGAATCCAAAAAATGAGAACGCCGCCCAGCACCTCCAGAAACTTGGTGCGCCACGCTAGGCTGGCCTGCGCGCCAAGGTGCTTGCGGCCAGCGCCACTACGTTTTTTCGAATGCCGTTATCTTCCACCTTCTTCGCATCAAAAAGCCATGCTCCGCTTCCTTCTCGCTTCGCTGTTGCTGCTGGGCAGCCTGCGCCCGGCCCTGGCCCAGCGCCTCATCAACCAATCGGCGGCGCTGGCCGGCGGGCAGGGCGTGTACCTCGATTTGCGGCACGCCAACCACATCCGGGTGCGGCCGGGCGCGGCGGGGGCCGGGCTGGCCGTGCAGGCCCGCGTGGTGGTGAACGACAACCAGCGCAACGACGCTGTGGCCCTGCGCCTTGAGCAGTCGGCGGCCGAAGTGAGCGTGGTCGAAACCCTGGACGAGTCGCTGCTGCGCAAGTTTCAGTTCACCGGCAACTGCCCGGAGGGCGCGCACGCCAACAATTCCGGCACGTGGAACGACGACGGCCACAAAAAACAGTACAGCTACTGCCTGCAAATCGACTACGAGGTGACGCTGCCCGCCGGCACGGCCCTGCGCATCGCCACCATCGGCGGCGACCTGGACCTGAGCGAGCTGACCGGCGAAATCACCGCCAAAACCGTGAGCGGCAACCTGCTCTTTGCCAACCTCAGCGGCGCCGTGACGGCCCGCACCGTGAGCGGCGACGTGAAATTTGAGCACCGGGGCCCGGCGGCGGTGGGCGTGAAAACGGTGAGCGGCGACGTGAAGCTGACCACCCAGGGCGGCGGGGCCACCGACGTGGCCTCGGTGAGCGGCGACATCGACGTGAGCTGGCCCGCCGCCGCGGGCGCCGACCTGAACCTGAAGTCGCTCTCGGGCGAAGTGTACGCCGACCCGGCCGTGGCCTTCAGCAACCGCCGGGCCCACTCGCTGGTGGGCTACGCCCTGAAGGGCACGCTGGCCGGGGGCGGCGTGCCGGTGCAAATCGAGTCGGTGAGCGGCGACGTGTACTTCCGCAAGCAGTAGCCGGCGGCGCGATCCAACGCGTTTTGGGCCGGCCCCGGTGAAGCCGGCCGGTCCGAATCTTCGTTTTCGGGCGAAAAGGGCCCTGCCGTGCCCGGCCCGGCCGCCCGCCGGCAAGCCCACGGGAACCGAATAATCTTCGCTTTCCCCGCAACGACGCCGCCTTTTCGGCGTCTCTGACCCAACGACGAAGCTTTTTACCCGCTCCCGCATTATGGATTTTTTGAAGGCCTGTCGCACGCCG
>JANXOE010000101.1 GCA_025353745.1 Hymenobacter sp.
GTGACCGAGCCCACCGACGAGCGCGTGCTCGGGGCCCCGCGCTGCTGCTGCAAGGCCACGGCCGGCGGCAGCCCGTCGATGTGGTCGACCTCGGGCACCGCCATTTGGTGGAACAGGCGCCGGGCGTAGGGCGACACCGACTCCAGGTAGCGGCGCTGGGCTTCGGCGTAGAGCGTGCCGAAGGCCAGCGACGACTTGCCCGAGCCCGACACGCCCGTGAACACCACCAAGGCGTCGCGCGGGATGACGACGTCCACGTTTTGCAGGTTGTGCTCACGGGCCCCGCGCACGGTCACGAAGCCGGCAAACTCTTCGGGGCCGCCCTTTTGCTGATGTTTATGTTTCTCCATGCTTGACATTGTGGGGGCGGGCCGCCCAGCGGCCGGGCCCCGGGGCCCGGGGCCCGGCGCGGTGAGCCGCCGGGGCAAATTTTCCCGCGGGCCCATTGCCCTGTTTACGAGCGAATGGGCGCAAAAGACGAAAAAAAGTGCCCCTTTTGCGCGGTTTGGCCCGTACACCCACGGGTTCTATCATTTATTACGCCGCATGCCGAAAACCATCATCGTCTCCAACCGCCTCCCCACCAAGGTGCTGCGCACCGACGCCGGCCTCACGTTTCAGCCCAGCGAAGGGGGCCTGGCCACCGGCCTGGGCTCCATCTACCGCCACGAAGGCAACGCGTGGGTGGGCTGGCCGGGCTTGTTCCTGGAAGACGCCGCCGAGGAGCAGTACATCACCGAGGCCCTGCGCGCCGACAGCATGGCCCCGGTGTTCCTCACCGAAAGCGAAATCCAGGATTATTACGAAGGCTTCAGCAACTCCACGCTCTGGCCCACCTTTCACTACTTCCCGCAGTTTGCCACCTATGAAGCCGCCCACTGGGCCGCCTACGTGGCCGTGAACGAGAAATTTTGCGCGGCCGTGCTGGCGCAAGCGGGCCCCGAAGACACGATTTGGGTGCACGACTACCAGCTTTTGCTGCTGCCCGCCATGCTGCGCGCAGCGCGGCCCGACTGTACCATCGGCTTCTTCCTGCACATCCCGTTCCCGTCGTACGAGCTGATTCGGGTGCTGCCCTGGCGCGCCGAGCTGCTGCACGGCATGCTCGGGGCCGACCTCATCGGCTTCCACACCTTCGGCTACATGCGCCACTTTCTCAGCGCCGTGGCGCACTTGCTGGGCTTCCCGGCCCAGAACGGGCTGATTGAGACGCCCACCCGCACGGTGCTCGTCGATGCCTTTCCGATGGGCATCGACTACGAGCGCTACGCCGAGGCCGCCGCGTCGGCGGCCGCGCAGGCCCACGAAGCCGTGTACCGGCAGGCCCTGGGCGCGGGCCGCGTGGTGCTGTCCATCGACCGGCTCGACTACACCAAGGGCATTGCCCAGCGCCTGCTGGCCTTCGAGCAGCTGCTGGTGCGCTACCCCGAGTGGGTGGGCCAGGTGAGCCTGATCATGGTGGTGGTGCCCTCGCGCGACCAGGTGCCGCAGTACGCGGCCCTGAAGCAGGAAATCGACGAGCTGGTGGGCCGCCTCAACGCCCGGTACCGCACCATCGACTGGAGCCCGATCCACTACTTCTACCGCTCGTTTCCGTTCGATGAGCTGGCCTCGCTCTACCGGCTGGCGGAGGTGGCGCTCGTCACGCCCCTGCGCGACGGCATGAACCTGGTGGCCAAGGAGTTTGTGGCCAGCAAAGCCGACGGCCGCGGGGTGCTCATCCTCAGCGAGCGGGCCGGCGCGGCGCGCGAGCTGTCCGACGCCCTCGTCATCAACCCCACCGACCTCGACGCGCTGGTCGAAGCCCTGCACCAGGCCCTGGTGATGCCCGCCGAAGAGCAGGCACAGCGCCTCGACGCTATGCGGGCCCTGGTGCGCCGCTACAACGTGTTTTCGTGGACCAAGCTGTTCATGAACCAGCTCACTTACAGCAAGATCAAGCAGCACATGCTGGCCACCGACATGCTCAGCCCGGCGGCTACCGACGAGCTGGTGGCCGCCTACCGCGCCGCGCCGCAGCGCCTGCTGCTGCTCGACTACGACGGCACGCTGGCCCCCTTCCACCCCAACCCGCAGCGCGCCGAGCCCGACCAAGAGCTGCGCCTGCTGCTGCGGGCCCTCACCGAAGACCCGCGGAACCGGGTGGTGGTCATCAGCGGGCGCGACCGGGCCACGCTGGCGCGCTGGCTGGGCGATTTGCCGCTCGACTTCATCGCCGAGCACGGCGTGTGGCTGCGCCCGGCCGGCGAGGAGTGGCAGCTGTTCCAAACCCTGAAAAACGACTGGATGCGCGAGCTGCGCCCGGTGCTCGACCTGTACGTGGCCCGCACGGCCGGCTCGTTCGTCGAAACCAAGGACTACTCGCTGGTGTGGCACTTCCGCCGCGCCGACGCCGAGCTGGGGGCCGTGCGCGCCCGCGAGCTCCTCGCCCACCTCAACTTCATGACGTCCAACACCGACCTGCAAGTGCTCGAAGGCAACAAAGTGCTCGAAATCAAGAACGCCGGCATCAACAAAGGGGCGGCCGCCAGCCGCTGGCTCGCGCAGTTTCCGGCCGATTTCGTGCTCGCCATCGGCGACGACCGCACCGACGAGGACACCTTCCGGGCCCTGCCCCCCGCGGCCTACACCATCCGGGTAGGGAGCGGGGCCCGCTCGCTGGCGCGGTTCCACCTGGCGGGCGTGGCCGACGTGCGGGCCCTGCTGCGCCGGCTGCTGTAGCCGCAGCCGGCGCCCCGGCATGGCCGCCTACCGCCCGACGAAATTCGGCAAATCGAGTTTTTTGGCGATGCGGTAGGCGGCGTTCACCAGGCCCACGTGGCTGTAGGCCTGCGGGAAGTTGCCCCACTGCGAGCCGGTTTGGGCGTCCACGTCTTCGCTGAGCAGGCCCAGGTGGTTGGTGTAGGCCGTGAGCTTGTCGAACTCCGCGATGGCCTCGGCCACGCGGCCCACGCAGGCCAGGGCCTCCACGTACCAGAACGAGCAGATGAGAAACGTCGTTTCGGGCGTGCCGAAATCGTCGGGGTGTCGGTAGCGGTAAAACAGGCCTTCGGGCGTTTTCAGCTCTTTTTCCAGGGCCTCGAGGTGGCGGCGGGCGCGGTCGGAGGCCGGGTCGAGGTAGCCCATCATGATGAGCTGGATGGTGCTGGCGTCGAGGTTCGGCGAGCCGATGGCGTTGGTGTAGGCTCCTTGCGCGGCGCTAAAGCACTCTTCGATGTGCGCGGCGGCCGTGGCGCGCAGCTCTTCGGCCTGGGCTTCGAGGTCGGGGCGGCCGAGGCGGCGGGCCACGCGGGCGGCGGCCTGGCTGCCGGCCCAGTGAAACAGGTACGTGTAGCAGTGCCGCTGGGCAATGTGGCGGAATTCCCAGAGGCCGGCGTCGGGCTCGTCCATCGTCCGGGCAATCATGTCCAGCGCGTCGGTCACGAGCTGCTCGGCGTTGCGCCGGGCGGGGTCCTGGAAGCGGGCGTCGACGTAGAGCGGCAGCAAAGCCACCAGCACCTGCCCGTACACGTCGTTCTGGATGTGGGTGTAGGCGTCGTTGCCGATGCGCACCGGCTTATTGCCCCGGTAGCCCGCCAAATCCAGCTCCTGCTCCACCAGCTTGGCCTCGCCGCTGATGCCGTAGAGCGGCTGGTAGCGCGCCTGCTTGGGGCGGGGCAGGTTGGCGATGTACTGGAAGTAGCGCTCCAGCTCTTCGAAGTGGCCGATGTTGTTGAAGGCCGTGAGGATGTAGTACGTGTCGCGCATCCAGCAGTAGCGGTAGTCCCAGTTGCGGGTGCTGCCGGGGGCCTCGGGCAGGCTCGTGGTGCTGGCCGCCACGATGGCCCCGGTGTCTTCGTACTGGTGAATTTTCAGGGCCAGCGCCGAGCGGATGACCTGTTCCTGGCGGAAGTTGCCGATGCTGGTGCTCTTCACCCAGCCGCGCCAGTAGGCCAGCGTGCCGCGCAAAAACTGCTCGGCCGTGCTTTCGAGCGGCGCTTCGAGCGGGGCCCCGTAGGTGAGCACCAGGTACTTGGTTTCGTTAAGCAAAAAATCCTGCTCGTCGAGCACGTAGGTGAGCGGGATGTTGGTAGTGAGGCGGATTTCTTCGGCCAGGCCGATGAAGGCGATGTGGTTGGAGCTGCGGCGGCGGGTGAGCGGCACGCGGCCGTAGTCGCCCACGGGGCGGCAGGCCACCCGCACGCGGGGGGCCCCGGCCAGCGGCTCCACCTTGCGCACAAGCATCAGCGGCTTGTAGTAGCGGTCGTACTGCGGGAAGCGCGGCGCGAAATCGGTCACGCGGTAGCGGCCCTCGTCGGTGGTGATTTCGGTGCAGAGCACGTTGGTGTTGTCTTCGTAGTACTGGTGCGACGTGTGCCCGCCCGCCCCGGCCGGCCGGATGCTGTACTCGCCGCCTTTGTGGTCGTCGAGCAGGCTGCCGAACACAAACCCGCTGTCGAAGCGCGGCCAGCACAGCCAGCGCACGGCTGTGTCGGTGCCGATGAGGCCGAGGAAGGCGCAATTGCCCACCAGGCCCATCTCATAGGTGTGTTTTTTATTCAAATCCGTGCTCATCAAATCAGTCAATTGGTGGAAAATGCCCCGGGGGCCCCGCCCACAGTACCCCGTTTGGGCGCGGGTTGTTGCCCGGGCCACCGCTGTCGCCAACAATTTTTTCTATTTTTTTCTCTGATAACCAAATAATTACATTAGTTAAATAATTATCCCGGCGTGGGCCCCGGCCCCGTGCCAGCCGCCCCTAAAAAAGCTGGCGGCAACCGCAGGATTTGCTCCCGCCGCTGCCGCCAGCTTTTCTCGCTGATGCGCACCCGCTTGGTTGCGGCTACCGC
Organism: Hymenobacter sp.; assembly: GCA_025353745.1. Classification (GTDB taxonomy): domain Bacteria; phylum Bacteroidota; class Bacteroidia; order Cytophagales; family Hymenobacteraceae; genus Hymenobacter. The sequence continues at coordinate 4,830 of JANXOE010000101.1, forward strand.
CAATAACGGCGCCGGCCGCCGTGGTAGCCATAGCCGCTGTGGTAATGCGAGTGGTACGGGGGCGCCACCATTATTTCCGTGCGCGGCCCGTAGCCGTAGTACGGCTGTGGCGGGTAGTAGCGGGGGCCGTAGCCGTAGCCCGCAGAGGCCACGCAGCCGCTTAACATGAGAATACCCAAGCCCAAAACGATGATCAATGAGTTAGCTTTCATGGGGCCGCACGCCGAAGCGCGTTGATGATGGATGAGCGAGATTATATTTTGAATAAACAGGATTAATCGCGACTTTATGTACAAAACGCAAGCCAAAATAATCATGTCCGCAGGCTGATTTATCGCCGCGGCGCAACCCGGCCGTAGCAGAACATCTGCCGCTGGTCAGGACGCGTCATTTGTCATATCTATTGAAATATAACCAAATAAATTGAGCGCTTTGACCTACTATTTTTTTGCCTGCTTCTGAGCTAAAAACCGCTGATTATTAGCCTTTATGACTGAAAAGCTGTGGCGTATCAAGGGGATGAATCGTTCCAAATATGGCCAAGGGCCTAACCGGCGCTATTAACACCGCGTAGGCGTGTTCACCAACCACGCTTTTCTTTTCCCTGTCGCTTTGCTTATGAGCAGCCACTTCACCCAACAGCCGGTGGGCCCCGCCGTGGCGGCGCTGGTCCCCGCGCAGCCCGTCGCCCTGCGCGTCAACGGGCAGGAGCGCACCCTCCGCATCGCGCCCTGGACTACACTGCTCGACGCCCTGCGCGAGTACCTCGACCTGACCGGCACCAAGAAAGGCTGCGACCACGGCCAGTGCGGCGCCTGCACGGTGCTGGTGAACGGCAAGCGCATCAATTCGTGCCTGAGCCTGGCCGTGGCGCACGTGGGCGACGACATCCAAACCGTTGAGGGCCTGGGCACCGAAGAGCAACTGCACCCCTTGCAGCAGGCGTTCATCGACCACGACGCCTTTCAGTGCGGCTACTGCACGCCGGGCCAGATTTGCTCGGCCCAGGGGCTGCTCAACGAGGGCCGGGCCCGCACCGCCGACGAGGTGCGCGAGCTGATGAGCGGCAACCTCTGCCGCTGCGGGGCCTATTCCAACATCCTCACGGCCGTGCTGGAAGTGCTGCACGCCCAAAACGCCTAGCCCCATGAACAGCTTCACTTTCACCCAGGCCCCGGGCGTGGCGGCGGCCGTGCGCGAGCACGCCGCTCACGAAGGCGCGGCCTACCTCGGCGGCGGCACCAACCTCGTCGATTTGATGAAGGAAAACGTGGCCCGCCCCGCCCACCTCATCGGCCTCAAGCACTTGCCCCTGGCGGCCATCGAAAGCACGCCCGACGGCGGCCTGCGCCTGGGGGCCCTCGCCACCAACGCCGATACGGCCTACCATCCGGAGGTGGAAAAACGCTACCCGCTGCTGGCCCAGGCCATTCTGGCGGGGGCCTCGCCGCAGCTGCGCAACATGGCCACCAACGGCGGCAACCTGCTGCAGCGCACCCGCTGCTACTACTTCTACGACCTGGCCACGCCCTGCAACAAGCGCGAGCCGGGCTCGGGCTGCTCGGCCATCGGGGGCTACAACCGCGTGTGCGGCATCCTGGGCACCAGCGAGAGCTGCATCGCCACCCACCCCAGCGACATGTGCGTGGCCCTGGCCGCCCTCGAAGCCGTGGTGCGCGTGAGCGGCCCCAACGGGGAGCGCACCATCGAATTTGCCGACTTCCACCGCTTGCCCGGCGACACGCCCGAGCGGGACAACAACCTGCAAAAAGGCGAGCTGATTACGGCCCTGGACTTGCCTGCGAACGGTTTCAGCCAGCGTTTCAGCTACCTGAAACTGCGCGACCGCAGCAGCTACGCCTTCGCGCTGGTGAGTGTAGCGGCGGCGCTGGAGCTCGACGGCAACACCATCACCGCCGCCCGCCTGGCGCTGGGCGGCGTGGCCCACAAGCCCTGGCGCGACCCCGAAGCCGAGGCCCTGCTGATTGGCCAGCCGGCCACGGCCGACACGTTCGGGCGGGCCGCGGCCCGGGCGCTGGCCGGGGCCCGGGGCTACGGCCCCAACACGTTCAAGATCGAGCTGGCCCGGCGCGCCGTCGTGCGGGCCCTCCGGCAAGCCACCGAAATGACGCCCGCGCCCGACGACAACGCCTTTCAAAATTCCAACCCATGAGCCAGACCATCGCCCGCCCGCCCGACATTCACCTGGGCACCGACTACATCGGCCGGCCCACCAGCCGCGTCGACGGCCCCGCCAAGGTGACCGGCGCGGCCAAGTACGCGGCCGAGTTCAACGTGCCCGGCCGCTACTACGGCGTGGTGGTGAGCAGCCCCGTCACGAAGGGAAAAATCACGAAAATTCACAGCGCGCCGGTGCTGGCCCTGCCGGGCGTGGTACAGGTTTTCTCGCACGAGAACGCGCCCGCGCTGGCCTCGCTCGACAAAAGCTACAAGGACGACGGGGCCCTCGGCGGCTCGCCGTTCCGGCCCCTGCACGCGCCCCGCATCCTGTTCAGCCAGCAGCCGGTGGCCCTCGTGGTGGCCGAAACGTTTGAGCTCGCCCGGTACGCGGCGTTCATCTTAAAGATTGATTACGAGGCAGAGCCGCACGCCACCGACCTCGAAACCCAGCGCGACGCGGGCTTCGAGCCCGGCAAAGGAAAATTCGGGTTTCAGCCCCCGCCCGCGCCGCGCGGCAACGCCAAGCAAGCGTACGAACAGGCCCCCCACCGCCACGAGGCCGAGTACACGCACCTGGCCCAGCACAGCAACCCGATGGAAACCTTCGCCACCACGGTGGAGTGGCTCGGCGATGGTAACAAGCTCAACATCTACGACAAAACGCAGGGCGCGCACAACGTGCAGCGCTACATCACCAAAGTTTTTGGCTTGTCGAAAGACGAAGCCCGGGTGGTGTCCAAGTACACCGGCGGCGGCTTCGGCGGGGGTTTGCGGCCGCAGTACCAGGTGTTCATGGCCGTCCTGGCGGCCCTGGAGCTGAAGCACTCGGTGCGCGTCTCGCTCACGCGCCAGCAGATGTTCAGCCTCGGCCACCGGCCCCACACGCTGCAATACCTGCGGCTGGCCGCCGACGACCACGGGGCCCTGCAATCGGTGCGGCACGCGGCCCTGGCCGAAACCTCACAATTTGAGAACTTTACCGAGGATGTGGTGAGCTGGTCGGGCCTGCTTTACCAGTGCGAAAACGTGAAGCTCGACTACCGGCTGGCACGCATCGACGCGAACTCGCCCATTGACATGCGGGCCCCCGGCGCGGCCACCGGCTCGTTTGCCCTCGAATGCGCCATGGACGAGCTGGCCTACAAAGCCGGCGTCGACCCGCTCGCGTTTCGGCTGCTGAACTACGCCGAGCGCGACCAGAACGAGAACAAACCCTTTTCCAGCAAGAAGCTGCGCGAGTGCTACCACCAGGGCGCGGCCAAGTTTGGCTGGGAAAACCGCAACCCCGCGCCCCGCTCGACGCGCGAGGGCCCCCTGCTCGTGGGCTACGGCATGGCCACCGGCTGTTGGCACGCCAGCCAACAAAAAGCTGCCGCCAAGGCCCGCCTCACTGCCGACGGCCGCCTGACGGTGAGCAGCGCCAGCAACGACATCGGCACCGGCACTTACACCATCATGACCCAGATTGCGGCCCAAACCCTGGGCCTGCCGCTGGAGGCCGTCACGTTCGTGCTCGGCGACACTTCGCTGCCCGAGGCCCCCCTGCAAGGCGGCTCCTGGACCGCCGCTTCGGTGGGCACGGCCGTGAAAAACACCTGCGACGAGCTGGCCAAAAAGCTCCTCGGCCTGGCCCAGAAAATGGACGACTCGCCCCTGGCCGGCGTTGGCTTTGAAGACGTGCAGTTCGTCGACGGCCAGATTCGGCGCAACGACGACATCACCCAATCGGTGGTCATCCGCGACGTACTGCAAGCCAGCGGCGAGGAAAAGCTGGAAGTAGAGTCGGGGGCCACGCCCGACACGGCCAAGCAGCTGCCGTACTCGATGCATTCGCACAACGCCGTTTTCGTGGAGGTGAAAGTGGACGAAGATCTGGGCACCGTTCACGTCACGCGCGTGGTGAACGCCGTAGCCGCCGGCCGCATCCTCAACCCCAAAACCGCGCGCAGCCAGGTGCTGGGCTCGGTGGTGTGGGGCATCGGCATGGCCCTGATGGAGGAATCGGTGATGGACCACCGCATCGGCCGCTACATGAACCACAACTTTGCCGAATACCACATTCCGGTGATGGCCGACATCCACGACATCGACGTGGTGTTGGTGGAAGAGGAAGACGACATCGTGAACCCGCTGGGTGTGAAGGGCATCGGCGAAGTGGGCCTCTTGGGCGTGGCCGCCGCCGTGGCCAACGCCGTGTACCACGCCACCGGCAAGCGCGTAAGGGATTTGCCGGTATCAATCGATAAACTGCTTTAAAATTAAAGTAGAGACTGGACATCGTGCTGAGCAATGCGCCCGACTCTTGTTTATATAAATGACTGAATTACAACAGCTTATTATAACTTATGACTGGCACCGCGCTGCGCAGCAGCCTTGCGCGCTGGCCACGGTGGTGGAGGTCGTGGGCTCGGCCTACCGCCGCCCCGGGGCCCGGATGCTCGTCACGGGCGAGGGCGAGCTGACCGGGGCCATCAGCGGCGGCTGCCTGGAGGGCGATGCCCGGCAACGGGCCCGGCGGGCCATTTTTCGGGGCGAGCCGGCGCTCGTCACCTACGACACGCGCGACGAAGACGACCCGCGCCACGGCCTGGGCCCCGGCTGCCAGGGCGTGGTGCGCATCTTGCTAGAGCCGCTGGATTTCAGCGACCTGAACAATCCGTTGGAGCTGCTGCGCGGCTTTGCCCGGCACCCGGCCCCGGCCGTGCTGGCCACCGTTTTCGAAACCGACGCCACCGGCCTACGCGCCGCCCTGGGGCAGCGCCTGCTGCTGTCGGCGGCCGGGGCCGTGCGCGGCACCCCGCTGCTGGCCGGGGCGCTGGCCGAAGCCGCCCGAACGACGCTGGCCCTGGGCCGCTCGCAAGTGCTGGACATTGACACCGACGCCGGCCCAGTGCGGGCGCTGCTGGAGGTGCTGACGCCGCCCCTGCGCCTGGTGGTGTACGGGGCCGGCAACGATGCCCAGCCGCTGGTGCGCCTCGCCGCTTCGTTGGGATGGCACATTACCGTGGTCGACGGCCGCCCCAACCTCGCCACCGCTGCCCGCTTTCCCGGGGCGGCCGCCGTGCGCCTCGTGCCGGTGGCCGAGCTGCCAACCCAGGCGCCCGATCTCTTGGCTTACCACGTTTTGCTGAGCCACAACTACGCCTACGACCTGGCCGCGCTGCACGCGTTGCTGCCGACCTCCGTGCCCTACATCGGCCTACTGGGGCCCCGCCTCAAGGCCGCCCGGCTGCTCGACGAGCTGGAATTATCGGAGGCCGCCGTCGATGAGTTGATGCAGGGGCCCCTGCACAGCCCCATCGGCCTCGACCTGGGCAGCGAAACCCCCGCCGAAATTGCACTGGCCATCGTGGCCGAGATTCAGGCCCGCCGCAACGGGCGGCAAGGGCGGCCGTTGCGCGAGCGGGCCGGCACCGTGCACCTTTCCACCGAAATTTCTGCCGATGCCGGCCCGCGCTGACCGCCACACCACGGCCGCCCTGGTGCTGGCCGCTGGCAACTCCAGCCGCCTGGGCCAACCCAAGCAACTACTTATCTACCAACGAGAAACCCTGTTGCACCGGGCCGTGCGCGGGGCCTTGGCCGCCGGCTGCGCGCCCGTCATCGTCGTAACCGGGGCCCTCGATGCCGAGCTGCGCCAGGCCGTGGCCGACTTGCCCTGCCAAGCCGTGCACAGCCCCAATTGGGCCACCGGAATGGGCGCTTCCATCCGCGCCGGGGTGGCGGCGCTGGGGGCCCTACACCCGGATAACGTGCTGGTTATGAGCTGCGATCAGCCCTTGGTAACGGCCGACGCGCTGCGGCAGCTCCTTCGCTTACAGCAAATCAGTGGGGCCCCGGCCGCGGCGGCCGCCTACGCCGATACGTTCGGCATTCCGGCCGTTTTCGGCCCGGCGGCGTTAGCTGATTTGCGGCGCCTGCGCCCCGAACGAGGCGCCAAATCGTTGTTGGCCGGCTACGGCCCCGCGCTGGCGCTGTTGCCACTACCGGCCGCCGCTTTCGACGTCGATACGCCCGCCGCTTACGCCGCGCTGCTGGCCGGCCCGCCCGGCGGCTTGAATTCCTAAGCCGGGGCCCCGCCCAGCACCCGGCTGTGCGCCTTGAGGTGCTGAATTTTCGCGCTGATTTCGGCCAAGCCCGGGTTGTGCACGCTGCCCAAATGCGTGGTCCGGAACGCCTTGTGGGCCCGGTAGCTACCGTCTTCTACCGATTGCCCCACTTGCCGGTACGCTTCGCGGAACGGCACTCCGCTCTGGATGAGCTGATTGATGTTCTCAACCGAAAAAATCGGGTCGTACTTGGGCTGGTCGATGACGCCTGGTACTACCTGGATTTCGGGCACGGCAAAGAGCAGAATATCCAGCAGATCGGTGAATTGCAGCAGGGGCCCAAACAGAATTTCTTTGAGAATCTGGAAGTCGCGGTGGTAGCCGCTGGGCAGGTTGCTGGTGGCCAGGATGAGGTCGGTGGGAAGGGCCTGGAGGCGGTTGGCGTGGGCGCGCACCAGCTCGAACACGTCGGGGTTTTTTTTGTGCGGCATGATGCTGGAGCCGGTCGTGAACTCCTTGGGCAGCCGCACGAAACCCAAATCCTGGCTATTGTACAGCACCAGGTCATACGCCATCTTGGCGAGCGTAGCGGCGGCCCCGGCAACGGCAAAACCGACCGTGCGCTCGGTTTTGCCGCGCAGCATCTGGGCCCCCACGGCGCTCACCGCCACGCTGCCGAAGCCCAGCGCCGCCGTGGTTTGCTCGCGGCTGATGGGAAAGCTGCTCCCAAACCCCGCGCCCGAGCCCAGCGGGTTTTGGTCGGCCACGGCGTGAGCAGCTTCGAACAGGGCCACGTCGAGCAGCAAATGCTCGGCGTAGCCCCCAAACCACAGCCCGAAGCTGCTCGGCATGGCCGCCTGAAAGTGCGTGTAGCCGGGCAGCAAATCTTCGCGGTGCGCGGCAGCTTTTTGCAGCAGCACTTCGGCCAGGGCCACGAGCTTGGCGGCCGTTTGCTCGGTGTACTCTTTGATGAACAGTTGAATAGCCGTGAGCACCTGATCGTTGCGCGAGCGGGCGGTGTGAATTTTCTTGCCCGCGTCGCCGTACTTCTCGGTCAGGTACGACTCGATTTTGGAGTGCACGTCCTCAAATTCGGCCCCGATCCCGAACGTGCCGGCTTCAATTTGCTGCTTCAGCTCGCCCAATCCTTGCGCCAGCTGCTGCTGCTCGGCGGCGGTGATCAGGCCCGCGCCGGCCAGCATGTCGGCGTGGGCCCGCGAGGCCAGCACGTCGAAATACGCCAGGTGCATGTCCAGCTCCCGGTCGCGGCCCACAGTGAATTTCTCAATTTTTTCGTTGACCGAAAACCCTTTTTCCCAAATTTTCATAATTACCCAGAAATTATCGATTAAATAACCAAATCCGTCAGCAGCGCTACATAATCGCGGATGCCATTGCTTATTTCGCTGCGCAAAATAAATTCGTCCGGCGTATGCGAGCGGGCGCTGTCGCCGGGCCCAATTTTTATGGTGTCAAACGCCATTTGGGCCTGGTCGGAAAGCGTGGGCGAGCCGTAGGTTAGTTTGCCCAGCGCCACCCCGCGCCGCACGATGGGATGGTCGGCCGCGATGCGCGAAGAATTCAGGCGCAGCGAGCGCGGCGTAATTTCGGATTGCAGATTTTGGCGCAAAATATCCACCACTTCGGCGTTGGAATACAGCTCGTTGGTGCGCACGTCCACCACAAAGCGGCACTCGTCGGGCACCACGTTGTGCTGCTGCCCGGCGGCAATTTGGGTGGCCGTGGTTTTGACGGCCCCCAGCAGCGGCGACACGCGCGGCAACTGCTGGGCCCGCAGCCAGGCAATGTCGTCCAGGGCCCTGTAAAGGGCATTTTCGCCTTCGTCGCGGGCGGCGTGGCCCGTGGTGCCGCGGGCCAGGCAGTCCAGTACCAGCAAGCCTTTTTCGGCCACCGCCAGCTGCATTTGGGTCGGTTCGCCCACGATGCCGAGCGCCACGGGCCCCAGCGCCGGCAGCAGGCTGGCAACGCCGTTGGCCCCGGATATTTCTTCTTCGGCCGTGATGGCGCAAATCAAATTATACGCCCGGGGCCGTCCCTTCAAATATAAAAAAGCCGCCAGCAAGCTCACCGCCGAGGCCCCCGCGTCGTTGCTGCCCAGTCCAATTAATTTATCGCCGTCCCACGTTGCCGCGAAGGGCAGATGCGTCCAGGCGGCGCCGGGCTTCACGGTGTCGTGGTGCGAGTTCAGGAGCACCGTGGGGCGGCCGGGCGCGTAATCCGGGGCCACGGCCCACACGTTGTGGCCCTGCCGCCGCGGGGCCGCGCCGTGGGCGGCCAGAAAATCAAAAAGGAGCGTTGCCGTGCCGCTTTCTTCGCGCGAAAACGACGGCGTTTCAATTAATCTTTCCAGCAGCGCCACGGCTGCTTCCGTAAGCGCAATTAGCTCAGGCATAGCACAGTTTTGAGCGGATCGTTAATTTTCAGCGCGTGGCCAATAATTACTTTATCTACTCCTTGACGCAGGGCCCCGAAAGAATTATCCAACTTCGGAATCATACCGTCGGCAATAATTCCGGCTTCTTTTAATTGCGCATAGTACGCTTCATTTATTTTTAAAATAACGGAATTATCGTCGCTCACGTCGCGCAGCACACCGTTTTTCTCGAAGCAATAATGCAACTCCACCGTAAACTGTTGGCTTAGCGCCACGGCCACGGCAGCGGCAATGGTGTCGGCGTTGGTGTTGAGCAGCTGGCCGTGGCCGTCGTGGGTAACGGGGCACAGCACGGGCGTAAGGCCGAGATTGAGCAGCCCGATCAGTATCTTATCATCCACACTGACGGGCGTGAGGTCGCCGACAAAGCCGTAATCAATATCGCGCACCGGCCGCCGCACGGCTTGAATTACATTGCCATCCGCACCACTCATGCCCAGCGCATTAACGCCATTTTTTTGCAAGCCGGCTACGATGGCCTTGTTAATTTTGCCAGCATAAAACATGGTCACGATGTCGAGCGTGGGGCCGTCGGTGATGCGGCGTCCGTTCACCATTTGGGGGGCGATGCCCAACGCCTTCAGCATTTCGTTGGCCCCCTTGCCGCCACCGTGCATCAGCATTTTGGGCCCATCAATCTGGGCAAATAATTGCAGGAATTGGTGCAGGCTCGGCACGTCGTCAATTATGCCGCCGCCAATCTTAATTATTTTTAATTTTTTCATACCTGTACACCAATAATTAATTAAACGGTCATCTCGGGGGCCGCGAAGAATCTGACGTTAACGTCAAATCCAGATTCCTCGCGCCCCCCGGGATAACCGCTGCTGATGAAACGGCGACGGCCCCATCAACTATTACCTTTTCAAAAAATTTACCCAGAAAGGTTGCAGGCAAAAGTAGCGGGTTTTACTTTTGCGACAGAATTGAACTCTGCGCCTCGGCAGTCCGTTCAGTTGCCGATTTCTTACCTCCACCATGACCGCCTCCTTTCACACGAAAACGTTGTTTGCCGCCGCCGCGATGGGCGGGGCCCCGACGGTGTGCGTTCGGACGTCGTGGGGACGACGACCCTAGCGGCTTCGGCAGCCGCTTGGTGCGCCCTCGGGGCCACCTCTCCTTTGCGCCGGGCCTGGCCCCGCGCTGCTTACCGACAGATTTTGGGCTTTCCCGGCAACACCAGGCGCACACCGCGCTTGCCAAGGGACCCGCGCATCTCTCCCTAAGTTTTTCTCAATTCACGGAATGAAAATTCGGGTTGCAACGGCAGCAGATGCCATTTATGCCGATGCGCTGTGCCAATGGTACGTCGAGTCGGCCAAACAGCGCGGCACCGGCATCGCCAAGCGCGAGCCGGCCTACGTGGCGCAAAAAATGGCCAGCGGCGACGGCGTCATTGCGTTTGTGGCGGGCAAGCTGGCGGGCTTTTGCTACATCGAAACATTTGACGACGAGACGTTTGTCGTCAACTCCGGCCTGGTGGTGGACGGCGCGCTACGCAAAAGCGGCCTGGGCCGCGCCATCAAGCAGGAGGTGTTCAAGCTGTCGCGCCGCAAGTACCCGCAGGCCAAGATTTTCGGCATCACCACCAGCCTGGCGGTGATGAAAATCAACACCGAGTTGGGCTACAAACCGGTCACGTTTTCGGAGCTGACCACCAGCGACGACTTCTGGAAAGGCTGCAAAAGCTGCAAAAACTACGGCATTCTGCTCGACAATGAGCGCAAAATGTGCCTCTGCACCGGCATGGTGTACGACGGCGAACCGGTGCAAATCCACGTGCCCGATTTCGCGGCCGACGCCCGGCCCGCAACCGAAAAAACATCCCCTTCCGCATCCTAAATTCAATGATGAAAAAGGCAATTTTGGCCTACAGTGGCGGCCTCGACACGTCGTATTGCGCCGTGTACCTCTCCCGCGACTTGGGCCTGGAAGTTCACACCGTCATCGTCAACTCGGGCGGCTTCACGGCCGACGAGCTGGCGGCCATCGAAAAACGTGCCTACGAGCTGGGCTCCGTCAAGCACGAGGTCATCGACGTGACGGAGCGATTTTACCACGACTGCCTGCGCTACCTGCTGTTCGGCAACGTGCTGAAGAACGACACGTACCCGTTGAGCGTCAGCGCCGAGCGCATGTTTCAGTCGCTGGCCATTGCCGAGTACGCCCGCCAGCACCAGGCCGATTACATCGTGCACGGCAGCACCGGGGCCGGCAACGACCAGGTGCGCTTCGACGTGGCCTTCGCCGTAATTGCCCCCGATACGGAGATTATTGCTCCCATTCGCGACAAAAAACTATCGCGCCAGGAGGAGATTGACTATTTGCAACAGAACGGCTTCGAGATGAGCTGGGAGAAAGCGAAATATTCCATCAACAAAGGCATTTGGGGCACCAGCGTGGGCGGCGTCGAAACCCTGACTTCGCACCTGGCCCTGCCCGACGGCGCTTACCCCTCGCAGCCCACCGCCACCGAGGCGCAGCAAATCGAAATCACTTTCGAGAAGGGCGAGCCCAGGGCCCTCAACGGCGAAAAGATGGCCCCCGTGGCCCTCATTCAGCGGCTTAATGAGTTGGGGGCCACCTACGCTATCGGCCGCGACACGCACGTGGGCGACACGATTCTGGGCATCAAAGGCCGCGTGGGCTTTGAGGCCCCGGCGGCGCTGATGCTCATCAAGGCCCACCATTTGCTGGAAAAGCACACCTGCTCGCGCTGGCAATTGCTGCACAAAGACAACCTGGCCAATTGGTACGGCACGCTGCTGCACGAGGCCCAGTACCTCGACCCGGTGATGCGCGACATGGAAGCGTTTTTGGCCTCTTCGCAGGCGCGGGTTTCGGGCAAAGTATTTGTGCGCTTGCAGCCGTATCGGTTTGACTTGCTGGGCGTTGAATCGCCCTACGACATGATGCAGTCGAAGGCCGCCACCTACGGCGAAACCAACGACGCCTGGGATGCCCGCGACGCCAAGGGCTTCATCAAAATCTTCGGCAACCAGCTGAAAATTCACGCCAGCCTCCGCGATGACCACGCTTAAGGCCGGCATCGTGGGCGGGGCCGGCTACACGGCCGGCGAGCTGCTGCGCCTGCTGCTCCCCCACCCCAACGTGGAAATGGGGGCCGTGGTGAGCAGCTCTCACGCCGGGGCCCCGGTGGCCGACGTGCACGACGACCTGCTGGGCGACACCGACTTAGCTTTCAGCAGCGCGCTGGGCGGCGACGAAGACGTGGTGTTCCTGTGCCTGGGCCACGGCCATTCGCGGGCTTTTCTGGAGCAAAACCCGCTGCCCGAAACCACCCGCGTCGTCGACCTGAGCAACGATTTCCGCCTCGCCGCCGACCGCGACGTGCAGGGCCGTCGCTTCGTGTACGGCCTGCCCGAGGCCAACCGGGAGGCGATAAAAACCGCCCACAGCGTGGCCAATCCCGGCTGCTTTGCCACGGCCATTCAGCTGGCGCTGCTGCCGCTGGCCGCCGCCGGGGCCCTCGCCGATGCCGTGCACGTATCGGCCCTCACCGGCTCGACGGGCGCGGGCAGGGCCCTGAGCGACACCGGCAACTTCTCGTGGCGCAACAACAACGTGTCGGTTTACAAAGCCTTCACGCACCAGCACTTGGGTGAGATTGGGGAGACGCTCACGGGCCTGCAACCCGGCTTCGCACGGCCCATTCACTTCATCCCCTACCGCGGTAATTTCACGCGGGGCATTTTCGCCTCAGTGTACACAACGTCGGATTTAACGCTGGACGGGGCGCAGGAATTGTACCGGCACTATTACCGCGACGCCCCGTTTACGGTCGTTTCGGAGCGGGAAATCCAGCTCAAGCAAGCGGTCAATACCAACAAGTGTTTCCTGCACTTGCAGCAGCACGGCGACCAATTGCTCATCACCGCGGCCCTCGACAATTTGGTGAAAGGCGCTTCCGGCCAAGCCGTGCAGAACATGAATTTGCTCTTCGGCCTCGACGAAACCGCGGGCCTGCGGCTGAAATCAACGCTTTTCTAACCTGCCCATTGTCATTCCGAGCGCAGCGAGGAATCTGGGAACTTTCGTTGCAGGGCCCTCCCGCAGATTCCTCGCTGCGCTCGGAATGACAATTCGTAATTGATAATTGAATTAATTAATAATTGAATAATCATGGATTTATTCGACGTTTACCCGCTCGTGGACATCAAGCCGGTGAGGGCCTTGGGGGCCACGCTTTGGGACGATAAGGGCCAGGAGTACCTGGATTTCTACGGCGGCCACGCCGTGATTTCCATCGGCCACAGCCACCCGCACTACGTGCAGCGCCTCACGGAACAGCTGCAAAACATCGGTTTCTACTCCAATTCGGTGCGTATTCCGATTCAGACGCAGCTGGCGCACAAGCTGGGCCAGGTATCGGGCTATGAGGACTACGCCTTATTTCTGTGCAACTCGGGCGCTGAAGCCAACGAAAATGCGCTGAAGCTGGCCTCCTTCCACACCGGCAAAACCCGCGTGGTGTCGTTTAAAGGCGCATTTCACGGCCGCACCTCGGGTGCAGTAGCGGCTACGGACAACCCGAAAATCGTCGCGCCCTTCAACGCGGGCCATGCCATTTCCTTCGTCGATTACGACCTGAAAGCGGTGTCGGAAATCCTCCAAGGCGGCGACGTATGCGCCGTTATCGTGGAGCCGATTCAGGGCGTGGGCGGCATCATCATGCCTTCCGATGATTTCTTGCAGGGCCTCTCGCTGCTGTGCGGCGCGCACAACGTCGTCCTCATTGCCGACGAGGTGCAGAGCGGCTACGGCCGCAGCGGCAAGTTTTTCGCCCACCAGCACGCCGGCATCCGGCCCGATATCATTTCCGTGGCCAAGGGCATGGGCAACGGGTTCCCCGTCGGCGGCATCCTGATTTCGCCCGCGTTAAAAGCCTCCTACGGCCTACTGGGCACCACTTTCGGCGGCAATCACCTGGCCTGCGCCGCCGCCCTGGCCGTGCTCGAAGTCATCGAAGACGAGCACCTGCTGGCCCACGCCACCGAGTTGGGCCACTACCTCCGCACGGAGCTGCTGGCCCACGCCGGGGCCCTGGAAATCCGCGGCCGGGGCCTGATGGTGGGCATCAAGTACGGCTTCCCCATCAAAAAAATCCGCGACAAGCTGCTGACGGAACACCACATTTTCGTGGGCAACGCCTCGGACCCCGCGGTGCTCCGGCTGCTGCCGCCGCTGAATATCACGAAGGCGGAGGTTGACCGGTTTTTGGCGGCGCTGTACGCTTTGGCAGCTGAGAAAATCGAAACGGTGTAGCGACGCGACCCTTTGCGGCGCGTCGCTGAACGAACCGCTCTCAACCGCAGGCTCGCCAACGTCAGCAACGATTGAGACGCGAAGGGTCGCGTCTCTACATTCCAACAACAACGATACATGAACCAAGTAAAACTCATCCTCGAAGACGGCACCGAAATCGAGGGCGAATCCTTCGGGGCCTCCACCTCCGCCGCCGGCGAAGTCGTGTTCAGCACGGCCATGACGGGCTACCCCGAAAACCTAACCGACCCGTCCTTCGCCGGCCAGATTCTGGTGCTCACTACCCCCATGGTGGGCAACTACGGTGTGCCCGGCGAGGAGCTTTACGAGTCGATTTCCAGGATTTTCGAGTCCGACAAAATCCACATTGCCGGGCTAGTCGTCAATTATTACTCCGAGGAGCACAGCCACTGGAACGCCGCCAAAAGCCTCGGCGACTGGCTCAAGGAGTACAACATCCCCGGCATCTGCGGCGTCGATACCCGCATGCTCACCAAGAAGCTGCGCGAGAAAGGCGCCATGCTGGGCAAAATCGTGGCCGCAGAAGAAATTCCCTTCCACGACCCCAACCTCGACAACCTGGTGGCGCAGGTGAGCCCGGCCGGTATCCGGCACTACGGCAGCGGCCAGCACAAAATCGTGCTCGTAGACTGCGGCACCAAAACCAACATCATCCGCTGCTTCTTGGAGCGCGATGTGGAGCTGATTCGCGTGCCCTGGGACTACGATTTCACGACCCTCGACTACGACGGCCTGTTCCTAAGCAACGGCCCCGGCGACCCCAAAATGTGCGAAGCCACCATCCAACACCTCCAAAAAGCCCTGCAACAGGACAAGCCGATTTTCGGCATTTGCCTGGGCAGCCAGCTCATGGGCTTGGCTGCGGGCGGCGACACCTTCAAGCTGAAATACGGCCACCGCAGCCACAACCAGCCCGTAAAGCTCACCGGCACCCAGCACTGCTACATCACCAGCCAAAACCACGGCTTCGCGGTCGATACCGAAACGCTACCGGCTGATTGGACGATGTTGTTCGAGAATTTGAACGACGGCACCTGCGAAGGCATCAAGCACGTGTCGAAACCGTTTTTTTCGACGCAGTTTCACCCCGAAGCCGCTGGTGGACCGCAGGATACTGAGTTTCTTTTTGATGACTTTTTGAAAGCCGTGGTGGAGTATAAGGAAGCGGCAAAGGGGCAGCAGGAATAAAAAGAACGTCATGCTGAGCGCAGCGAAGTCGAAGCATCTCTACCGCTTCGTCTGCCTCAATCTAAACGAAATCTGAGTCTAACCATTTAAGTCCATGGACGCGAAAAACATATTCATTTCAAGTCAACACCGACTAAAAAATTTGGATTGGTCAGACTTGATTTATGTCGGCTTAGACCACGAAAAAGCGAATGAGTACAAAGCTGAGATGGTAGCTGAATACGCTCATAAATTGTTCGACGAATCAGAAGTGTATGTGATTATCGGCCGGCATGATTCTCATTCGTCAACCTTAGATGAAGCACTGAACAAAGTGAGCACGCTTTTAAAAACGACCGATGTAATGCTATGCGACACCTCGTTTATAAAGGCTATGAATTTCGACATGATTGGCGTTATGTCTTATGGGCAGAAACATAATTAACCTGACCATAACGAAGCGGTAGAGATGCTTCGACTTCGCTCAGCATGACGTTCTAAAATCACCCGCATGTACGTCTACATCCTGACCAATCAAACCAAAACCGTCCTCTACATCGGCGTCACCAACGACCTCACGCGGCGACTTTATGAGCACAGCAGCGGCCGGGGCGACGTTGGGAAATTCACCGGACGATATCAAACGGATTTGCTGGTCTACTTTGAAATTTGCCCTGATGCTACCCAAGCTGTAGAGCGCGAGAAACAGCTGAAACGCTGGACACGCCGCAAGAAAGACGCCTTAATTACTGCGTTTAATCCGACTTGGCAGGCCATTGATTTAGAAACCTGGACCGGCTGACCACAACGAAGCGGTAGAGATGCTTCGACTTCGCTGCGCTCCGCTCAGCATGACGTTCACTCCCATCCCGTCCGACGTTCCTTTTTGAACACATCCCTTAGAATGAACAAACCCAACAAAGTTCTCATCCTCGGTTCCGGTGCGCTGAAAATTGGCGAGGCCGGGGAGTTCGATTATTCCGGCTCGCAGGCCCTCAAGGCGCTGAAGGAGGAAGGCATCCGCACCATCCTCATCAACCCCAACATTGCCACCGTGCAGACCTCCGACGGCATGGCCAACGACGTGTACTTCCTGCCCGT
>JANXOE010000103.1 GCA_025353745.1 Hymenobacter sp.
CGACTTTTTATCCCGAAATCAAACTCGATGAATTAATTAATTGGTTTGCCGACCAAAAAATCCCGCTGCATTTCACCCTCAGCTTCGCACTCAGCCTGCGCCGCGCCGGCTTCGCGCGGGCCGATTTAGCGGCGGTATTCCTGCACATGGCCCTGCGCGACCAGCTCAGCGCCGCCATCCGCCTGGGTTTTCTGGGGCCGATGGAAGGCCACCAATTGCAGCACGATTTCTACGCCGTATTCGAGCATTTAATGGCGGCCCACGCCGGGCACGATTACACCCAGGCCACCCGCTCCGCTTTCATGCTCGATGTGGTACAGGTACTGCACGAGGATATTTATTCCAAGCTGTTTCAAAATTAATTTATCGTTTGGAATTAATTTGTCATTCCGAGCGCAGCGAGGAATCTGGGTTAATCGTCAGCCCCAGATTCCTCGCTGCGCTCGGAATGACAAATTAATTCCAAACGACAACCTTCACACAATTTAAAAACCAATGGCTTTCGTCGACAAACTTGCCCTGCTGCTCCACGGCCACAGCCACGAAGCTTACGACTCACCCGGCGATTTCCAGGCGCGCGAGACGCGGCGGCTGCCCAGCTACCGCAACTTCCGCCAGCGGGCCTTCACGGTGGGCATCGGGGGCCCCGTGGGCACGGGCAAAACGGCGCTACTCAAGGCGTTGTGCGAGCGGCTGCGCAATGCATTTGAGTTGGGCGTGGTGACGAACGACATTTTCACCCGCGAAGACGCCGAGTTTCTCGTCCGCCACAGCGCCCTCACGCCCGAGCGCATCGTGGGCGTGGAAACCGGCGGCTGCCCCCACGCCGCCATCCGCGAAGACATTTCGGTGAACATGGACGCGCTGGAGGGCCTGATGGCCAAGTTTCCGGCCCTGGATTTTCTATTCGTGGAAAGCGGCGGCGACAACCTGGCCGCGCATTTCAGCCGCGAGCTGGTCGATTATTCCATTTACGTCATCGACGTGTCGGGCGGCGACAAAATCCCGCGCAAAGGGGGCCCCGGCATCACGCAGTCCGATTTGTTAATCATCAATAAAATCGACCTTAAAGACCTCATCCGCGCCGACCTTGGGGTAATGGAGCGCGATTCGCGCCGGATGCGCGGCGAGGGGCCGTTTCTGTTTGCCAGGGCCCTCGACGGGTTTGGGCTAGACGAGGTTATCGGCCACATCCACGCCGCCAAAGCCCGCGCCCTGGCCGCCGTCAGCCCCGACCGGCGCCCAAGGTAGCGGGGGCTGCAAAGGCCGCCCCACAACCGCGCTAATACTTCCTGGCCAGCAGGTTATCCCCGAAAAACTCCTCTCCGGCCAGCACCCGCAGCAAGTGTTCGTACACAAACCCTACATCGGCTCGGCTGCGGGCCAGGGCCCGGAGCACCACCACTTCGGGCCGCGCCCGGGCCACCGACAGCACACATGGCCGGCCGGCGAGGCGGAAATGCGGATCGCCCGGCACCGCCATTTTGAGGGCGTGGAGGGCCCCCGCCAGGGCCGCAAAGGCGGAAGCTTCGGGGGCCCCCACGAGGTACACCGTCAGCATTGATTCGTAACCATCGAAGTTGGGCGGGGCGGTGGCGATGTGCTCGGCCGGGTCGAAAACAAAACGGTCGAGCACGAGCGGGCGGCCTTGCAGCGACACCCGTATTTCAGACGAGTACTCCCGGAAGGCAAACCGTTCGCCCAGCTCGGTGCGGCCGGCGGCCCACCAGTCGGCCAGCAGCAGCAGGGCCCCGGGAGCCAGGTCCCAGTGCTGGCGCTGGCGGAAGCGGCTGCCGGCCTGCGGCACCACCGGATCGGGCAGCACGGCGGCGAGGGCCCCCGCCGCCAGGTGCCCGCACAGGCGCTGCCGGGCCACCTGCCCGTCGATGGACTTGAAAACCTTGGTGTTGGCCTGGGTGCTGAGGAAGAGCCGGGCCCCGGGCTGGCAGTGCACGCGGAGCCGGAGGTGGTCGCCGGCCACCAGCCCCCCGCCGTAGCTGGACAGCACCGCGTGGCAGCCCGCCCCCGCCGTGCGGGGGTTGAGGATTTTGAGCGGCTGGAGGCTCTTGCTGACCACGAGGCGCGTGCGGCCCCGCACCGGGGCCACTTCCAGCTCGCTCCACGCTGCGTGGTACGTCATGAAAAACGGTGTTTCCCGAAAAGTACGGATTGGGACGGGAAACCGCCGCCCGCTGGGGCAGCCGCTAATTATTGTAATGGGAAAATGGTTTTTTTGAAAAACAGAACGCCTTGACAATTAATCATTGGCGTCGTTATCGAATTACTTATTTAACAACGACGCCAATGATTAACCCAAAAACAGCTGGCGCACGGCGGATCAATTGGCAAGGCATAATAATTACTGGCTGCAACCAGTATAAGAGCCTATCCGAAAAATGACGGTCTTTTTATCTTTCGGATAGGCTCTAAATAGCAAAGCCGCCGGCCCGCAGCAAATGCTGCGAACCGGCGGCTTTAAACCAAAACCATTGATTCTGCGATTCGTTGGCTACGGCCAAGCGTCGGGCCAAAGCGCTTTAACCTTGCTTGATAGCCTCAGAAGACATTATTGATTACTGCACCACGCGGGTGTAGTAGATTTTAAGCTGCAACGGGGCTTCCGTATTATTAGCGTTGCCTAGCACGGCGCGGTTAATGGTGGCCGCCACGTTCGGGTTCAGCACCACGCCATCGTTGCTGATGTTGCCTGCCACAACCTGCTGAACGTACGTAAGCAGGCTCAGGCTGTAAGAATCCTGTTCCAGGTTGGTGCGGACCGAAGTGGTGCGCACCGGTGCTATGCTGGGCGCAATGATCGTGGAAGGGTGGTTGGCCCGGTCCACGAGCTGGGCACTGAGCAACGTGGGAAAGGGCAACAGCTTATCTGTGGTACTGCTTAGCATGGTTACCTGCAAGTTAGCCGAGCTAAACAACAAAGTGTTGCCGTACTGGTAAAACTCACGCAGGTACGGAAACTCCAGCTTGGTGTACAAACCCAGCCCTGCTTGCAGAAAGGTGCGGTTGCCGGTAGCCGTGCTGGCAATGGCCTGGCCAGGCTTGTTCAGGGCCGCCAGGGCGGTGCCTGCCCGATTGGTTTCCAGGTGGTAGAAATGCGGGTTGCCACCGCCCGTCGCGAAGACGTACGACAGCGCCGTAGCCGGGTCGTTGGAGGCGTGGTGGTACAGCGTTAGCGTAGGGGCGGCGGCCCAGCGCACCACAGCGGCGTTGTCGGTGGCCCCAGGCAGCACCGCCAGCCCGTGGAGGTAGGTGGTGAACTGGTCTTGGGTGGTTAGCTGGCCCGCCTGTCCGGCTTTCCACAGGGCGTTGCCCAAGGTATTGCTCAAGCGCACCCGCAGCGGCTTCAGTTGCTTGGAGCCCCGAAACGAGCGTTGCCCCAGCACGGTGGCATCGTACGGCACGTCGTCTTTCGTGTAATACGGCTTAATGGTGCGCAGCGCGGAAGTTATCTGGTGAACCTCCGCGTGTTGCACGCGGGTGGTATCGCCGTAACGATAGGTATCGGGCGTCAGCACCAGCACCAGCGAGTCGTACACCTGGGTCGCATCAGGCACCAGCTCGGGCCCAATGTTGAACTCGGCGTAGCTACGGGCCGAAACGGCCCCCAGCTGGGCATCCACGTAGCGCCCCGTCAGCAGATAGGGCATGGTGGAGGAAGGGATGGAATCGACCAGCACCGTGCTGGAACGCACGGTTACGGTATCGGTGTAGAAGACCAGCCGGTTGACGGCGGCCGGGGCGGGCAGGTCGTCATTCAGGGTGGTTGATTTATCGCAAGCGGCCAGCAACAGCACTGCTGCTAGCCCCAATAGCCCAGCCCCGGTGCGGAACCGGCCCCACCGATGACGGGCGCTATTGAGGAATTGCATCGGGAGCAAGCTGCCAGAGGTCGTCGAGGCGCTGAGTACCGGTGACGCCCAGGCCCACGTAGCCCAAGTCGCCGATGCCGAAGCCAATGGGGTAAGACCGGCCAGCGCCGGCGAAGGTCGTTCTCAGGGCCCAGGTGTCGTCTGCGGGGGTGTAGGCCCAGCAGTCGGTTGCCACGCCGCTTTTGGTACCCAGGGCCACGTAGCCTTTGGTGCCCACCGTGAAGCTGGCAGCGTTCGTACGCGGCACCGCGCTGTAGTCGTAGTCGAGGTTATCGGTCGAGGAAGCGGTGTGCAGAATGAGGTCGCGGTGCTTGGTCCACACGTTCTTGCCGGGATCGTACGAATACATATCCGTGGCGTTGATGCCGTTGCTGGAGCCCAGCATAACGTAGCCAATGTCGCTGATCGTGAAGGCAGAAGCCCCGAGGCGCTTGGCTCCGCCGAAGCTGGCGACGGACGTCCAGGCGCCGGTGGACGGATCGTACTGGTAGAAGTCGTTCTGGGGGTTGCCGGTGTAGCCCGTGCCTACGTAGCCCTTCTTTGCGGCCCCGAAAGCCACGGCCCCGTAGCGTGCCGAGGGGAAGTCGGCAATCCGGGTCCAGGCGTTGGTGGTGGGGTTGTACTGCCAGAAGTCGGCCAAGTAAGTCTTGCCATCGTAGCCGGTACCCACGTAGCCCATGCCATTGGCAGCAAAAGCTACCGCCATGTAGCGGGCCTTGCCGGGAAAGGGTGCCACCTTGGACCAGCTATTGTTGGCCGGGGTGTAGGAGTAAAAATCTTTGTAGGCGCCCAGCGAGTCGGCACCAACGGAATTGTAGCCCAAGCCGGCGTAGGCCACGCCGTTGAGGGTGAACGTGACCGCGCCGCTGCGCGCTAAGCCCGGGAAATAGGCTAGCTGGGTCCATACGCCGGTGGCGGCGGCGGTGCTTTCACTTTTTTTGCAAGAGCCGAGGCCCAAAGTCGCCAACACGAGCAATGCGACTGAAAAAATCTTCTTCATGAAAAAAATAGGGTGAGCAAAAAAGTAAAACAGGGTAAGCAGAATTTATGTCTTATGCCGCAAAGATACCAGAAACCTGCCCGATGGTTGCTTGCCCGGTCAACTAGTTTTATCTTCCTGTGGCAAGGGGGGCAAGGATTGGGAGCTGGACCGCCGGCCGACATACCGGGCCAGCCAGCGGCTCAGGGCCTTTTCAGGCGCAAAGAACGCTGCTTGAGGCCCTTTAGTACGGCCGGCGGCACGGCCTGGCGGGGCCCGGTGGCGCGGCGACGCCAAAAGTAGGCAGGCACACGGGGCCAGCCGCACCGGTCAGGGCGGCCAGAATACGTGCGGGGAGCGGCGGCCGGCCGAAGCCAGGCGACGGCGGGGCCGGTGTTCATAGCCAAGAAGGCAAGGCGGGGCAGGTGGGCCGCCAATGTGGCCGGAGCCGCGCTGCCGTCCGCCGCGCTTCGGCCGCCCGCCGCCCTTTCCGGACGAAACGGTTGGTTGCGTCGCGCGGGCAATGCGCCGCCCCTTCAGACCCAGCGGCTCAAAAACTGCCCGAAGGCTTCCTTGTACTGGTCGCCCACGGGCAGCGTGGCGGGGCCGATCTGCACGGTGAGGCGGCGCACGGCCTCGATTTTGTCGAGCGCCACGATGAACGAGCGGTGGATGCGCAGGAAGCGCCGGGCGGGCAGCTTCTCCTCCATCGCCTTAAGGCTCATCAGGCTCAGCAGGGCGCGGGGCGTGCTTTTGAGGTGCACCTTCACGTAGTCCTTCAGGCCCTCGACGTAGAGAATATCGCTCAGGGCCACGCGTACCAGCTGGTACTCGGCTTTCAGGAAGAGGTATTCCTCCTCCTCGGGAGCCGCCGCCGGGCCGGGGCCGGCCACCAGCTCGGCGTAGGCGCGAGCCTTGCCGGCGGCGCGCAGAAACTCTTCGTAGTTGAAGGGCTTGACGAGGTAGTCGAGGGCATCGACGCGGTAGCCGTCGAGGGCGTACTGCGGGAAGGCAGTGGTGAAGATGACGCGCGGGCCGGTGGGGCCCAGCACGCGGGCCAGCTCCAGGCCGTTGAGCTCCTGCATCTGGATGTCGAG
>JANXOE010000132.1 GCA_025353745.1 Hymenobacter sp.
AGCACCACGCCGGCCGCCACGCCCACGTTCAGCGAGTGCTTGGTGCCGAACTGCGGGATTTCCACCGCCGCGTCGCACAGGGCCAGCACCTCGTCGGCGACGCCGAACACCTCGTTGCCCAGCACCAGGGCCAGCGGCTGCCCCGGCGCGGGCCGGAACTGCGGCAGCGGCACGCTGCCCGTGGCCTGCTCCACGGCCACCACCTGGTAGCCGGCGGCGCGCAGGGCCCCCACGGCGGCGGCCGTTTCGGGGGCGTACTCCCAGGCCACGGCGGTTTCGCTGCCCAGGGCCGTTTTGGTGATTTCGCGCTGCGGGGGCCGCCCCGTGATGCCGCAGAGCCAGATTTTTTCGAGCGCAAACGCGTCGGCGGTGCGGAACACGGCCCCCACGTTGTGCAGGCTGCGCACGTTGTCGAGCACCAAAACCACCGGGCTTTTGGGTGTACTTTTGAAGTCGGCCACCGCCACGCGGTTCAGCTCGGCCATCGTGAGTTTTCGCATGGCCAAAGGTAGGAACGTGCCGCGGCGCGTTCCGTGTTGGGGCCGTAAGGGCGGGCCCCCGGGCGCCGCCAGCCGATACTTACCGTTTCACGACCGCGCGAGGCCGGAGCTTCGCGCCACAGGATTTTCGCTTTGCCTCCCAAAAAAGAATTCGTCATCAAGTCGGTGGGCCCCGACCATTTCACCGCCCCCGCGGTGATCGACACGCCCCTGATGAAGCAATATTATCAGCTCAAGCAGCAGTACCCGGGCGCGGTGCTGCTGTTCCGGGTGGGCGATTTTTACGAAACCTTCGGCGAGGACGCCGTCACGGCCAGCCGCATCCTCGACATCACCCTCACCAAGCGCGGGGCCGGCTCGCCGAGCGAAGTGCCGCTGGCCGGCTTCCCGCACCACTCGCTCGACACGTACCTGCCCAAGCTGGTGCGCGCCGGCCAGCGCGTGGCCATTTGCGACCAGCTCGAAGACCCCAAGCAGGCCAAGGGCCTGGTGAAAAGGGGCATTACGGAGCTGGTGACGCCCGGCGTGAGCCTGCACGACAACGTGCTGGAGCGCCGCGCTAATAATTACCTGGCCGCCATTCACTTCGGCAAAACGGAGGCTGGCATTTCGTTTCTTGACATCAGCACCGGCGAGTTTCTGGTGGCGCAAGGCGACATCGGCTACCTGGGCAAGCTGCTGCAAAACTTCGGCCCCGCCGAAGTCTTGTTCTGCAAGCAAAGCCGGGGCGATTTTGAGCGCCACTTCGGGCCGGATTTCTGCACCTATGCGCTCGACGAGTGGGTGTTCGGGGCCGATTACGCCCACGACACCCTCACGCGGCACTTCCGCACCACGTCCCTCAAAGGGTTTGGGGTGGACAACATCAAAGAAGGCGTCATCGCCGCCGGCTGCATCCTGCACTACCTGGCCGAAACCAAGCACGCCGACCTGGGCCACATTGCCAGCCTCGGCCGCCTGGAGGAGGACAAGTACGTGTGGCTCGACCGCTTCACGGTGCGCAACCTGGAGCTGATTCAGGCCCAGCACCCCGGCGGCGTGCCCCTGATCGACGTCCTCGACCAGACGCTGACGCCGATGGGGGCCCGGCTGCTGCGCAAGTGGGTGGTGCTGCCGCTGAAGGAAGTGGGCCAGATCCAGCGCCGCCTCGACACGGTGGGGGCCCTCGTGGCCGACGAAGACCTGCTGGCCGACCTCACCCAGCACCTGCGCCAGATCAACGACCTGGAGCGCCTCATCAGCAAAGTGGCCGTGCGCCGCGTGAACCCGCGCGAGCTGCTACAGCTCGCCCGGGCCCTCGAAGCGGTGGCGCCCATGCGCGAGCGGCTGGCCGCCTCGGGCGTGCGGGCCCTCGAAAAGCTGGCCGACCAGCTCAACCCCTGCCTGGCCCTGCGCCAGGAGATTCAGGCCAAGATCCGGCCCGACGCGCCGCTGCTCACCAACCAGGGCGGCGTGCTGCACGACGGCGTGGATGCCGAGCTGGACGAGCTGCGCGGGCTGGCGTTTTCGGGCAAAGACTACCTGCTGCAGCTGCAAGCCCGCGAGCAGCGCAACACGGGCATCTCGTCGCTGAAAGTGGCTTACAACAAGGTGTTTGGCTACTACCTCGAAGTGACGAACGCCCACAAAGACAAGGTGCCCGCCGCCTGGATTCGCAAGCAGACGCTGGTGAACGCCGAGCGCTACGTGACCGAGGAGCTAAAAACCTACGAGGAAAAAATCCTCCACGCCGAGGAGCAGCTGTTCGTCATTGAGCAGCGCATCTACACCGATCTGGTGCTGAGCGCGCTCGATTTCGTGCCCCAGATTCAGCAGAACGCCCGCGCCATTGGCGTGATGGACTGCCTGGCCAGCTTCGCCCTCACCGCCCGCCAGCACCGCTACGTGCGCCCGGTGGTGAACGACGGCCCCGTGCTCGACATCCGGCAGGGCCGCCACCCGGTGATCGAGCGCCAGCTGCCGCCCGGCGAAAGCTACATCCCCAACGACATCTGCCTCGACCAGACCGAGCAGCAGATCGTGGTGATTACGGGGCCCAACATGGCCGGCAAGTCGGCCCTGCTGCGCCAGACGGCCCTCATCGTGCTGCTGGCCCAGATCGGCTCGTTTGTGCCCGCCGACAGCGCCACGGTGGGCGTCATCGACAAGATTTTTACCCGCGTGGGGGCCTCCGACAACCTGAGCAAGGGCGAAAGCACCTTCATGGTGGAGATGACCGAAACCGCGTCCATCCTGAATAATCTCTCGGACAGAAGCCTGGTTTTGATGGACGAAATCGGGCGCGGCACCAGCACCTACGACGGCATCAGCATCGCCTGGGCCATCGTCGAGCACCTGCACAACAACCCGAAAGCGAAAGCTAAAACCCTGTTTGCCACCCACTACCACGAGCTGAACCAGCTGGCCGACGACTGCCCCCGCGTGCGCAACTACAACGTGGCCGTGAAGGAAGCCGACGGCCGCATCCTGTTCCTGCGCAAGCTGCAGGCCGGCGGCTCCGAGCACAGCTTCGGCATCCACGTGGCGCGGCTGGCCGGCATGCCCACCGCCGTGGTGCTGCGGGCCAACGAAATCATGCACCACCTCGAAGTGGAGCGCACCAGCGCCGGCCCCGACGCGGCGGCCCCCACCGCCTTCGACGGCGTGCTGGCCGGCCTGGAGGGCCCCGGGGCCCTCCGGGCCGCGCCGCGCCCGCGGGCCACCACGGCCGTGGCCACGGCCCCCCGGCCGCACTTGCAGCTGAGCATGTTCGAGCCCGGCGACCCGGCCCTGGAACGCCTGCGCGAGCTGCTGCAAAACCTCGACGTGAACACCCTCACGCCCATCGAGGCCCTGTTGAAACTGAACGAGCTGAAGCTTGCTTTGGGCCCGGCGTAAAAATTTTCAGCCTGAAAATGAGCCCCAAAGCTATGGCTGGGGCAGATTTTATGCGCCATGCCTTGCCTCGCGTTCAAATGCCGTTACCTTTGTACCACCATTAGCCGCTACGCCAGTCGTTGCGGCCCTCCTGCGAGAGTAGCTCAGTTGGTAGAGCGCGACCTTGCCAAGGTCGAGGTCGCGAGTTCGAACCTCGTCTCCCGCTCCAAGTTCGAAAAAAGACGTTGCTTTCCGGCA
>JANXOE010000198.1 GCA_025353745.1 Hymenobacter sp.
CGCACCACCAGCTCTTCTTCGAGCTTGGCGTTGGGGTCCACGCGCAGCTTGCCGGGGCGGTCGGGGTCGGTCTGGAGGCGGTAGTGCGTCACCACGGCGCACTCCTTGGCGAAGCCTTCGGCGTTTTTCTCCTCGGCCTCGAACAGGCTTTTGGGGATGAAGAGGGGGAAGTACGCGTTTTCGTGGCCGGTGCGCTTGAACATGTCGTCCAGCTGGCGCTGCATTTTTTCCCAGATGGCGTAGCCGTAGGGCTTGATGACCATGCAGCCGCGCACGGCCGAGTTTTCGGCCAGGCCGGCGCGTTTCACCAAGTCATTGTACCAGAGCGAATAATCTTCTTCGCGGGTGGGCAACTTTTTGCTCATGATGGACTTCTAAAGAGTAGCGGAACTGGCTCCAAAAGTGGTACAGGATTTGATTTGCCTGCGGGGCACCGTTTCGGGGTCAAATTACGTTATTAAACCACAGACCCGAACCGCTTTCTAACGCCCGAAAACGTGCTGGCCGGATTGGCGCCAACCCTTTTGGTAATTAGCGGCGGGGCCCGGGCCCCGCTTCACCGGATTTCCACCGCCCGAGTCGTTAATTTACGTACAGTCCGTTCCGCCTTTTTCATCCCCGCCATGAAAACCCTCTTTACCGCCTATCTGCCCGCTTTGGCGCTTCTTGCGCTGGGCGGCTGCGCCGGAACCACGGCCCTCACCACCTCGGAAAACGACGGGGTGTACTATTCTTCGTCGACCGACCACACCACGGCCGTGGCCGCCGCGCCGCGCCCCACGGCCCCGGCCTACAACAATAATAACAACGCCCCGACGGCCCCCGCAGCGGCCCCCGACGAGGCGGTCAACCCCGACTACAACGGCAACACCGCCGCCACGGGCACCACCGGCTCGGACCAATACTACAACGAGAGCGCGGTGGGCAGCGCGGGCTACGACGCGAATTCTTCCATCTTCAACCAGCCCTACACCGGGCCTGGCATGGGGGCATACACGCCCAGCAGCCCCTACACTTCGCTGAGCTACGGCGGCTACGGCGGGGGTTATGGCGGCTACGGGTACTCGCCATACAGCGCTTATGCCAGTCCTTTTTATAACCCGTTCTACAGCCCCTTCGGCTATGGCTATGGCTCGGGGCTGAGCATCAGCTTAGGGTTTGGCTTCGGCCGGCCTTGGGGCTACGGCGGGTATGGTTACGGCTACGACCCGTTCTATAGTCCCTTCGGCTATGGCGGGTACTACGGCGGCGGGTATGGGTACGGGGGCGGGTATGGCTACGGCTACCACGGCGGAGGCTACCGCCGCAATGTGATTTATACTGGCAATAACGGGGGCCGTGGCGACTACGTTGGGGGCAACGGCAACACCATACAAGTGGGGCCGCGTCCGACCCGCGCTGGCGCGGCTTATGGCCGCAACGGTGCGGACGGCAGCCCCGGGGCACCGACTGGTTCCGGCAACCCGGCCACCAGCGGCCGGGGGCGTTTGGGCACCAACCCCATAGCTTCGCCCACCAACCCGAACCCCCAGGGCCCGGCAATGACCCCGGGCCGCGTTAACGTGGGAGTGCCGGAGCGGCCCGCCGGCACCCAGCCCGTCTATGGCAACCCGACCGACCTGGGCGCCGGCCGGGGCCGGATGCGCAACTTGGACCAGCCCATGGCCCCGGGTGGCAACCAACCCCAGCAAATGCAGCCGGGCGTACCCCAAGGCCAGGCCCAGCAGCAACCACGCCGCGGGGGCTTCTTCCGCGATATGTTCTCGGCGCCGGGCACCGGGCAGCCCTCGCAGCAGCAAGGCAACAATGGCGGGGACAGACGCACGGGCAACTACCAGCCGCGCCCGCGCATGGCCGAGCAGCCGCAGCAGCGCTCTTATGAGCCGCAACGGTCGTACTCACAGCCGTCGTACTCACCGCCTTCCTATAGCTCGCCGAGCTCGCCGAGTGGCGGGGGCAGCAATTCGGGTGGCGGCGGAGGCCGCAGCGGCGGCCGGGGCCGGCTGTAAATGCCACTTGTACACTTATTTTTTGGCCTAACCTTACATTGCGAGCCGGCCCAGCGGCCGGCTCGTTTTCTTAACCCATTCCATGAAAAAACGGATTATCTGGCTTAGCCTGGCCCTGGCGATGGGGCAGGCCAGCCACGTCTTTGCCCAGGACGCGACCGATGCCCTGCGCTACTCGCAGCTGCAATTTGGCGGGCCGGCCCGGACGCAGGGCCTTGCGGGGGCCAATGTGGCGCTTGGGGCCGACTTTGGCAACCTGACCAGCAATCCGGCTGGCCTTGGATTTTACCAGAAATCGGAATTCCACGCCAGTTTGGGCCTGGGCTTCGGACAGGCCGACGGCTCGCTCAACAGCGGCAAGCTTAACGAGCAGAGCAACAACGTGAACGTGCCCAGCATTGGGCTGGTGCTGGCTTCCCGCCGCGCCGACAACGACAAGGGCAGCAACTGGCGCGGGGGGGCGTTCGCGCTGGGCTTCACCCGACTGACCGATTTCAACAACGGCACCAACTACCAAGGCACGGTGGGCGACGGGCAGTCGTTTTTCCAGCGCCTGCGCGAGCCACGGGCGTCGCTGGCGAGCATCCGCCAGCAGGACGACAACCACTTTAAAAACGGCGACGCTTACCTCGACCTCGACGGCTTGGCCTACGGCGGTTACCTTACCAACATCGCGCAGACCCGCCGGGGGGGGACCGACTCGGCCCTCGTGACCATTGCCCGCACGGGGCCCATTGGGCAGGGCGAACGGGTGGTGTCGACGGGCTCGATGTCGCAATTTGACCTGGGCTACGGCGGCAGCTTCCGCGACCGGCTCTACCTGGGGGTGGGGTTGGGCATCGTCAGCTCGAATTACCGCGAGGCGCGCGATTTTTCGGAATCGGAAGGCAACCCGGAAACGCCCTTCGCCAGCTTGCACCTGCACGACGAGCTGCACACCACGGGTACGGGCATCAACGGCCGGCTGGGGCTAATTTTCCGGGCCACCGACGCCGTGCGGCTGGGCGCTTCCATCCAAACGCCCACGTTCATGCGCATGACCGACACGTACAGCACCACGCTGACGACCAATTATACGCCTAAGAACCAGCCCCCCAACCAAGCCGTCATCGGCACCGTCACGAACACCACGAACCCGGGCGCCTACGACTACACCCTCACCACGCCCTTCCGCGCCAACGGGGGCGTGGCCGTGGTGGTCGGCAAGTACGGCTTCGTGAGCGGCGACGTGGAATACGTGGGCTACGGCCAGGCCCGCCTCAACAACGACCCCAACGGCGCCAACGGCGACAACAGCTCGTTTGCCGACCAAAACCAGGATATCCAGAACCTGTACCGCAACACCCTCAACTACCGGGTGGGCACCGAAGGCCGCTACAGCGTTTTCCGGGCCCGCCTGGGCTATGCCTATTACGGCGACCCCTACAAAAACCCCAGCAACGGCCGCAGCAGCGCCCGCAGCTACTACACCGCCGGCCTGGGCCTGCGCCAAGGCAATTTCTTTCTCGACGTGGCCGAGGTGTACAATTCCTACAACAACTATTATTCGCCTTATTACCTCGCCAACGGCCAGCAGCCGGTGGTGGCCGTCAACAACACGCGCTACACGACCAGCATCACGGCGGGCCTGACGTTTTAACCCGCAGGGCATAATTCCAACGAGGGCCCCCGGCAGTGCGCCGGGGGCCCTCGTTGGTTTTGGATTGCTGCGAAACCGGTTATTTCTCCACCACCACCTGGCAGGTGATGGTGGCCGTGGGCGTGCGCACCAGGTCGGCCACGAAGAGGGCCCCGTACTTATTGTCTTTGGTTTTGAAGGCGATGACGTCGCCTTTCACCAGCGGGGCCGTCACGAGTGTGTCGCCGGCAAAGGTGCCGCCCGCCGCGCTGTAGAGCGCGCCGCCGCTGAACGCGTTCCTGACCGTGACCGTGGTGGTGAGGTTGGGAAAACCCGTGAGCCCTAGGGTCGTGGCCCGCAGGAGGGTGGCGTTTCTGAAGTCATTGGCCACCACCAGTTTGGGCGAAGCCGTGGAGGCCAGCCGGATATCGGCCCCGGTGACGATGCACACCAAATCGACCAGCTTCTGGTTGGGGTTGGGCACTTTCGCCCCCTTGCTTGCCACCGAAAAGTGCGGCAGCAACAGCCCCGGGCGAAGGCCCACGTAGGCCAAAGCGCGGTTTTGGGCCGGGGTGAGGGGCGGCGCGGCGGCCCTCGGGGCGGTGTACGGCACGGGGCTCATGAAGAGCCGGTAGCTGTGCACAACGGCCGTTACGGAGTCGGGGCGGCGCAGGGTGAGGCGGTAGGCGCGGCTGGCGGTGCTGCCTTTGGAATCCGTCGCGCTGTATTCCCACAAATCGGAGCCCGAGGTGGTGCGGGACGACAGCAAATTGATGAAGGCCAAATCCTTGGTGCCTTTCGGCAAAAGCGAGTCCAGGTACGTCAGCGGGGGGTCCGCCACGGGCTTGTAGCCCGTCACGGGGTAGATGACGGGCGTGCGGGTGGCCAGCGACGTGAGCGTGATTTTCAACTCCCTCAGCGTGGAAGTGTCGCCGGTTTCCGCGTAAATTTTGCTCGCCAGCGTATCGGCCGGGGTCAGGCTCAACGTGCGGGTGCTGCTCGTGAAGCGGTTGGACCCCACAAAATCGAGGCGTACCGACGGATTGAGGGTGGTTTTGGCGCAGGCCAGGGCCAGCAGCAGCAGGGGCAAAACGCGGAGGAAACGGCGCATGGAGCAAAGGTAGGGGCCGGGCCGGGGCGGGCGGCGCCGGCCCCGGCCAAACAAGGCCGCCAACGGCGGGTTGCTGGGGTATATTGCCCGCTCGTTATGGCTAATTTTATTTCGATGAAGTTTTTCCGGCGCGCCCTGCGCGGGGCCCTGCTGCCCGGGCTGCTGGCGGCGGCCGCCTGCCGCCCCGACCAAGTCGAGCACCTCAAGGACAGCAAGCGCATCGGCATCGAGGCCGAAAACTGGGAAGTGAAGCGCATCATGCCCGCCGACCTGCTCCGCGCCACCCGCTGGGCCGGCGACTCGCTCACGGCCACCGCCGACACGCTGCTGCGCCGCACCCTGGCCCGCGAGCTGGCCGCCGGCGGCGTGGCCGGGGCCCTCCCCTTCTGCCGCCCCGAAACCTTCCATTTCGTCGATTCGCTGGCCCGGGTGCTGCACGCCACGGCCCGCCGCGTGAGCACCCGCCCGCGCGACCCCGACCACCGCGCCATCCTGCTGGCCGCGGAGCTGCGGACCGACACCACCCGCACGCTGCACCGCGAGTCGCCGGAAGTTTTTTTCTACCAGCGCCCCATCGTGCTGAACAACGCCCTTTGCCTGCGCTGCCACGGCACCGTCGGCCACGACATTTCAGCCGCCGACTACGCCCTGATCCAGCAAAAATACCCCCGCGACCAAGCCACCGGCTACCGCCTGGGCCAGCAGATGGGGGCCTGGCAGCTGAGCCTGGAACGCGGCGGCGTGGCCGAATTCTGGACTATGAAAACCCGCAAAAAATGGAAGGAGCACAAGATACCCAAGCTGTTTTAAGGGCCAAGGGGCAGCCCCGGCTCACACTTCGGCTAGAACAGGCGCAATCCGCGAAAGCCAAGTGGCTTCCCTATGCTCTATTGCTCGTTTTGCTCTTATACTACCCGCTGGCGTGGGCCGGCTGCGGACCCAGGCTGGCTGCTTTTTTTGCCTTCGCCTTATACATAGGGGCTTCGTTTATCGTAAAAAAATGGTGGTTAGCCGCCGTTGAAATAGGGCAGCTGCTCTGCTTTGCGGATGCGTTGGTGTTGACCGTCAATGGACAACACAACAGGTTTTCGCTTGATGCTTCAACCCAAGTCCGACTTTCATACCAGGGCTTTAAAAACGAGCAATTAGCGCCTCGTATCTGGGCCAGCGGAGTGGATAATTTTATTCGAATTAACGGGGGCGAAACTTACTGCTTCGCCGTTCCAACGGAGCGGGTTCAGACCAGTCTACGCGCCGAGTTGCGCCGCTGGTACTTGGGCAACGTGGCCGTGAAAGAACACCGCCGCGACGGCCCCACGTTTTTGTTGCACCGCGACCTGAGCTACGAGCAAATTCAGGCGTACAAAAAGGAGTTTGGCGTCGAGCTGTACGGCTAACGGCGAATTTTAGTGTTTTCAAATCGGCTACTTATTTAATAAATGACCCGCTCGCAACCTCCCATCGTTATCGTCGGGGCCGGCATGGCCGGGCTGGCGTGCGCCACGTGGCTGCACCGCGCTGGCCGGCCGGTGCTGGTGCTCGACGCCGCCGACGCCGTGGGCGGCCGCGTGCGCACCGACCGCACGCCCGACGGCTTCCGCCTCGACCGCGGCTTCCAGGTGCTGCTCACCGACTACCCCGAGGCCCGGCGCATCTTCGACTACGGGGCCCTCGACCTGCGGGCCTTCCGCTCCGGGGCCGTCATCCGCCTGCCCAACGGCTCGGAAACCACCTTGCAAAACCCGTTGCAGCGGCCGCTGGCGGCCTTTTCGGCGCTGGCCTCGCCCATCGGCACGCTGGCCGATAAGCTGCGCATCCTCAGCCTGGTGCGCCACGTGCAGCGGCACACGCCCGCCGAGCTGCTGGCCCGCCCGGCCACCGACACGCTGACTTTCCTGCGGCGCTACGGCTGGAGCGAAGCGATGATCGACAACTTCTTCCGGCCCTTTTTTGGCGGCGTATTCCTGGACCGCGGCCTCGGCACGGCGAGCAATTTCTTTGAGTTCGTGTTCCAGCAATTCGTGCGGGGGCAGGCCGCCGTGCCGGCGCTGGGCATGCAGCAGCTGCCCGAGCAGCTGGCCGCCCGCCTGCCCGCCGGCACCGTCCGGCTGAACGCCCCGGTGGAAGCCCTCGACGGCCCCGGCGTGCGCTTGGCTTCGGGCGAAACGCTGGCCGCCGCGGCCGTGGTGCTGGCCCTCGACGGCCCCGCCCTGGCCCGCCTGCTGCCCGCCGCCGGGGCCCCCGGGGCCGTCGTCGCCGGCCGCCTCACCACCAACACGTACTTCGTGGCCGAGGGCCACTC
Organism: Hymenobacter sp.; assembly: GCA_025353745.1. Taxonomy (GTDB): domain Bacteria; phylum Bacteroidota; class Bacteroidia; order Cytophagales; family Hymenobacteraceae; genus Hymenobacter. The sequence goes on from JANXOE010000198.1 coordinate 7,041, forward strand.
GCCCGGGCGCGGCGACGGCCTGCTGCGCCTCAACGCCGCGCCCAACGCGCTGGCGCACAACGTGAGCTTCCCGGCCGACGTGGCCCCTGCCTACGCCCCGGCCGGCCAGGCGCTGGTATCGGTGAGCACGCACGGCGACACCGGCCTTTCGGAAGCCGCCCTGGCCGGGCACCTGCACGAAGAGCTAATCGCCTGGTTTGGGCCCAACGCACGGCAGTGGCGGCACCTGCGCTCCTACCGCATTGCCCACGCCCTGCCGGCTTACCCGGCCGGCCGGCCGGCGCAGGGCCCCCTCAAACTGGCCGACGGCCTCTACCGCTGCGGCGACTGGGCCGCCTACCCCTCGCTGAACGCCGCGCTGGCCACCGGCCGCGAAGTAGCGGAAATGTTGGTGCGGAGCGCGTAGCTGGTGGGGTTGCCGGGCCGACGCCCGGCTCGGGCTTCTACTGCCGCTTCAGCTCATAGACGTGGGCCGAGAGGGGCTCCAGGCTTTCGTTGAGGGCCGTCAGGGGCTGGCCGCCGTTGAGCAGGTCGGTGTAGGTGTAAACGGCGGTGGCGTTGTTGGGGATGCCCATGGCCTGGAAGGCTTCGGGCGAGATGATGAGCTCGGGCCGGTAGGCTTTGTCGGGGCTGAAGTTGACCACCACCAGCACCTGCTGCTTGTCGGTGTAGCGCAGGTAGGCGTAGAGGCGGTGCTGGTCGTACTGCTTGCCGAGGTTGTTGGCGTCCTGCAGCTCGTAGAAGCGGCCGCGGCGGATGGCCTCGCTGCTGCCGGCCAGCGTGAGCAGGCGGCGGTAGAAATCGCGCAGCTTGCGCTGCTCGGGGCTGAGCTTGGCGCCGTCGAACTTGCCTTGGTTCAGCCATTTCTGGTGCTCGGGCACGCCCCAATAATCGAAAATGGTGGTGCGGCCGTCGCCGGTGTTGAAGCCCGCCGCGCCGTGGGCCGGCTCGCCCACTTCCTGGCCCATGTACAGCATCACGGGCCCCGAGCCCAGGGTGGCCGTCACGGCCATGGCCGGCACGGCGCGGAAGGGGTCGGCGGCAAAGTCCTGGCTGGCGATGCGCTGCTCGTCGTGGTTTTCCAGAAAGCGCAGCATGTGCGACGAAAAGCCGCGGCTTTCGTCCTTCCACACCCGGGTGATGTCTTCGGTGGTGCCCTCGCCGCGCATCAGCCGGCGCAGGCCGTCGTAGAGGCCCACCTTGTCGTAGAGAAAGTCGAAACGGCCCTGGGTGAGGTAGCGATTATACTCTTTGGGATTGTAGGCTTCGCCGATGAACACGATGCCGGGCTTCACCTTTTTCACCTCCGGGATGACGTAGGCCCAGAACTCGACGGGCACCATCTCGGCCACGTCGCAGCGAAAGCCGTCCACGTTTTTACCCGCCCAATACACCAGGATGTCGCGCATTTTCTTCCACGTGTCGGGCACCGGCTCGAAGTGCGTGGCGTGGCCTTGCTGGTAGTCCACGCCGTAGTTCAGCTTGGTGGTTTCAAACCAGTCGTCGATTTTCGGGGCCTCCGAAAACACGTCGTTGCCGGTGGCGCGGGCCGGGTTTTCGGTGTACTTGCCGTCCTCGCGCGGGCCCTTCGAGGGCCCCAGCGGGTTGTAGCCGGCGGGCGCCACGAAGCTCTTGCCGGGCAGGTAGTAGAAGTTGTTGTTGGGCGCGAAGGCCTTGGTCTTGTCGTCGGCGGCCCCCAGGTCCACCACGCCCGCGGGCTTGGCGTCGGACTTGTACGAGCGGGCCACGTGGTTGGGAATGAAGTCCATCAGCACCTTCAGCCCGTGGGCGTGGGTGCGGGCGATGAGGGCCTCGTACTCGGCCATGCGGTGTTGAACCACCACGGCCAGGTCGGGGTCCACGTCGTAGTAGTCCTTGATGGCGTAGGGCGAGCCGGCGCGGCCCTTCACCACGTCGGCGTCGTCGGCCGGGATGCCCTGGGCGGCGTAGTCCGTCATGGTGGCGTGCTCGATCACGCCCGTGTACCACACGTGGCTCACGCCCAGGGCCTTGATCTCCGCCAGGGCCCTGTCGGTGACGTCGTTGAACTTGCCGCAGCCGTTCTCCGCAATGGTGCCGTAGGGTTTGTTCAGGGCCACCTTGTTGCCAAACAGCCGCGTCATCAATTGGTAAATGACGAGCTTGTTGTCTTTGGGCAGCTCGTCGGTGGTGTTGGGATCGGCCAAAACGGATGCAGGAATATGTTTGGGCACGGGCGGAGCGGGCGGGGAAGAAGAAGCCAGGGTCAGCAAGCCGGCGGCCAGCAACAGGTTTTTCATAGGCCGGCAAGATAAGCAATTGCTAAGCTTGCCAGTAACTATTTCGGCGGGAGAAAATAATTCGCGTTCGGACGCGGCTTAAGCCGGGGCAATCGGCCGTTTGCCGGGCCTGGGCGGGCACAAAAAAGCGCGGGCCGGGGCCCGCGCTCTTGGTACGCGACGCGCAGCTGGCTTAGTCTTCGCTGCGGTTGATGAGCACCACGGCCACGGCGGCGATGCCGGCAATGCCCAGGATCAGTTGGGTGGTCGTGAATTTCTGGGCGGCTTTGCGCAGCAGGATGCCGCCGTTTTTCAGCAAATCGTCCATGTGCTCGTGGTTGCCCTGAAACACGTGGTAGGCGCTTTCGAAAGTGCGGGCGAGGTCTTCGGGCAGAATTTTTTCGAGTTGAACTTCGAGGTCGTTGGAGGCCATGAGCGTAAAGCTAAAACAAGTAGAAGGTTCGGAGCGGCGCGGCCCGTGCGGGCCGCCAGGTTGCTTCTACGGCCCCGCCGAAACGGGGTTGTGGCCCTTCACTCAATCACCAAAAGGCGCGAGCCGGATTTGCTGCCTTCGCGCACCTGGCAGTAGTAGGGCCCGGCGGCGAGGCCGGCCAGGTCGAGGGGCAGCAGCTGCGGCCCGGCGGCCACAGAGCGGTCGAAGGCCCCCCGCACCTCCCGGCCCAAGGCGTCGAGCACCGCCACTTGCACGCGGCCGCCCTGGCTTTGGTAAGCCACGGTGGCCCGGCCGCCGCGCGGCACGGGGTTGGGAAAAAGGCTGAACTCGGCCACCTGGGCCGCGCTGCCGGCGGCCAGCGGCCCGGCCGGCCGCAGCACCGGCACGTACGGAAAGGCGCGCCCGAACAGCTGCTGCAACGTGGCCGGCGGCACCTGGAACCAGTCTTGCAAAATGCTGGTGTAGACGCTGCGGAAGTCGAACTGCATGGCGATGTTGTCGTTCACGCCGGCGGCCGGCGGCAGCTGCGGGTTGGCGCCGTGCACGATGGGGTTGACGCGGCTGCCGAACACGAACAGCGGGGCCGCCGCGCCGTGGTCGGTGCCCAGGCCCGCGTTGGACCGGATGCGCCGCCCGAACTCCGAAAACGTCATGCCCACCACCCGGTCTTGCAGCCCCAGGCGCCCGAGGTCGTCCTGGAAGGCGCTCACCGCTTCCGCGATTTTGCCCAGCAACGCGGCGTGGGCGCCCGTGGTGGTGGGGCCCGTGGCGGGCACTTGCAGCGCGTGGGTGTCGAAGCCGCCCATGTTGCACACGTAGATGCGGGTGCTCAGGCCGCCGGCTACCAGCTGGGCCACGATTTTGAGCTGGTCGGCCAGGTTGTTTTTGCCAGCGGCCGGGTACAAGGGCGAGAGGTTTTTGGCCTTGGCCGCGGCGGCCTGAATGGCGGCGGTGTACACCTGCGTCTGGGCCACCACCTGGCGGATGAACGTCAGCTCGTGGCCGGCCGGCGTGGCGGGGGCCGCGTCCACGCCGCCGCTCAGCAGCTGGTAAAACGACGAGGTGCTGGCGATGGCCATGCCCATGTTCACGCTGGGGCCCTGCACGCAGTTGCTCACCACCGAGCCGATGGACACGGCCAGCGGGTCGGGGTTTTGGGCGCTGGGGTAGCCGGTGGGGAAGTTCGGAAACTCGCCGTCGAGGTAGCGCCCGGCCCAGCCCGTGTTCAGCGTCGCGTTCGAGTCGGAGCCCGACGTCCAGATGTCGGTGGCCCGAAAATGCGAAAAGTTGGGGCTCGGGTAGCCCACGCTTTGCACCACGCCCACCTGCCCGTTTTGGTACAGGCCCTGGAGCGCCGCCATGGCCGGGTGAATGCCCGTGGCCGCGGTGAGCGGCAGCACGGCGGCTTCGGGCAGGGCAATGTTGGCGCGCGCCGCCAGCAGGGCCGGGTACTGGTCGCGCGGAATAATCATGTTCAGCCCGTCGTTGCCGCCCTGCAGCTGAACGATGACCAACACCTTGTCGGAGGCCGTGGTGGCGTTGGTGAGGGCCACCAGCTCGGGCGAGTAGCCGTAGGCCCCCACCGGCATCCCGCCCAGCAGGGCCGCGCCCGCCGTGGCCGCCGCCGTGGTTTGAAGAAAGTCGCGACGTTTCATGGATTAGCTGGTGGCTGGTGGCTGCAATATTCCTGCGCGGTTGGTGCCTGAGCGAAAATTCAACAGCCCGCTGGCAAGCGCTTAAAACTTATGACAAGTGGTACTCGGCCAGGCCCATCAACGACCGCAGCATGGCTTGCAGCTTGGTGGTCACGGCTGCTTTTCGGGCGGCGTTGGCGGGCGTGGCGGCGTAGGCGGTCCATTCGTTGGTCCACTCAAAGTCGGGCAGGCCGGGAATCAAGGCGTTTTTCAGGAACGCCAGCTGGGCCTCCGTGAGGTCAATCGGCACCATCAGCCGCACAAACCCGGCGATGACCAGGTTGGGGTCGGCGGCCGTGTTGGGGGGCAGGGCCAGCACCAGGGCCACCGGGTCGATCCGGGCCGGCACGCCGGCGCGCGTAATGCCCTTGCCGATGAATGAATCCGTGACCTGGTTGCGGCGCGGCAGCGTCACGGCGTTGATCCACAGCTCGTGGAACTGCGGGGCCTGGTAGTAGGCGGCCCAGCCGGCCACGTTGGGCGGGTCGCCGAGGGTTTGCTGCTGCACGTAGGCCACGCCGTAGAGGTATTCCCAGTGGCTGTATTGCGCCACCACGCTGCTGACCGGCGGGTAGGCCACTTCCATCTGCCGCGCCAGGCCCACCGTGAAATCGAGCGGGCTTTTGATGCGGCAGCCCACGGTGGCCGCGTCGAAGAAATGTTCCGAGCCAAAGAGCGTGCGCAGCACCGGAGCCACCTCGAAATTGCCCTGCACCAGCAGCTGGGCCAGGGGCTGAATGACGTCGCTTTCGGCCTGGTCGTCAATCAGATAATACACAAACCAGCGGTAGAGCTTGCGCACCAGAAACCGTGCCGTCTCGGCCTGCGCGAAGACGAGGTTGATCAGGTCCTGGTATTCGTGGGCGCCGTTGGGGGCGATGACGGCGTTGCCGAACGCGCCCGAAAACTGCTTGGGCTGGGCGTCGTGGCGGCCGGCGGTGAAGTAGCCGGCGATGGCCACCTTGTCGTCGCGCCAGCCGGTGAGCACCCGGGCGGCGGCCTGCACGTCGGCCTCGGTGTAGGTGGTGTAGTTGCCCGGCCCGATGAGGGGCCCCTTGCCCACGGTGAACAGCTCGAGCAGCTCGCGGCCGTAGTTTTCGTTGGGGGCCCCCGCCGTGCTCTGGTTGCCGTTGAGGTAGCGCAGCATGGCCGGGGCCACGGTCACGTCCTGGGCCAGCTGCCGGACGTTGCC
>JANXOE010000220.1 GCA_025353745.1 Hymenobacter sp.
TTGCTTCTTGCCCTTGGGGCCGATGAGGTCGGTGATGGGCACCGGCGCGTAGTGCAGGTAGGTTTCGGCCAGCACGTCCAGGTTGTGGCGCATGTCGGGCTCGATGAGGTAGTGGGCCAGCATGGTGTCGAACAGCGGCCCGCTCACCTCCACGCCGTAGTGGCGCAGGATGCTCAGGTCGTACTTGATGTTCTGGCCGATCTTGCGGATGCCTTCGGCCTCAAAAAACGGGCAAAACTCGTCCACGATGGCCCGGGCCGCTTCCAAATCGTCGGCCGGCACGGGCACGTAGTACGCCTCGCCCGGGCGGTAGCAAAAGCTCAGGCCCACGAGCCGCGCCGTCATGGTGTCGAGGCCGGTGGTTTCGGTGTCGAAGCTGACCTCGGCTTGGCGCAATAAAAAGTGCAGCAGCGACTGGCGCTGCGCTGGCGTGTCCACCAAGTGGTACCGGTAGGGCACGTCTTCGAGGCGGCGGCGCGGGCCGCCGGGGGCCCCCAGGGCGCCGGTTTCGCCTTCTTCGGCCCCGATGGCCACCGCCTCGTCGCCGGGGTTGCCGAAGAGGGAGGCCTGGCCGCCGGGGGCCGGCTTGGGCCGCCGGGCCCCGGTGGTGCCGGGCTTGGCCACGCCGGCCGGGGTGCGCGGGGGGCCCCCGCCGAGCACGCGGGCCGCCAACTGCCGGAACTCCAACTCGTCGAACAGCTCGTGCAGCCGGGCTTCGTCGGGGGCGTCGAGCACCAGCTTGTCGGCCTCGAATTCCAGCGGCACCGTCACGTGGATGGTGGCCAGCTCCTTGCTCAGCAGGCCCTGCTCGGCAAAGTTGCGCACGTTTTCCTGCTGCTTGCCCTTGAGTTGGTCGGAGCTGGCAATCAGGTTTTCCACCGAGCCGAACTGCTTGATGAGGGCCTTGGCCGTCTTCTCGCCGATGCCGGGGATGCCGGGAATGTTGTCGCTCGCGTCGCCCTGCAAGCCCAGGATGTCGACCACCTGCTCGACCCGCTCAATTTCGAAGCGGGCCAGCACGTGGGCCACGTCGAGCACCTCGGCCGCGTTGCCCATGAAGGCGGGCCGGTAGATTTTGATGTGCTCGGTCACGAGCTGGCAGTAGTCCTTGTCGGGCGTCATCATGAACACCTCAAAGCCTTCTTTTTCCGCCTTCTGGGCCATCGTGCCGATCACGTCGTCGGCCTCGTAGCCGTCCAGGACGAGGATGGGGATGTGGAAGGCCTGGATGATCTGCTTGATGTAGGGAATGGCGACGCCGATGTCCTCGGGCATGGCCTGGCGCTGGGCCTTGTAGGCCGGGAAAGCCTCGTGGCGGAAGGTTTTCTTGGGGCCGTCGAAGCACACGCCGATGTGGGTGGGCTTCTCCTTTTGCAGCACCTCCACCAGCGTGTTGGTGAAGCCCAGCACGGCCCCCGTGTTCATGCCCTTGGAGTTGATGCGCGGGTTTTTGCTGAACGCGAAGTGCGAGCGGTAAATCAGGGCAAAAGCGTCGAGCAGGAAAAGCTTTTTGGGGGCGGAAGCGGCGGAATCGGTCATGGCAGGCGAAAGTACGGCGGAGCGGGGCCCGCCGTTGGCCGCCGGGCCCCCGTGGGCTACATCTTCGACAGGCCCTTGAAAAAGCCTTCCTGGTACGACTTGCCGATGGGCACGTAGTAGCCGCCCTTCAGGTTGGCCGTGTTGTCCTCAATGGACTCGATGTGCTGGGTGTTGAGCAGGTAGCTGCGGTGGACGCGCACGAAGGTGGGGAACACCGCCAGGCGCGCCTCCAGGGCCTTCAGGGTGGTGTAGACGATGTATTTCTGCTGGGCCGTGACGATGTTGACGTAGTCGGAAAGGGCTTCGATGAAGAGCACTTCGTCGAAATTGACGCGCACCATGCGACTGTTTACCTTCACGAACACGTCGGCGCTGGCGGGGCCGGCCGGCGCGTCGGGGGCCCCGGCGGGGCGGGGGCGCACCCGCTCCACGGCCTGGCTGAAGCGGCCGTACTCGAAGGGTTTGACGAGGTAATCGGTCACCCGCAGCTCGAAGGCGTCGACGGCAAAGTCGTTGCGGGCGGTGGTGATGATGACCTCGGGCGGGTTGCGCAGCAGCCGCAGCATCTCCAGCCCGTTGAGGTGGGGCATCTCGATGTCGAGAAAGAGCACGTCCACGGGCGGCCCCTCGCGCAGGTAGGCCAGGCCCGCGATGCCGTCGGCCAGCGAGGCCTTCAGCTCCAGGCGGGGCGTGAGGCCGATGTAGTGCTCCAGGGTAAGCCGATTGATTTCGTCGTCGTCGATGATAACGCAGGTGAGCATAAACTAGCGCGCGGCGCAACGGGTAAAACTACTGGGCAAAGGGCCTTTGGCAGGGCTAAGGTAGCCGTTCGCAGCGCACAACCCGCCGCTGGCCCGGAAGTTCTTGGTTTTTGTTTTTTCTGGCTAGGGCCCGACGGCCCCCAGCTCCTGGCGCAGCTGGGCCTGCACGGCGGGGCTGTCGAAGTCGGCTTCGGCCCGGATGTGGGGCATGAGCCGGTCCATCACCGCGTCCTGGCGCTGGCCGGCGGCCCAGGCGTCGGCGTAGGGCAGGTGCGAAAACGTGACCCGCGTGTAGAGCGGCACCCAGCGGTCGGGGTAGAGGGCCGCGATTTTGTTCTCGATGCGCTTTTGCAGCAGAAAGCGCGGGTCGCCGACGCGGTCGCGCATTTCCACGAAGTTGTAGAGGGCGAGGTCGGCCATGGCGTCGGCGTTGGGCTTGCGCTGGCGCTCGAAGGCGGCCAGCACGGCGGGCCAGGCGTCGTCGCCGTGCCGGGCCAGCAGGCCGTCGAGCACGGTGCAGTCCTCGAAGCCCGCGTTCATGCCCTGGCCGTAGAACGGCACGATGGCGTGGGCCGCGTCGCCGAGCAGCAGCACGTCGGCGGCGTGGCGCCACGGGAAGCAGCGCACGGTGACGAGCGAGCCGGTGGGATGGGCAAAAAACTCGTCGGCCAGGCGGGGCATCAGCGGCACGGCGTCGGGAAACACGTCGGCAAAAAAGGCCGTCACGGCGGCCGCGTCGGGCAGGGCGGCGAAGCTCTCGGGGCCCTCGAAGGGAAAAAACAGGGTGGCGTTGAACGAGCCGTCGAGGTTGGGCAGCGCAATCATCAGGTACTGGCCGCGGGGCCAGATGTGGAGCGCGTTTTTTTCGAGCGCCCACGCGCCGCCGGGCCCGGCCTCGATGGTCAGTTCCTTGTAGCCGTACTCGAGGTAGGTCTGCGAGTAGTTGAAGCGGTCGGTGCGCTGCAGGGCCCCGCGCACGGCCGAAAACGCCCCGTCGGCCCCAAACAATCGGCTGTAGGGCTCGGTGTGGGCGCGGCCGGTGGCCACGTCGAGCAGGTGCAGGGTGCGCCCGGCCAGGTCCACGCGCTGCAATTGCTGGCCGAAGCGCAGGCGCACGCCGGGCCGGGCTTCGAGCAAATCGAGTAGGGTGCGGTTGAGCTGGTCGCGGTTGACGGAGTAGATGGCCTGGCCGGCGGCCCCGTAGGGCTGGGCCGTGAGCTGGCCCCGGCGGTCGTGCATCACGCGCTGGTAGAGCGGGATGCTCACCCGGCGCACGTCGTCGGCGATGCCCACGCCCTCCAGGGCCCGCCAGCCGCGGTCCGACAGCGCCAGGTTGATGGAGCGGCCCTCGCTGCGGCCGCCGCGGCGCAGGTCGGGGCGGCGGTCGAGCACCTGCACCCGGTGCCCGCGCCGGGCCAGGTACAGCGCCAGCAGGGTGCCCACCAGCCCGCCCCCGGCCACGGTGAGCGGCTCCGGGAGGGCCCCGGCGGCGGAAGAAGTGGGCAGCGACATAAGCAGATTTGAGAAGGAAACGGGCCGCGAAGCTACGCCCGCCCTACAACAGTGGCCGGCCGGACTGGTTCGTTGGCCTTGGTTTTGGTGCCATTCGCCCCGCACAGCCCTCAATCCGCCGAAAGAAGCGGCGGGTCCTTCCGGCCCCGTCAGACCTTTGCATAAAATTAAGAATGAACGTATTTTTCTAGATGAGTTTACCGATACCCGCCGTTCCAACCAACCCCGATGCCCCGGTTTTTGTAATGTGTCCGACCCAACCAGCCGACGGCCCCGACGCCTGGCCGCGGCCCCAGCCGGTGCCCGCCACGCTCGCCATCTACGGCTATTGCATCGGTGCGGAAGCCGACCCGCGCCTCTACGGCCACCCCGACCTGGTGTACTAGCCCCGCCTCCGCCCCCGGCCGCGCCGCTACCTTTGCCCCGATGACGACCCGCTACATTTTTCTGGCCGCCGTGCTGCTGGCGGTCTTGGCGGCCAGCACCTACGCCTGGCTGGGTGGCCTGCGCCCGCCCGCCGTGGCCCTCGAAACCACCGCTGCGCCGGTGCTGCTGGCCGGGCAAGCCTACGAGGGCCCCGCGCAAGGCGAAGGCTTCGGACCGCTCTTTCGCCGCGCCAAGCGGGAGCTCGACGGGGGCCGCCTGCCGGGCACGGCGCTGGCCAACCTGTACTACAACAGCCCCGAAACTGCCCACGACACCGTGCGCGCCTTCATCGGCCTGGCCGTGGCCGACTCGCTGCACCCGCTGCCGGCGGGCTGGCGCTACCGCCTCGTGCCGGCCGGCCAGCGCGTGGCCGCCGCTCGCCTCACCGGCGTGAGCTACCTGCTGGCCCCCAACAAGCTCTACCCCGCCGCCCTCGACCTGGTGAAGGCGCGAAAGCTGGCCCCGCGCAATTTTTACCTCGAACGCTTCGGCCCCGGCGAAGCCTCCGAAGTGTGGGTGGGCGTGCGCTAGCGCCGCTCACCGCGCCGGTGGCGCGTCGGGCACGCTGATGCCCACGCTCAGCACGTAGGTCGAAAACTGGTCGGGCGCGCCGAAGGGCACCGCGCCGTTCCACTGCCGGTAGCCGCCCCGCACCGAAAGCCAGGGGCCCTCTCCGTCCTTGCCTTTGTGGGTGGCCGCCCAGCCAATCTCGGTGATCAGGCCCGTGGCCGCCGCCACTTTCCCCGCCGTGTAGCAGCCGCAGCCGCCCCGCACGGGCACCCCGCGGGCGTTGTCGTACAGGCCCGTGACGCCCAGGCCCGCGCCGCCCTGCAGCGCCAGCCGCCACCGGGGGCCGTCGGCCAGGAGCACGGTGTTGCTCCACGCCAGGCTGTACTGTTCCAGCCGGGGCTGGCCCACGCCCGCGTAGAACTCGGCCGACGCGGGGGCCGGCATCAGGCCCGTGGCGGTGCCGCGCACGCCCGTGCTCCAGCGCGGCAGCAGCCAGTATTCCACCGCCAAGTCGAGCCCCAGGTAAGGCGTGCCCGCACGGTCGGCCTGGCCGAGCAAGCCAGCATACGCTATCCAACGCTCCGGCACGTAGGCGACGGGCGGGCCGCTACTGCTGTGAACGACGGTCGACGTGCTGTGGTGGTACGACGAGGCGTGGTGGCACTGCGCCTGCGCCCCTTGCGGGCCCAGGGCCCCCGCGGCCAGCAGCAGGGCCAGGGCAAAAATGGTTTTCATGGCTCCCGGATGAGGTTGAAGCAATGAAAATACCGGGCGCATGGTGTTGAGCGCGTGAACTTAACGCAGGTTCATGAGGGCTGAGAATCGCGCCGGCCGCGCACAAAAGCGTTTCGACAGGGCCCAAAAAAGCCCGGCCCTTCTGCGAGAGAAGGGCCGGGCTTTTTTGGGTCGGGGTGGCAGGATTCGAACCTACGGCCTCGTCGTCCCGAACGACGCGCGCTACCGGGCTGCGCTACACCCCGAAACCGGGGCCGATGGGGCGGCGCCCGTTTCTGTTTCCAATTCCCGAAGCGGCCGAAAAAAGCCCCCGAACGCTGACGTTCGAGGGCTTTTGAGAGCGGCTGCTCTTCAGTCGGAGTGGCAGGATTCGAACCTACGACCTCCAGCACCCCATGCTGGCGCGATACCAGGCTACGCTACACCCCGATGGGTAATTGGAGCGACAAAGGTAAGGCTTTTGCCGCGCCCAGTGCAAGCCGGGGCGAATAATTTTTTATGGGTTTTTGCGGCGGGCCGCCGGGCCGGGGCCCCGGCGCACGCATCCGGGTGATTGGCGGGCTGTTACGTACTTTTACCGCTGCCGTCGCTGCCGGTTTCCACTGTTCATTTGAATGTTATGAAAATTCTATACTTCGTCCTGTCCGGAGGGCTGCTGGCCCTGGCACCGGCCGCGGCCCGGGCCCAAAGCAAGGCCCCCGCAGCCAAAGCCGCGCCCGCCAAACCCGCGGCGGCCAAAGCCCCGGCCGCCGGCAGCACGGCCCCCAAAGCCGGCCCCGCCGCGCCCGCCGCCGAGGTCACTGCCCACGTGGCTCCGGCCCCCGTAACGCCCGCGGCCGACCCGACGGCCCTCAAAATCAAGGCCGAAGTGAACCCCGCCACCCGGCAGCTCGCCGTGCGCACCGACGCCACGGGCCCCACCACCATCGAGGTGAACGACGCCACCGGCCGCCCGGTGCTCACGCGCAACGTCATCGCCGGCAACCAGTCTACTGACCTGAACGTGAGCCAGCTGCCCGCCGGCTACTACGTGGTGCGCTGCACGGCCGGCCTGCGCACCGGCATGCGCCGCGTGCGCCTCGGGGGCTAAGCTTTTTTCAGCCTTCGAGCGGCTCCAGCAAGTCCCACCGGTTGCCGTACAGGTCTTCGAACACGGCCACGTGGCCGTAGGGTTCTGTGCGGGGCGTTTCGAGGAAGCGCAGGCCCCGGGCTTGCAGCGCGGGGTAGTCGCGCCAGAAGTCGTCGGTGTGCAGAAACAGCCACACCCGGCCGCCGCCCTGGCGGCCCACGCCGCGCTTTTCCTCGTCGGTTTGGGCCTTGGCCAGCAGCAGGCCGCCGCCGGAGGGCCCCGGCGGCACCACCACCACCCACCGCTTGCCGCCGCCCAGCGCCTGGTCGGCGGCCAGGCGGAAGCCCAGCACGCCAACGTAGAAATCGATGGCTTCGTCGTAGTCACGGACGAGCACCGCAACGTGGGCAATGCGCTGGTTCATAAGCAGAAATATTACGCCTCTTCGGCTTGCAGCTGCCGCTCGTACAGGGCCCGGTAAAGGCCTTCGGGCTCGGCCATGAGGGCCTCGTGGGTGCCGTGCTGCACGATGGCGCCGTCGTCGAGCACCAGAATCTCGTCGGCCAGCTTCACCGAGCTGACGCGGTGCGAGATGATGAGGCTGGTGCGGTCGGCCATGATGCGCTGAAGGGCCCCCAGGATGGTGTTCTCGGTTTTGGTGTCGACGGCGGACAGCGAATCGTCCAGGATCAGGATTTTCGGCTCCTTCACCAGGGCCCGCGCCATGCTCACGCGCTGCTTCTGGCCGCCGGAAAGCGTGATGCCCCGCTCGCCCACCTTCGTGTCGAAGCCCTCGGGGAAGGCCACGATGTTGTCGTACACGGCCGCGTCGCGGGCGGCTTGCTGCATTTTTTCTTCGTCGGGGCGGTCGAGGCCGAAGTTGATGTTGTGCCGGATGCTGTCCGAAAACAGGAACACGTCCTGCGGCACGTAGCCGATTTGCTCGCGCAGGCTGGGCAGGGCGTAGTCGCGCACGTCGATGCCGTCGATGGCAACGTGGCCGGCCGAGGCGTCGTAGAGGCGGCAGAGCAGGGCGGCAATCGTGCTTTTGCCCGAGCCGGTGTTGCCGATGACGGCCAGCGTCTGGCCCGGCCGGATGCGGAAGCTCACCCCGCGCAGGGCCCGGATGCCGGTGTCGGGGTAGGTGAACGAGACGTTGTCGAACACGATGTCGCCCAGCATGTTGTGCTCAAGGTTCTGGCGCGAGACGATGTCCGTTTTCTGGTCCAGAAACTCGTTGATGCGGGCCTGCGACGCCTCGGCGCGCTGCACCAGCGACGAGGTCCAGCCCAGGGCCGTCACCGGCCAGGTGAGCAGGTTCACGTAGATCAGAAACTCGGCGATGGTGCCCGTGGTGATGGTGCCCCGGATCACTTCCTGCCCGCCCACCCACACGGTGATGAGCGTGCTCAGGCCGATCAGGAACAAAATCAAGGGGAAAAACAGGGAGTTGACGAAGTTGAGACTCAGCGACTTCTCTTTGTACTCGTTGCTGGATTTGGTGAACTGCGCGTGCGAGTCTGCCTGCCGGGCGAACGATTTCAAGACCCGGATGCCCGAAAACGCTTCCTGGGTGAAGGTCGTCATGGCCGCCAGGGCCCGCTGGATCTGGTCGGACTTGCGCTCGATCAGGTTGTTGACGTAGAAGATGCTGACCGACAAAATGGGCAGCGGCGCCAGCGTGTAGAGCGTGAGCTTGACGTTGACGAGCAGCATGAGCGGCACGATGAGCACGAACAGCAGCACGAGCTGCAGAAAGTACATGATGCCGGGCCCCAGGTACATGCGCACGCGGCCCACGTCCTCGCTGATGCGCGACATGAGGTCGCCGGTGCTGTGGCGGCGGTAGAAGCTGAGCGGCAGCGACTGGTAGTGCCGGTAAATCTGGTTTTTCTGGTCGTTCTCCACGAGGCGCGACATGACGATGAGCGTCTGGCGCATGAAGAACAGGAAAATGCCCCGCAGCAGCGCCAGGGCGATGATCAACACGCCGTAGAACAGCACGTTGCGCCCAAAAAGCGCGTACACCCCCTGCTGGGCCCGGGTGCCGGCAAACAGGTGGTACAAATCGATGCCTTCGTTGACCAGGTCGAAGGCGTAGCGCACGAGCTGGGCCGGCCAAATGGCCAGCAGCGTGCTCAGGGCCACGAACAGCACGCCCCCGAGGAAGTGCCATTTGTAGCGGAAAATGAACGGATTGACGGCGGTGAGGGCGCGCACGGACGGGCAGAAAAAAGGGCGGTATCGGAAAAAACGGGGTACTTTTGTGGCCGCAACGCGGGGCGATGCTCCGCGCCGGCACACCATAGAAACGGGCGAGCGGGCGCATAGTTTGGCACCCCAAACCCGGCCCTAGAAGCGCCGGCCAGAACCCGCGCCCCGGCGCAAAGCTACGCCGGGGGCCCGCCCGACGGGCCCGCTGCCCGGCCCGCGCTCCACCGAATACTCCATCCGACTACTGTTTTTATAATGCTGAACCGCCGCCTTCTCCGCATCAAAGTCATGCAAGCCCTGTACGCCTATCACCAGGCGGTGGGGGCCGATTTTATGCTGGCCCAGGACCGTATCGCGGAGGCCTTTGAGCCCGACCTGAACGCCGAAGTGGCCCCCGACCGCCGCCAATTGGAAGGCCAGCGCAAGCTGGGGGAGGCCCGCTTCCGCGAGTGGTACCGCACGAGCGAGGCCCCCGAAAAAACCGACGACAAAGCCGTTGATGCGGCCCTGAACGACGCCATCCGCTACTTCCAGGACCAGGTGAAGAAGGACGGCAAGTTCTTCGCCGGGCAGCTGCTGGCCGGGGCCGAAAGCATCCACGACCAGTACCTGCACCTGCTGAACCTGCCCGCTTCGCTGCTGCAAGTGCTCGAAGACGAAAACGACCGCGAAGCCCGCCGCCGCCTGGGCCCCCGCGAAAACGCGCTGGACACCGGCCGGCTGGCCAACAACGCGGCTATTGCCAAGCTGCTGGCCAACGAGCAGCTCCAATCCCTCACCATCCGGCGCAAGCTGCAGTGGCTGGGCAGCGAGGAGCTGGAAGCCCTGCGCCTGGCGTGGCGCGACGAAATGAGCACCAACCCGGCGGTGCTCGCCTACCTCAAGGGCCAGCCGCTGGCCGCCGCCGGCCTGGCCACCGCCGACGAAGAGGGCGACGCCGCCGGCCCCGCCGAAACCGACGCCGAGGGCCCCGACGCAACTGATGCGGAAACCGACGAAACCGCCGAAGCCACCGCGGCGGCCCCCAACCTGGCCGCCAGCGGCCAGGAAGCCGACTACGAAGCCGACCTGGAATTCCTGCGCTTTCTCTACAAGGACTTCATATTCAGGGGCGTGGAGCTGCCGCGCCAACTCGAAATCGACGACCTGAACTGGGAGGAAAACCGGCCCATCGTGCGCAACCTGGTGCTCAAAACCCTGAAAATGCTGCCCTACGCGGCCACCGAAAAGCAGGAGCTGATGAACCTGAGCGCCAACTGGGCCGACGACCGCGAGTTTGCCGAAACGCTGTTTCAGCAGACGCTGGCCGACGACGCCAAGTCGGAAGCCCTGATTGCCGGCTCGGTGCAAAACTGGGACGTGGAGCGCGTGGCCCTGCTCGACAAAATCATTCTCAAGATGGCCCTGTGCGAGATGCAGCTCTTCCGCGGCATCCCGGTGAAGGTCACCATCAACGAGTACATCGAAATCAGCAAAGTGTACAGCACGCCCAAAAGCAAGCAGTTTGTGAACGGCGTGCTCGACAAGCTGGCCCAGGATTTGGCCGCCAGCGGCGAAATCCGCAAGTCGGGCCGCGGCTTGCTCGACAACCAGTAGCCCGGCCGGCCGCTGTGCACCCCGGGGGCCGTACTTTCGTAAGACAGCGCATTTTCATCCTCCTCTTTTCTTCCCGCACCATGGCTGGCAAAACCACCACCGGCATCTTGTGTTTCACGGGCGGCGCCCTCACCGGGGCCGCCATCGGCTTGCTCTACGCGCCCGAAACGGGCCGCGAAACCCGCTCCTGGCTGAGCTACCAGCTCGAAAAGTACCGCGCCGTGCTCGCCGACCTCGCCGAGGGGCTCGTCACGAGCCGCGAAGCCGGGGGGCCCTCGACGGCCAAAACCGAAGGCCAGCGCGTCATTTCCGACGCGCGCGACAAAGCCGAGCAGCTGCTCGGCGACGTGGACCAGCTCATCAACCAAATCAATTCCCGCAAGGGCCTTTAATTCAATGAGTGCATGGGCGAAGAAGTGAGTGATTGGGGCCCGGAAAGCTGGTTTCTGCCTGGCGCCCGGTTTCCGCACTCGCTCATCCGCCCGTTCACTCGTTCACTCACTGTCAACAGAATGCACTTAGTAACCCTTATCCCCGGCGACGGCATCGGGCCGGAAATTACCAAAGCTGTTACCGATATTTTCGCCGCCGCGCAGGTGCCCGTGCAATGGGAGGAGCAGAACGCCGGCCAGACCACGTTTGATCAGTCGGGCGAGCTGATTCCGACGGCGCTGCTTAAGTCGTTGGAAAAGAACCGGGTGGCCCTGAAGGGCCCCATCACCACGCCGGTGGGCAAGGGGTTCCGCAGCATCAACGTGACGCTGCGCCAGAAGTACGACCTGTACCAGAACGTGCGGCCCAGCAAAACCACGCCCGGCATCCACAGCCGCTACGAAGGCATTGACCTGGTGCTGTTTCGGGAAAATACCGAGGGCCTGTACTCCGGGCTGGAGGTGTTCGACGAGCGCCTGGGCATCGCCGACTCCATTGCCCGCGTGACGGTGGAGGGGGCCCGCAAAATCTGTCGCGCCGCCTTCGCCTACGCCAACCGCCACGGCCGCAAAAAGGTGACGCTGGCCCACAAGGCCAACATCATCAAGATGGCCGGCACCCTCATGATCAACGCCTGCAAGGAGGCGTCGGCCGAGTTTCCGCACATCGTGTTCGAAGACAAGATCATCGACAACATGTGCATGCAGCTGGTGATCAAGCCCGAGCAGTTCGATGTGATCGTGACCACCAACCTGTTCGGCGACTTGCTCTCCGACCTCTGCGCCGGCCTGGTGGGCGGCCTGGGCGTGGTAGCGGGGGCCAACATCGGCGACAACATGGCCATTTTCGAGGCCGTGCACGGCTCGGCCCCCGACATTGCCGGGCAGGGCAAGGCCAACCCCACGGCCCTGCTGCGCTCGGCCGTCATGATGCTGCACCACCTGGGCGAGCACGTGGCCGCCGACCGCATCGACCAGGCCCTGGACGCCACGCTGCTGCACCCCGAGCAGTGCACCGGCGACCTGGGCGGCCGCGCCAGCACCACCGAGTTTGCCCAGCACATCATCGACAAGCTTTAACTTTTTGTTCCGACGGCCGCGTTGCGGCGCCCTTTACCTCGCATGAAATTCTTTCCCCTCCTGGCCGGGGCCCTGCTGCTGGCCGCCTGCAACCGCGACAAAGCCGCCGAAGTGGGCACCCAAGGCATGAACGCCGCCGCCAACCAGGCCGCCGACGCCACCGCCAACCCCACCGTGGACAACCCCAACGTGGTGAAGGAAAACGAAACCCCGAACCCCAACGCCCCGGTGATGACTTTTGCGGAGCAGGAGTTTGATTTCAAGGACATTGCGGCCGACAGCAAGGTGCACCACACCTTCGCCTTCACCAACACCGGCAAGTCGCCGCTGCTCATCGCCGACGCCACCGCCTCGTGCGGCTGCACCACCCCCAACTGGACCAAAGACCCCATCGCCCCCGGCGCCAAAGGCACGCTGGAAGTGCAGTTCGACAGCCACGGCAAGCAGGGCCTCATCAGCAAGCAGGTGAGCGTGCGGGCCAACACCCAGCCCAGCATCACGGTCGTCACCATCAAAGGCAACGTGCTGACCGCCGCTACCGCCGCCAAGTAAGCCCGTCATTCTACCCCCTAATATCATGCTGATTACAACCCTGTTGCTGCAAGCGCCGGCCGCTGAATACACCCAATTTCTGTTCCCGGTTGCCATTGCGGCGGTGGTGTACTTCTTCATGATCCGGCCCCAGCAAAAGCGCTCCGCCGACGCCAAGAAGTTCCGGCAGGAACTGGCCAAGGGCTCGCGCATCGTCACCATCGGCGGCCTGCACGGGCTGGTGGTGGAGCTGACCGACGAGACGGTGGTGGTGGAAGTGGACCGGGGCGTGAAGCTGCGGTTCGACCGCTCGGCCATTGCCCGCGAAGTGGGCAGCAAGGCCGCCGAAACCGCCCTTTAGGCCGTGCCGGGGCCCTGGGCGCTGGCCGGCCGGCTGGGCCGCTGGTTTGCGTATCCGTTCATCAGCCAGGAGCCGGGTTTCTACCCGGCGGCGGCCGTGTGCCTGCTCGCGGCGGGCGTGTTCTGGCAAATGAACGCGCTGAACAAAACCTACAGCACCCGCCTCAGCTGCCCGCTGGTGTGGCGCTACGACACGGCGCGCTACGTGTCGCTGCGGCCCCTGCCGGCCGCCGTGCCCGTGGTCGTCACCGGCCAGGGGTGGCGCCTGCTGCGCGCCAACCTGGGCGTGGGCCTGCGCCCGGCCGAGCTACGGCCGGTGCCCCGCCCCGGCACCCGCTACTTGTCGGCCAGCACCTGGCAGCACAGCCTCGGAACCGCCCTGGAAGGCCTACAGGTAGACGAATGGGCCAGCGACACCCTGCGCCTGACCTTCGACCGCTACGCCACGCGGCGGCTGCCGCTGGCCCTGGCCGCGCCCGACTCGGGGAGGGCCCCGGCCTACGCGGCGCGCTTCGAGCCCGCCAGCCTGGTGTTTCGGGGGCCCGCCAGCGTCGTCAACCGCTTGCCCAGCCCGTACCCCGTGGCCCTGCCGGCGGGCACGGGCCCCGGCGCGGCGCAGTTGGCAGTGCAGGCCCCGGCGCTGGTGCGGCCGGCCACCGGCCAGGTGCGCGTCGAGCTGCGGGCCCGCCCGCAGTAGCTTCGCGTCAGTTTTTGGCTTCAGAATTAAAATATGTTGCGCATTGGCATCACCGGCGGCATTGGGTCGGGCAAGAGCGTGGTGAGCCGCGTGTTTGCCCTGCTGGGCGTTCCGGTGTACGATTCTGACCAACGCGCCCGCTGGGTGATGGAGCACGACGCGCTGCTGCGCGAACAATTGCTGGCCGCCTTCGGCCCCGATACTTACACGCCCGCCGGGGCCCTCAACCGCCCGGTGCTGGCCCGCACCGTGTTTGCCGACCCCGCCCGGCTGGCGCGGCTCAACGCGCTGGTGCACCCGCGCGTGGGCGACGACTTTGCCCGCTGGGCCGCCGCCCGGCAAGCCGCCGGGGCCCCCTACGCCCTGAAAGAAGCCGCACTGCTGTTCGAGTCGGGCGCGTACCGCACGCTCGACCGCATCGTGACGGTGGCCGCGCCGCTGGCCGTGCGCGTGGCCCGCGTGCTGCGCCGCGACCCCCACCGCACCGCCGCCGACGTGGAGGCCATCATCGGCAAGCAGCTCGGCGAGGACGAGCGCCAGCGCCGCGCCAACTACCTCATCCACAACGACGACCAGCACTTGGTGCTGCCCCAGGTGCTGGCCCTGGACGCGGCCCTGCGCGCCCCGGGGTCCGCCGCCGAGGGCCCCGGGAGCTAGCGGATGATGGGGCTGCGCTCGAAGGGCCGGGCGGGGTCGAAGAGGAAGCGGTAGGTGGCGTGGGTTTTGCGGATTTTGGCGCCGATGGAGCGCGTGGTGACCAGCATCCGGGGGTTGAAATCGCCGATCCAGTTCATTTCGATGTCGGCGTAGCCGCCCGAGATGAACCGTTTTTGGGCGTCGAGGATCAGCGCCGAATCCAGGCCCGTGCCCTGGTGGGCCGGCACCACGCCGTAGATAATGCCGAGCATTTTTTTGTCGCGGCGGCGGCCGTAGCGCCATTGCTGCCACAGAAAGCGCAGCTTGCCCCCCAGGTTGAGGCGGTGGCCGACGCGCTTGAAAATCTGGTTCAGCTCGGGCAGGCTCAGAAAAAACGCTACCGGCTCGCCGTCGCAGTACGCGAAGGCCAGCAGGCGCTCGTCGATCACCGGCTTCATCTCGCGCACCAGGGCGCGGGCCTGGTCGAGGTTCATGGGCTTCACGCCCGCGTGGCGGCCCCAGGCCAGGTTGTACACGTGGTGGAAGTCCTGGGCCAGCTTCTCGGGGTCGGCTTTGCGGCCGTAGTCGAAGCGGTAGCGCGGGTCGGCTTCGAAGTCGGCCAGGCGCTTGGCAAAGCTGGGGTGCAACGCCGTGATGACCGGCCGGTGGCAGGTGTACTGCTTGAAATACAGCTGAAAGCCGTAGCCCTCGAACAGCGCCTGGTAGTAGGGCGGGTGCCAAAACATGCCGTAGTTGGGCTCCCACTCAAACCCGTCGATCAGCACGCCCCAAAACCGGTCGCGCTCCCCGAAGTTGATGGGGCCGTCCATGGCCTGCATGCCGCGCGCCGCCAGCCAGGCGCGGCCCGCGTCGAAGAGCAGGCGGGCCGCCGCCGGGTCGTCGGGGCCCTCAAAAAAGCCCAGGCCGCCGGTGGGCAGGTCGGGGTTTTTCACGTCCACGGCTTCGCGGTTGAGGAAGGCGGCCACCCGGCCCACGGCCGCGCCGGCGGCGTCGAGCAGCACCCAGCGCACGGCTTCGCCGGTGGCCAGGTTAGGGTTTTTGCCAGGGTCGAACACGGCCTCGATCTCGTTGTCGAGCGGGCCGATGTACTGCGGGTGG
The DNA here is from genome assembly GCA_025353745.1 of Hymenobacter sp. Classification (GTDB taxonomy): domain Bacteria; phylum Bacteroidota; class Bacteroidia; order Cytophagales; family Hymenobacteraceae; genus Hymenobacter. Next base: position 15,217 of record JANXOE010000220.1, read on the forward strand.
CGGCCGTGCAGGCGGCGCGGCACCGCCAAAAATTGCCGGTGCCGGGCCGGCGAGTCAACTTCGTGCAGGGTATAGCTCATCGGCGCAAAAGTACGGGCCATCAGGGGCCGGTTTCGGCCGGCTCGGCCGTTGTCGGGAAGCCAGTGGGAAAAATGGGGCAGCAAAAGGCCCGCGACTTCGCCGCCGCTGTCGCTACGGCTGCCGCCCATATGCCCGCCGTACACCGCACCTACGGCCACGGTTGCATTATTTGCGCCTATCGCAAAAAGGGCTTACCCATAAACCGAAACAGCCGCCCGCAATAAAGCGAAGCGGCTGTTTGTGTGGTGGGAAGTAAAGGATTCGAACCTTCGACCTCTGGCGTGTGAAGCAAGCGCTCTAAACCAACTGAGCTAACCTCCCGGGGTACTTGTTTAAACCAACGTTTAAACCAAAATCAAAACTACTACTTTTTTTGTATGCTAAATGACTGTCAGTCAATGTGGGAGATACTGGGTTCGAACCAGTGACCCTCTGCTTGTAAGGCAGATGCTCTGAACCAGCTGAGCTAATCTCCCGGGGTATTTTCGTTTGGGACTGCAAAGATGGGGGATTTTTTTTAGCGGGCCCAGGCCCGCAGGGGCAATGGTGCAAAATTTGGCTTGCCAAACGCAGAAAAAACTGTTAATTGCTTTATTTTCAAAGTAATAAATTTTGATCTTTTTTTAATTGCCGGGGCCCCGGAAGGCGGCCGAAAACGTATTGCCGCCGCTTGCGTTAAGCACCCTGCAATTTTGCCCCTCTTCACCTTTTCACTCCTCATGGCTACCCAACTCTTAGCAAACTATTCGGAGGCCGAAAAAACGGCCTACCTGAGCGCCATCGCCAGCCTGGCCACCGCCGACCGCCAAGCGTCGGACAACGAAATTCAGTTTTTGCAGGCCCTGGCCCAGCAGGCGGGCCTGTCAGAGGACGGCGCGCAGCAGGTGCTGGCTTCTGCTCAGTCTTCTGACAACCAAGGCATTCAGCAAAACCTGGACGTGCTGAAAGGCAGCGACCTGCGCTTCTCGCTCGTCACCGACCTCATCAGCTTTGCCCGCGCCGACGGGGCTTACTCCAACGACGAAGAAGCCATGGTGGGCAAGATGGCCGCCTACCTCGGCATCAGCCCCGACCAGAAGCAAACCCTGGAAACGGTGGTGGACCAAGCCGCCAGCGTGCCCCACGACCCGCAGGACCCGGCCAAAGAAGGTTTTTTTGACCGCATCGGCGACAAGCTTTCCGGCGTGGGCATCCCCAAAGGGGCCCTGATGGCGGGCCTGCTCGGCGTGGTGGCCCCGATGGTGATTTCGCGCATGGGCAGCGGGTCCAGCCAATCGGGCAATTCGGGCGGGGGCTTGCTCGGCGGCAGCATGGGCGGCCTGCTCGGCGGGGCCACCCAGGGCGGCATGGGCGGCATGCTCGGCGGCTTGCTGGGTAGCGTGATGGGCGGCGGCTCCGGCCCCGCGCAAGGCGCGGGCATCGGCGGCGGCGGCCTGGGCTCGATGATGTCCATCCTGGGCGGGCTGGGCGGCCAGCCCAACTCGCAGCCGGCCAGCGCGGGCGGCGGGGGCCTCGGCGGCCTGCTGAGCGGCGGCATGGGCGGCTTGCTGAGCGGCATTTTCGGCGGCAACCGGTAAGCAAAGCGGTTCCGCGCGTGCCCCGAACCAAAGCGGCGGCCCCATCCCGGGGCCGCCGCTTTTGGCTTTGCTCAAAAAGGCGAGGGCCCTCTACGCGCCGGCGAGCGCCGTGGGGGCCGGGCTGCTGGCCAGCCAGCCGCCTTCTTTTTCCACCACTTCCACGATGCAATAGTTCAGGGCTTCCTTCGTGTCGAGGTACTCGTCGTAGCTGCTGGTCTCGACGAAGTACTGCACCGCCACTTCTTTGCCGTTGGGGGTGAGCGCGTTGAACTTCATCTGCACGTCCTGCGTCACAAGCGGGTGCTTTCGCATGGCGGCCACGGCCCCGGCGATGATGGCGTGGAGCTGGGCGCTGGTGGTGCGCTGGTCGAAGACGAGCGTGAAGCCCACGCGCCGGGCCGTGCGCAGGCTCAGGTTGTCGAGGGGCTTGTCGATCATGCTTTTGTTGGGCACGGTGAGGTAGCTTTTTTCGGCCGTGCGCAGGCGGGTGCTGCGGAAGCCGATTTTTTCCACCGTGCCGCTCACGCTGCCGGCCGTCACCAGGTCGCCCACGCCGAAGGGCTGGTCGAGGAAGATGGTGAACGAGGCGAGCAGGTTTTCGAGCGTGTCCTTGGCGGCCAGGGCCACGGCGAGCCCCCCGATGCCCAGGCCCCCGATCAGGGCCGTCACGTTCACACCGAACACCTCGCCCATCACCACCAGCAAGCCGATGACGACGACGAACACCTTCAGCAAGTCTTTGGCAAAGGGCAGGAACTGGTTGTCGAGGCGGCCGGCGTTGGCGGCCTTCAGGGCGGCGCGGCGCTGCACCACGAGCAGGGCGAAATCGATGAGCCGCAGCACGACCCACACCGCCGTGGCAATCACCCCCAGGTGGAACAGCCCCAGCAGCGCCAGCTTGTGCCAGGGCTCGGCGGTAGGCCCCGCCGGGGGCGGCAGGGGGTAGTGCAGCAGGCCGAAGGCCACGTACCCCGTGGCTAAAAACAACAGCATGCTCAGGGGCCGGATGAGCAAATCGTACAGCTCGGAGGCGCTCACGCCGGCCGTGTAGCGCTTGGTGAGCCGGAACAGCAGGGTGCTCACCAGGCGCGAAAGCAGCCGGTTGAGGGCCCCGCCGAGGGCCAGCACCAGCAGGGCCCAGGCGTAATCCACCAGTTCGTTGCCCAGCAGCTGGCGGTGTAAAAAAGAAGGGAGTTCCATGAATCAAAAGAAAAGCTGCCAAAAATAGCCCGCCTGCGGCCCCCGGAGTAGGCCGTAGGAGCTAATGGGAGCCAGTTCGTAAATTTGGGCGCCTTCAGGCCCGAATCTTATATCCACCCAGACTCGAACCAACTGTCCGGAGATATTGTATTAGACCTATTCTAGGTTTTGGAAAACCAGCTTTTTATATTTTTCTCTTCATGAAACCACTTCTTTCGCGCGTCGAAGCGCAGCAGTTGGACCGCGCAGCGGCCATGCTAAAAGTACTATCGCACCCCAAGCGCCTGGCTATTGTCGACCTGCTCGGCAAAGGAAAAGGCAAAGACAACCAACTGTCCGTCACCGATATATATCAGGCCCTGGACTTGCCGCAAGCTATTGCTTCGCAACACCTCATCACCCTCAAAGACCGGGGCGTGCTGAAATCGACCAAAGTGGGCACCAAAATTTATTACTCGCTGGCCGTGCCGCAGCTGCTGAAAGTGATTGACACGCTCGAAGACTATTCGGGCAAAATGTAGCGTCGCGGCACCCGCCCCGAACGCAAAGAGGCCGCCCATGGGGCGGCCTCTTTGCGTTATTGTGCAATTTATTTTTACGCCACCGGCTGGCGCTCCAGGTCGAAGAAATCGTTGAGCAGCTCCACGAGCTGGCCCGCTTCGGCCTCGTCGCGCTTGCAGGCGGCCTTGAGGTGCAGCACCTGCTGCTTGAGTACTTTCTGCATCAGCGAGCGGGTCACTTCGTCGAGCAGCTTGCTTTCGGCCGGGGTGGCCTTCTTTTGGTAGCGGTCCAGCTCTTCGAGGCGCAGCTGCTCCAGGCTGGCCTTGACCTTCTGGATGATGGGCGAGACCAGCATTTCCTTGGCCCACTCGTGCAGGCCCCCGAGGCTTTCGCCGATGATGGCGCGCACCTGGGGCACGGCCGCCAGGCGCATTTCCAGGGCCGCCGAGGCCTTGCTTTGGATGGCGTCGACGTTGTAGACCAGCACGCCGGGCACCAGCTCCACGTCGGGGGCAATGCTGCGGGGCACGCTCAGGTCGATGAAAAACTTGTAGCTCAGCACGTCGAGGTGCCGCACCAGCTCGGGGGTGAAGAACGGCTCGGGCCGGTTGATGGACGAGATGACGACGTCGGCCGCGCGCAGGGCGGGCACGAGGTCTTCGAAATCGACCACCTTCAGCCCGCCGCATTCCGCGGCCAGGGCGTCGGCCTTGCTGCGGGTGCGGTTGCAGAGCGTGATGCTGGCGAAGGCCTTGCTGCCGGCCAGGTGGCGGCACACGTCGGCCCCGATTTCGCCCAGGCCCACCACCAGCACGCGGGGGCTGGCCACGTCGGCGGTCAGCTCCTCGGCCAGCTCCACGGTGGCGTAGCTCAGCGAAGCGGCCCCGTCGCGGAAGCTGGTTTCGGTTTGAACGCGCTTGTTGGTGAAGAACACGGTGTGCAGCAGGCGGTGCAGGAAGGGCCCCGCGGCGTCGGCGTCGGCGGCCCATTGGTAGGCCATCTTCACCTGGTTGCTAATTTGCAAATCGCCCACCACCTGGGCGTCGAGGCCCATGGCCACTTCGAACAGGTGCCGGGCGGCGTCGTCGGCCGCGGCCAGCAGGTCGAAGTACGGCAGGAAGCTGGCCACGTCGGGCCGGTTCTTGAGGGCCCCCAGGGCCAGGACGATGTCGCGGCCGCGGTCGTCGTCGGCCGCGTAGTAAACCTCGGTGCGGTTGCAGGTGCTGAGCACGAGCAGGTCGGAGAGGCCCAGCTCGTTGCGCAGCGTGTTCAGAAAGCGGCGACACGCGGCCTCGTCCAAGGCCAGCAGCTCGCGGATGGCGAGGGGCGCTTTTTTGAACGACAGGCTGACGGCCTTAAACGGATGGGACATAGGGAAGCCGGAACAGGACCGGGCCACAAAATTACGGCTGGATTGACGAAGAATAAAACAGCCAAACCACCCGCCCGGTTCGCGCCCGGCCCGGCGAATATTCAGCGCGCCCAACCGCCCCGGATGCCGGCTGAACGGCGGCCGTACCTTTGCGCCATGTCTTTGCCCACCCTGCCGACCGCCCCGCCCGCGCCGGCCCCCGCCGCGCCCGCGCGCACCCCGGCCGCGGCCTGGGGCCTGCTGCTGGTTTTGGCCCTCATTTGGGGCACGTCGTTCATTCTGATGAAGCGGGGCCTGGTGGTGTTTTCGGCCCTGGAGCTGGGGGCCTGCCGCGTGAGCGTGGCGGCGCTGCTGCTGCTGCCCTTTGCCCTGCGGCACGTGGGGCGCGTCGAGCGCAGTCGCTTCAAGTGGCTGGCCCTGAGCGGCGTGGTGGGCACGCTGATTCCGGCGTTTCTGTTTGCCTACGCCGAAACGCGGCTGGCCTCGGGGCTGGCGGGCGTGCTCAACGCCCTTACGGCCGTGTTTGTGCTGCTGGTGGGGGCCCTGCTGTTTGGGCAGCGCCTCACGGGGGCCCGCGCGCTGGGCGTGGGGCTGGGCCTGCTGGGCACGGTGGTGCTGATGGCCCTGGGCGGCAGCGGCGGCGACGCCACCCCCGCCGGGGCCGGCAACGCCTGGTACGGCCTCTACATCGTGGCGGCCACCGTGGGCTACGGCCTGAGCGTGAACGTGATCAAGCACCGCCTGGGCGGCCTCAAGCCCCTCACCGTCACGGCGGTGCTGCTGCTGCTGATCGGGGGGCCGGCGCTGGCGTATCTGCTGCTGGGCACGGCGTTTTTGCACAAGCTGGCCACCGTGCCGGGGGCCTGGGCGGCGTTCGGCTACATTGCCCTGCTGGCCACGCTGAGCACGGCGGTGGCCATGGTGCTGTTCAACAAGCTCATTCAGCAGTCCACGGCGCTGTTCGCCTCGTCGAGCACGTACCTGATTCCCATCGTGGCCCTGGGCTGGGGGGCCCTCGACGGCGAGGCCTTCAACCTGTGGCACGCCGGGGGCATGGCCATCATTTTGCTCGGCGTGTTCATCGTCCACCGGGCGCGCTGAGGCCGGGGCAGGGCCCCGGGACGCCGCCGGGCGGCGCGTCCCGGCAAGCTTCTCAATAAATGTGTGACTTCATCTATTTGAGGGTGCGGAGCGAGAAATCCCGGTAGCAAGGCCCATGAGCGACCCCCATAAATTAATGGAAAGCGAGCAGCGCTGCCGTTCGCTGTTCGAGAATAACCCGGATTTGGTGCTGTTTCAGAACAGGGCCGGGACCATTCCCGACGCCAACCAAGCCTTCCTCCGTTTTTTGGGCAAAACCAAAGCGGAAGTCCCGGACCGGCCCTTGACCAATTTTTTGCCGCCGGAACGGCACGCCCTGAAGCCGCCGGAAAGCGCCCTGCGCGGGCGCTGCCGCATCTACATCCTGACTTCTTCGCTGGCGCGCTCGGACGAGGAGCGCCCCCCGAGCACGGCCACGATTTTCTGGTTGCGTTTGGCTTGGTTGAGCTGGCGGCGGTTCATGCAAAAAGTAAAAAGGAGCGGGAAAAGAACGAAGCAGCGGGAAATGTAGCGCAGGAATCGGCAAGCGCCAAAGCCCGGCGCGGGCCCCCGACCCCGGCCGCCCAAGCTGGGCCGTGGCCGGGGGACGCAAAATGGTATTTTTGGGGCAAAGCGCCCCTCTGGGGGCCCTGCCGGCCCCGGCGAGGGCCCGCGGGGCCGCCCGCCCCGGCGCGCATCTCCCAAAACCTGCCGCTCGAAGCAAAAAACCGGGCGCATCGGTCCAAAAACCTGCCGCACGGCCCCGAAAACCTTTGGTACGGCCCCAAAAACTTTCGGTAAGGGCCCGAAAACAGAACGTCACGAACTGAAAACCGGCGGTACACGGCCATTTCTTGCCGGTAAACAGGAAAATGCCGGGCGTCGGGGGCCCTCTCCCGGCCGTTCGCGGGCGCGGCGGGGCCGTCTGGCCCCGGCCCGGCGCGCCCCGCCGCGTAGCCTACGCGGGCACCGCCACTTTCCCCAGCCGCGAGTTTTTGTAGCCGTAGCCGAAGTACACCACCAGGCCGATGAGCAGCCACACGAAGAACAGCACCCAGTTGCTGATGCCGAGCTGCGTCATCAAATACAGGTTGATGAGCAGGCCCAGGGTGGGCAGCAGCGAGAGGCTTTTTTGGAACGAAACCACCGCCAGGGCCCCGCAAAACGCCAGGAACACGAGCATCGGAATCTGGTGGCGGAAGCCCTCGTAGCCGTCGCCGAAGGTGGCCAGGTGGGCGAAGGCGCGCACCTCGGCTGGGTTGTAGCGCCAGAGCAGCGCGGCCCCCGCCAGCAGCAGCAGCGCCACCAGCCAGCGCCCGTTGAGGTACGGCACCTTGAAGCGGGCCTCGGAGCGGCCGTAGGGGTCGATGATGAGGATGCCGCCGCACACCAGCGCGAAGGCGAACAACGTGCCGATGCTCGTCAAATCGACCACCAAATCCATGTTGAGCACCAGCGCCGGCACGGCCACGAAAAAGCCCGTGACCAGGGTGGCAAACGAGGGCGTGTGGAAGCGCGGGTGCACCTTGGCAAACAGGCCCGGCAGCAGGCCGTCGCGGGCCATCGTGAGCCAGATGCGCGGCTGCCCCAGCTGAAACACCAGCAGCACCGAGGCCATGGCAAACACCGCGCTCACGGCTACCAAGCCTGAAAGGCGTGACAAACCCACCTTGGCAAATACGAAGGACAGCGGGTCGCCCACGCCCAGCTCTTTGTAGCTCACCATGCCCGTAAGCACCAGCGTGATAATCACATAGAGTACCGTGCAGATGATGAGGGCGTACATCATGGCCTTGGGCAGGTCGCGCTGCGGGTTCTTGCATTCCTCGGCCGTGGTCGAGATGGCATCGAAGCCGATGTAGGCGAAGAACACCGCCGACACGCCCTTGAGCACGCCGCCCACGCCGTTGGGGGCGAAGGGGTGCCAGTTGGCTGGCTGCACGTAGAACGCGCCCACCGTAATTACGATGAACACAACAATCAACTTCAACAGCACCAGCAGGTTGGAGGCGTTCTTGCTCTCCTTGATGCCCACGTACACCAGCGCCGTGATGGCCACGACGATGGCAAAGGCGGGCAGGTCGATAACCAAGTGCAGGCCGTCGGACAGGGCCGGGGCCTGCATCCAGGCCCGGTAGCCGTCGAGCTGCGCCGGCGATACGGCCGCCGTGGCCTCGGCCAGGGTTTTGCCCGACTGCACCAGCGTTTGCACGGCCTCGTAGCCCGCGTGGCCCGTTTGGGTGCCCATCGTGAGCCAGAGCGGGATGTGCACCCCGATGCCGTCCATGAGCCCGGTGAAGTAGTCGGACCACGAAATGGCCACCACGATGTTGCCCACCGCGTATTCCATTATCAAGGCCCAGCCAATAATCCAGGCCGCCAGCTCGCCAAACGAGGCGTAGGCGTATGTATAAGCCGACCCGCTGACCGGAATGGTGGCCGCAAACTGCGCGTAGCACAGCGCCGAAAACGCGCAGGCCACGGCCGTAAAAACAAACAGCAGCGACACGGCCGGCCCGCCATCCAGACTGGCCTTGCCGATGGTGCTGAAAATGCCGGCCCCAATAATGGCCGCGATGCCCAGCGCCGTGAGGTCGCGCACGGTGAGATGACGCTCCAGGCCGCCGGGCGACTGGCCTTCGTGGTCGGCGGGCGGGTTTTGTAGAATGGCCGCGATGGTTTTGCGGCGGAACAGGGATTTATCGGAACTCATGAAAGCACAGGGCGGGTTTGGGGGCGAAAAGATAACGCCCCGGCGCGGGTTACGGCCCGCACGGCCCCAGCTATCTGGGATACAGCGATTGCATGAACGCACTTTCGAGCAGTGAGCCACCGATGTTCAGCACGGCCGAGCCGCGCCCAATCTGCATCGGAATGCCCACCGAAAAAGCGCCCAGCCCGCCATAGTTGCCGGGGCTGCCGTAGCCAAAGGGGGAGGGGCGCTGCGCCAGCGGGGCAAAGCCCGCGTTGGTCGGGAAGGCATCGGGGTTGTAGAGCATGCCCGCTCCGTTGCCTTGCAGGCGGTAGGGCGCAAAGCTGTATTGCACGAACGGGCGCGCCCGGCCCGTGGCGCTGCTGCCCAGCTGGTAGCGCAGGTAGGGCTGCATGGCGTAACTGTAACCGGAAGCGGTGGGCAGCGGCGCGTAGTTGCTCACCACGTAGGCCCCGGACAGGAAATGACCCTTGGTGGGCGGGGCTGGAGCCGGAATTTCCAGCCCGATTGCGGCAGTTGTGCGCGTCTGGGCGCGGCTCAGCAACGGCAACAAAACCAGCGCCAGCGGCGCAACGCGGAAAAAGTAGGCCATGGCAACAAACGTGAGTGGGTGAAGGAACGAGTTAGCGATAACCAAGATACGGAATTTGGGCGGGGCCGCGTGTGCATTTTTTCGACGGCGGGCATCTCATCGGCATACTTCTTCGCCAATATTCCATGCGCCGCGCCGTTTCCCTGTCTGTTCCGCAGCCCTGCTCCGAAAGCTGGGCCGCCATGCTGCCCACCGCCGCCGGCCGTCACTGCGCCGCCTGCGCCCACCCGGTGGTCGATTTTACCCTGAAAACCGATGCTGAAATTCTGGCCTACCTGGCCAGAGCCGCCGGCGGCCGCACCTGCGGGCGCTTCGCGGCGGGGCAGCTGGAGCGGCCGTTGCAGCGCGCCGTTCCGGTTGCCTCAACGGCCCGGTGGCGGGCTTGGCTGGCCGCGGCCGTAGCCCTGTGGGCCGTGCGGGAAGGCAGCAGTGTGACGGCCCAGGCGCAGGCCCCGGCCGAATGGCGCGCCCGCTACTGGGGCGGCCCGGCCCCCACCGTGCCGGTGGCCGAAACACCGGAAACTCCGGCCGCCGTAGCGCCCCTGGAAGCCAGGAAAGCCATTGCCGCCCCTGCCCCACCGCCCGTCGCGCAGCATTTTGTGATGGGTGCCCCTGTCGCGGTTGCCGCCATCGGGGTGCGTTCCGGTGCGGCGGCTGCGCCGGTCGGGCTGCGGGGCGTGGTGGTGGATTCAATCTCGGGCGAGGGCCTGCCCGGCGTGACGGTGCTGCTGCCCGGCACGCAAATCGGGGCCAGCACCGGCCCTACCGGCGAGTTTACCTTGCTGGTGCCTGCCGAACAAGTGTTGCCGGCGGGCGTGCGGGTGCAAGTTTCGTCCATTGGCTACACGACGCAACGGCGGGTGGTAACGGCCGCTACGGCTGGTTCACAAATATTCCGCCTTCAGAATGACGTGAAAGGCCTGGTGGGCTTGGTGGTGATTCCTCCGCGCCGGCTGCCGCCCGCCCCCTGGCACCCGCGAGCTCTGTACTACTGGGGCAAATACTGGCTCACCCGGCCCTTTGGCCGCAGCTAATGTTGGGGCCGCTTGCCCGTTACTTTCCCCAAAACCGATACCTTCACCGCATGGCCACTCTCCCCCGCATCTCCATTCCGCAGCCCTGCGCCCAGCCCTGGGCCGTCATGTCGCCCACGTCTGCTGGCCGCCACTGCGCCGCCTGCGCCACCGAAGTGGTGGATTTTACCCGCTTGAGCGATGCCGAAATTCTGGCCTTTATGGCCCGGCAGGGCGGGCGGCCGGTGTGCGCCCTGGCTCATGGTGCGCAGCTGGCTCCGCCGGCTCCGGCCACGCGCTGGCGGCGCTGGCTGCTGGCCGGGCTGGCGGTGCTGGGCTGGCAGTCGGCCACGTCGTGCGCCACCAAGCCGCCCCAGTCGCCGCCCGTGCCCACCGCCGCCGCCACCGCCACCGACCCGGCTACGGCCCCGGCCCGCCAAATCATCATTCGCGGGCAGGTGCTGGACGGGGCCAGCGGCCCCGCCGTGGCCGGCGTGCGCGTGCTGGTAAACGACACGCAGTTCGGTACCACTACCGATGAAAAGGGCAACTTCGAGTTGATAATGGCCCGCGACTGGGCACCCATTGCCGGGGGCAGCGTCACCCTGAAATTTTTTGGTGGCCCGTTCGACTTTCAGGAGAAAGACGTGAAGCTGGACCTGCGGGCCAAATCCCAGCCCGCCGCGCTGGTCGTGCACTTGGAGTCCATCCCTAACCGGGGCCAGGTGATGGGAAAAATCCGGATGCCTGAGCCGCCCGTAGCCCCGCCGCGCAAATAAGCAGACGAAGTGGACAGGATAGTGGCGGTGGCTAAAATTCGTAATCCAGCGTCAGCAGACCGTGCGGCAGTGAACCCGGCCCAAAGCCTATGTGCCAGTTGGCATCGGTGGTTTCGCCGAGGAACCCGGTTCTTGGTTGGTATTTCGCGGCATCGTAATCGGCTGCCGGGAGGTGCTGAAACCGCACGCCCAGCATTGCATTATAGAGCAGGTGGTTGCCAAAAGCGCGCCGCAAAAACCGGCCTCGATAGCCGAATCCGAATCCCGCCCCGCCACTGACCGCCCGATAGTCGAAGGAATAATACTGTTTCGTTTTGGTATCAACCAACGAAGCGGTGTGAACGAAATCAAGCAAGCTGGCTTGCGCCTGTACATACAAGCCCGTTGGGAACTCATGCGTTAGAAAGCGGCGGTAGTAGCCGGTAAGCTGTCCGCCTCGCAACTGGCCAGAATTGGAAAAATTACCGTAATGATAACTGCCCAACAAGCCCAGCGAATTGCGGGTGCCCCAGCGGTGCTCATAGCCTAACTGAGTTTTGTAGATAAGCTCGGCCGGGGAGATAGAAATGATGGTGGAATGTATGGGTTGCACTGGCTCGGACGACTGAGCCCGAACAGAATTCGGTAGCGCTATACTGGTCACCGACAACGATAAACCACAAGCCAGGGATAGGTAGTGACGCATGGCACAAATGATACGGTGGCAATCATGATTTCCAAATCAACATTTACTGAAAAAGGACTCTATGGAAGCCGGCATTTGTCCTTTAATATAGGATGAATAGGTTGTGAGATGCTTTTTTGCTGCTTACAAAAGGACTTTAGAATTAAACCTTTCGGCCCCAAAAATCTTTCATTGGGAATGAAAGCATTGCGTTTTACCCTGCTGCTCCTGTTGGCTACCGCCTGCGCCGCTCCCCGGCCCACCACCCGTTTCAACCCTACTGCTACCCGCGCCGAGCTGCCCCACGAGGAAGCCCCCCACCCCAAAAACTCGCTCGAATGGTGGTACCTCACCGGCCACCTGCGCGACCAGGCCACCGGCGAGGAGTTTGGCGTGGAGTACGTCTTCTTCCACTTCAATCTGAAAGACGGCCGCCAGGACTGGCAGATGGTGAACGTGGCCCTAACCGACCCGCAAGGCCAGCAGTTCCGCTTCGACTATAAGCTGGGCAAGCTGCCCGCGCTGCTCACCGATTCGCTGCCGTTGCGGCTGCGCGAGCACCAGCGCGGGCAGGTTTGGAAGCTGGACGGGCAGGAGGGGGCCTACCATTTGCAGGCCGCCCTCACCGGCAAGGCCAATTCCGGCTACGCCCTCGACCTCACCACCAAGCCCACCCGTGGCGTGGTGCTGCACAGCGGCACCGGCTACGAAAACTACGGCAACGGCATCATGGCGGGCTATTATTCCTTCCCGCGCCTGGCCACTACCGGCACGCTCACGGTGGCCGGCAAAACCCGCCAGGTCACCGGCGAGCTGTGGTACGACCGGCAGTGGAACTGCACCAGCATCGTGGACAAAAACGTGGGCTGGGACTGGCTCAGCATCCAGCTCGACCAGCCCCAGGAGGAGTTTATGCTGAACACGCTGCGCAACTCCGCCACCGGCAAAACCCTCAACAACGGCACTTTCAGCGGGGCGGCCGTGCCCAGCGTGCACCTCTCCGGCCCCGATTTTACGCTCACGCCCCTCACGTACTGGACCAGCCCGAAGTCGAAAAAGAAATACCCCGCCACCTGGCGCGTGCAGGTGCCCGCCCAGGGCTACGACCTCACCGTGGAGCCCCTGGTGCCCCAGCAGGAGCTGGCGCTGCGGTTTTTCCACGCCTTCACCATGTATTATTGGGAAGGCATGTGCCGCGTGAAAGGCACTCACCACGGCCAGCCCGTGACGGGCAAGGCCTACGTGGAAATCACTAATCGGTAACGTATTTAGCTGTTAGCCAATAGCTATTAGCTGTTAGCTTCTCACTCAACAAAAGAGCTAACAGCTGGCAGCTATTGGCTAACAGCTAAATAACAGCTACTGATTCAGCACCACCCGGAACGTGGTGCCGCGCCCCAGCTCGCTCCATTTCACGAAGAGCCGGCCCTCGTGGTAGTTCTCTATGATGCGCTTGGCCAGGGCCAGGCCCAGGCCCCAGCCGCGCTTTTTGGTGGTGAAACCGGGCATGAACACGCTTTCGAGCTTGTTTTTGGAGATGCCCTTGCCCGTGTCGGTGATGTCCACGGCTACTTGGCGGGGCGGGGCACCGCGCCGGTACCAGCTGCGGCGGGTCCGCACGCGGCGTAGGTGCAGCGTGATGGAGCCGCGGCCCTCCATAGCATCCACGGCGTTTTTGCAGATGTTTTCGATGACCCAATCGAACAGCGGCACGTTGATGCGGGCGGGCGTGTCCATCGGCAGGTCCGACTCAATCTTGAACACCACTTTTTTCGACACCCGGCTTTGCAGGTATTCGATGGCGTTGCGGGTGATGAGGTACAGGTTTTCGTCCCTGAGCACCGGCACCGAGCCGATGTTACTGAACCGCTCCGTGATGATTTCCAGCCGCCGGATGTCCTTGCCCAGCTCCTCCACGATGGGCTCGTCCTTGAAGCGGTCGGAGTCGCGCAGGTAGTTCTGCCAACCCACCAGGCTGCTGAGCGGCGTGCCCAGCTGGTGAGCGGTTTCCTTGGCCAGGCCCACCCACACGCGGTTTTGCTCGGCCCGGCGCGACGAGCTGAACGCGAAATACGCAATCACGGCCAAGCAGCCAATCACCACCAATTGCACCAGCGGGTAGGTGCGCAGCTGCCGCAGCAGCTGCGAGTCGCGGTAGAAAATGTAGTTTACCTGCCCGCCCCCAAACTTCACGATGATGGGTGGGTGCTGCTTCTTCATGAGCAGCAGCTCACTGTTGAGCAGCGTGAGCGAATCAGCCGGCGAGAGGTGGGCCGGCATGGTGATGTTCTTGGCGCTGGTGATGTCTTTTCCGTCGCTGCTGAGGATGACCGGAATGGTCGTGTTGTTGCTGATTATTTCATTGAAAACGAACGTGTTGGTTTCAGTCTCTAAGTTACTAATGTATTGCAACGCCTTGGCATACAGTTGAATCTGCTGCTGCTCCCGCTCCGACACGCGCTGCACCAGCAGGTTGGTGTATATGACGGTGGCCGCCCCGATGAGCAGCGCCAGCACGGCCACCAGAATTTTGATGCGGGTTTTTTGGTCGTAAATCGGAAGCATTGAGGGGTTTCTGGTTGCTGGTTTCTGGTTTCTAGTTGTTCGGGTGGGCTGTTGCTTCAACGTGAAACTAGGAACCAGCAACCAGCAACTAGCAACCAGCAACCAGCAC
>JANXOE010000221.1 GCA_025353745.1 Hymenobacter sp.
CGGGTAGGTGTGCTCGTACTTCTCCACCTTGAAGGCCGTGCCGTCGCCCTTCATCTTGATGACGATGCTCTCGTCCAGCGTTTTATAGTCGGCCCCCGACTCGTCGTGGCCGTCGTAGTTCTTCACCCAGCGGCCCGCAAATTCGCCCATCTGCGGCACGTAGCGGCCCGTGCGGTCCACGATGGGCCCCAGCGTGCCCTCGGCATCCGGCACCATCAGCGCCGGGATGTCGGCCAGCTGCGCGGCCCGGAAGTCGTCGGCGCCGAACGTGGGCGAGATGTGCACGATGCCGGTGCCGTCCTCCGTGGTTACGAAGTCGGCCGGGATGACGCGGAAAGCCCGCTCCTGCCCTTCAAACGGGGTGAAATCGAACAGCCGCTCGTACTTGATGCCCACGAGGTCAGCGCCGGTCCAAGTAGCTTCACGACGCCAGGGAATCACCTTGTCGCCAGGTTTGAAAACACCCAAGTCGCCCTCGGCGCCCTTGTCACTGAAGTAACGAGACACCAAAGGCTCCGCCAGGATGACGTGGATTGGCTCAAACGTGTACGGATTGAATGTACTGATTTGAACATAGCGAATGTTCTTGCCAACAGCCAGGGCCGTATTAGCCGGCAAGGTCCACGGCGTGGTTGTCCAGGCCAGAATAAATATGTCTGGTGCGTTGTGCTCTTCAAGGGTTCGAATCCCCCTCTCTCTCAAACCAAATAGTGCCTCCGAAGCCGCGTCCCGCTTCACCTTGAACTGCGCCACCACGGTCGTATCCTTCACGTCGCGGTAGGTGCCGGGCTGGTTCAGCTCGTGCGAGCTGAGGCCGGTGCCGGCGGCCGGCGAATAGGGCTGGATGGTGTAGCCTTTGTAGAGAAAACCCTTGTCGTAGAGCTTCTTGAGCAGGGCCCAGCAGCTCTCGATGTACTCGGGCTCGAAGGTGACGTAGGGGTTGTCGAGGTCCACCCAGTAGCCCATTTTCTGGGTCAGGTCGTCCCACTGGGCCTTGAAGCGCATCACGGTTTCGCGGCAGCGCTGGTTGTAGTCCTCGATGCTGATTTTGTGGCCGATGTCCTCCTTCGTGATGCCCAGCTCCTTCTCCACTTGCAGCTCGATGGGCAGGCCGTGGGTGTCCCAGCCGCCCTTGCGGGGCACCTGCTTGCCGAGCATGGTCTGGTAGCGGCAGAAGA
>JANXOE010000236.1 GCA_025353745.1 Hymenobacter sp.
TACGAGCAGCGCTACCGCGACCGCCAGATGATGACGTTCCAGGCCGAGCTGCGGCAGCACTTGTTCTGGCGCATCGACGGGGCGGCGTTTGCCGGGGTGGGCGAGGTCGCCAACGGGGCCCGCGACTTCTCGCTCAACGGCGTGCGCGGGGCGGGCGGCGTGGGCGCACGCTTCAATTTCATCCGGCGCGACCGGGTGAACCTGCGCCTTGACTACGCCGTGGGCGCGGGCTCCAGCTCGAGCTTCCTGTTTGCCATCGGCGAGGCTTTTTAGGTCCGTTTCAATTTTGGTGGGCGTGAGGAGTAAGAGGCCCCTGCGCGCCGTCGCACGGCTCGCGCCTCAGCGAGCAGGGGCGTCTTGCCTGTTTTTACTTGAAATAAAAACCCAAAGTTTTATCAAAAAGTACGGTTGTTTTTTCAGCCATTGCGCAAGGTGGGGCGTACAAGCGCATAATCATGAACAACGCTACCGCCCTGCGTTTTCGGGACGCCTGCGAGGCTAGTGCTGCTCCGGCCGCCGCCAACGCACCAACTTCCCGCGCCGATTATGCCGCCCAATTGCGGCAGCAGCTGCCCCCGCCCCGCTCTGCGTTGCGGGCCTGCGTCATCATTCCGGCCCGCGACGAAGCCGATGCGCTGCCCGCTACCCTGGCCGCACTGGCCGCACAAACCGACCTGGCAGACCGGCCCTTGCCGCCCGACAGCTTCGAGATTATTGTATTGGCCAACAACTGCACCGACGGCACAGCGGCCGTCGTGCGTCGTTTTGCTGCCCGCCACCCGGCGTGGGCTATTCATGTAGCCAGCTTGTACCTGGCCGTTCCCGATGCCCACGTGGGCCGGGCCCGCCGCTTGCTGATGGACGAGGCCTGCCAGCGGCTACTGGGCCTGGGCCGCTTCAACGGCCTCATTGTCAGCACCGATGCCGATACCCGCGTGGCGCCCGACTGGCTAGCGGCCACCCAGGCCGAAATCGCCGCCGGGGCCGACGCCGTGGGCGGGCGCATCCTTCTCGACCCCAAAGCCCTTGCCACCGAGCCCGCGGCAGCCGGCTCGGTGCGCCATACCCAACTGCGCGACGCGGCCTACCATTTGTTGTGCGCCCGGCTCGAAGCCCGGCTCGACCCGCAGGCGGCCGACCCGTGGCCCCGCCATCACCAGCACTTCGGGGCCAGCCTGGCCCTGACGGCCCGCGCCTACCGCCGCGTGGGAGGGCTGCCGGTGCTGCGCTACCTCGAAGACGAAGCCTTGTGCCAGCAGCTGCGCCGCCACGACTTGCGCCTGCGCCACAGCCCCCGGGTGGTGGTGTACACGTCGCCCCGGCAGTGGGGGCGCGTCGAGGTGGGGCTCTCGTGGCAGCTGCGCGAGTGGGCCGCCCACCGCTTGGCGCACCGCGAGCCGCTGGTGGCTTGCCCACAGCAGCTGGCGGCGCTCTGGCATGCGCGCCGCCAGCTGCGCGCCTGGTGGGGCCGTACCAGGCCGTTTGGGGCACCGGGGCAGGGCGTGGCCGCGGCGCTGGGCCTGCCGGCCCGGCTTCTGGCCCGGCAGGTGCTGGCCAGCTGCACCTTCGGCCGCTTGTGGGAATGGGTAGGGCAGGCCCGGGCCGAAGCCGGGGTGGCCGTGCCGCAAGTGCCGCTGGGCGACGCCCTGGCTTGGCTGCGCACCCACGCGAGCAGCGACGGGCAGCGCCCCTCCCAACGAAAAGCCGCCCCAACCGCTCCTGAAACAGGCGCAGCCGGGGCGGCTTTTTATTCAGTTGATCAAAAAATTACTTGGCCAGCAGCTGCAACAGGGCCTCGGCGGCGGGGGCCGACGATGCCGGGTTTTGGCCGGTGATGAGGTTGCCGGCGCTCACCACGTAAGGCTGCCAGTCGGGGCCCTTCGAGTAAGTGCCGCCGTTGCTTTTCAGCATGTCCTCCACTAGGAAGGGCACCACGTTGGTCAGCTGCACGGCTTCTTCCTCGGTGTTGGTGAAGCCGGCCACCGCCTTGCCCTGCACGAGCGGCGAGCCGTCGGCAGCTTTCACGTGGCGCAGCACGCCGGGGGCGTGGCAGACGGCGGCCACGGGCTTGCCGGCGGCGTACATCGTTTCAATCAGCGCAATCGAGGCTCTGTCTTCGGCCAAATCCCACAGGGGGCCGTGGCCGCCGGGGTAAAACACCGCGTCGTAGTCGGCGGCCAGCACGCTGGCCAGCGCCACGGTGTGGGCCAGGGCCTGCTGGGCGGCGGGGTCTTTCTTGAAGCGCTCGGTGGCTTCCGTCTGGGCGCTCGGGTCGTCGCTCTTGGGGTCGAGGGGCGGCTGGCCGCCCTTGGGCGAGGCCAGGGTCAGCGTTGCGCCGGCATTCTTGAACACGTAGTAAGGAGCCGCGAATTCCTCCAGCCAAAAGCCGGTTTTCTCGCCCGTATCGCCCAGTTGGTCGTGCGAGGTCAGAACCATTAAGATGTTCATGGGAGTATAAAAGAAAAGGTGGTTAAAACCGGCCGTGACCGTTAAGCGTTGGTCGTGGTGGTGAGGTTGACTTCGATGTTGCCTTTCGTGGCGCGCGAGTAGGGGCAGATGCCGTGGGCGGCTTCCACCAGCTCTTCGGCCTGCTTTTGGGCCACGCCGGGGATGTTGACGTGCAAATCGGCCGAGATGCCGTAGCCGCCGTCTTCGGCTTTGCCAAAGCCGATCAGGGCCTCCACCGTCACGCCTTCCAGCCGCACGCTGGCCTGGCGGGCGGCCACGCCGAGGGCCCCTTCAAAGCAGGCCGCGTAGCCGGCGGCAAACAGCTGCTCGGGGTTGGTGGCGCCGGCTTTGCCGGGGCCGCCCATCTCTTTGGGCGTGCTCAGGGTCAGGTTCAACGCGTCGTTGGCGGTGGTGACGCCGCCGTCGCGGCCGCCTTTGGCTTTGGCTTGCGCCGTGAAGATTTTTTCGATTTTCATCGATTGAAAAGAAGAAGTGAATAAAAAATGACTGGCCCGATCAGGCAAGCCGAAGCAAAAGTTGTTGCAATTGCAGGCGCAGCGCATCGAACTCGGCGGGCGCCATGGCCAGCTTTTCGAGCAGCTTTTCCGGCACGTGGCAGGCCCGCTGCTGCAAGCCGCGGCCGGCGGGCAGCAGCGCGATGATGACCGAGCGCTCGTCGCGCGGGTCGCGGCGGCGGCTCACCCACGCTTTCTGCTCCATGCGCTTGAGCAAGGGCGTGAGCGTGCCCGAATCGAGTAGCAATTGCTCGCCTAACGCTTTCACGGTCAGTTCTTCGTGCTGCCAAAGCAGCAGGAAAACGAGGTACTGCGGGTAGGTCAGGTCCAGGGCCTGCAAGTAGGGCTGATAGGCCTTGGTCAGCATCCGCGAAGCGGCATACAGCGGGAAGCAAAGCTGGTTATCCAGCTGCAGCAGCGGATTCGCGGACGGGGGGGCGTTGGGCTTGCTCATGGGGGTCGGCTTACTAAAGCAAAATCAGTTGCATAAAGTTTGATCGTGCACAATTAAATTTATTAAAATCGGATAACTACATGTAAGGAAGCGACGAACAAAAAGCGGCGACTGGCCGACTGCCTTTGGCTATTGCTTTTCCAGTACGTCGAGCCGGTACTGGGGATGGCGTTGGCCGGCCAGGTGGCGCCAGAGGCCATTGGGGCCGGTTCTTTGCAGGAAAAATTCGTGGACTTCGTCGCCCGTGAGTGGGTAATCGGGCACAGTGGGCGTCCAGTGCACGAGCAGGAGGTGGCCCCCGGCGGGCACGGCCGCCGCGATGCGGCCGGCGGCGCGGGCCAGATCGGCCAGGTTCCAGTAGTAGCCCACTTCGCAGAGGGTGACGAGGTCGAACTCGGCCGTCGGAAATTCGTCGGGCACCCGCAGCAGCTGCAGCGCCACCTGCGGCAGCCCGGCGCAGCGCCGGCGGGCCTGGGCCAGCGCCTGCTCGCTCACGTCGACTCCCAATAAATGACCGCAACGCCCCGCCAGCAGGGCGGTGAACACGCCCAGCGAACACCCGATTTCGAGCGCCTGCGGATAGTGCGGCCGGGGCAGGGCCCCCAGCGAAGCCGCGTATTTGGCGTGTTCGTAGGGGCTGGTTTCGAAGTTCCACGGGTCGGAATTGGCCCGGTACACGTCGTCGAAATAATTGTTGGCTAGCGAGTTGGGTTGGTTGTGGTTCATTGGGTGGGTTCAAAAAACACTTCGAACGGCTGGTTGAATTGCGCCAGCATATCATCAGCCAATAAAAAACCCGCCGCGTCGTCGGTGAACACGCCGGGGGCCACCTGCGAGCGGTGGGCGGCGATGGCGCACTGCTTCTGGGGCAGCCCTTCGTCGGTGGCCAGCCGGAACCCCGCCACGTGGTCGTCGGGCCGGGGCAGGTCGGCGGGGGTGGCGCGCTGCCAGGCCCACACCACGTACTCCAGCTGGCGCGGGGCGGCCGGCAGGCCGGCCAGCGCCGCTTGGGCCAGCCGGTAGCTGGCGCGGTGGTCGGGGTGGGGGTCGCGGCGCCAGGGCAGCAGCACGGTGGCCGGCCGGGCGGCAGTCAAAAAATCGCGCAGCCGGCCGGCCGCCTCGTCAAAGCCGGGCTGCCCGGGGCCGTCGGGCACGGTCCCGTCGGGCAGGCGCAGCAGCAGCGGCTCGGTGTGCACGTCGAGCAGGGCTAAGGCGTGGCGGAACTCGGCTTCGCGCACGGCCCGCCGGGCCGCGGCCGAAAACGCGACCGAGCGGGGGTGCGACATCGTGCCGTCGCTCACCAGGGCGGCGTGCACCGGCTGGCCCGCCCGCCGCAGCAGCGCCAGCAGGCCCCCGCAGCCCAGGGCTTCGTCGTCGGGGTGCGGGGCGATGACGACCGTGGGCCCCAGCGTGGCAGCAAAAGCGGCGGGCCGCAGCGGATACTCGGCAAACGGCAGCATGGCACTGGGCATCGCGTTAGTACAGCTCGTGCCCGTCGAGTACGAAGCGGCCCACGTCGGCCAGCACGGCGTCGGGGGCGGGCTGGCGCAGGTAGTGCGTCAGGTCGCGGTGGAGGCGCTCGAACGGCTCGGGCTGGAGCAGGCCGCGGGCGCCCACGCAGCGCTCGGCCAACGGCAGCAGCGCCAGGCCGATTTGCTCGATAGCGGTGCGCACCAAGCCGGCGTAGGCCGGGGCGCCGGGGCGGGGCGAAGCCGCGGCGTCGGCCGGCAACGCCGCGTGGGCGGCGGCCCCGCGCAGCCACTGCCGGCCGCTTTCGAGCAGCAGGGCCATCTGGCCCAGGCGCTGGCGTTGGTAAGGGTCGTCGGTGCGGCCGATGCACTGCAAAAAGCGCCGGGTTTCCTCAAACACGGCCTCGATGCCGCCCAGCTGCACCGCCGCAAACCGGCTGGCCCCGCCCCCAAACCACGGCTGTCGGTAGTAGGCATCGGGCGGGCCCAGCAGGTCGGCGGGCCCAATTTCCAGGCCCGTGAGGTCGGCGCGGTAGCTGGCGGTGGCGCGCATGCCCAGCGGCCGCCAAAAGCTGCGGTCCAGCACCGGCGGCTGCTCATCGGCGGGCAGCACGAACATCTGCCACCCGCGCCCCTCGGGCAGGGCCCCCGTGGCCAGCGCCCGGCCCACGTGCCCGGCCCCAGAGGCGAAGGTTTTGGCCCCGTGCAGGCGGTAGCGGCCGCCGGGCAGCGCCTCCAGCCGCACCCCGTGGGCGGGTTCCTCGGTGTTCCAGACGCCAAACAGCTGCCCGGCGGCCGCGTCGGCGGCCCAGCCGGCTGCCTGCGCCGGGTTGCCGAACAATTGGATGAGCAGCAGCGCGTTGACGTGGCCTTCGTAGAGGCGCCCCACCGCCAGATTGCCACGGCCGACGTGGCGCAGCACCGCCAGCAGGGCGTCGGTGGCGGCGGGGGCCCCCAGGCCGGCCCCCCCCAGGGCCGTGGCCAGCGGGGCCGTCAGCAGCCCGGCGTCGCGCAGCCAATCAAATTCCTGGCCGGGGAAGGTGCCGGCCGCGTCGGTCGCACCCGCTTGGGAAAACAGTCGGGGCGCCAGGGCGTTGGCTGCCCACACGGCCGCGTCGGGCGCGAGCAGCTGCGCGGCGGCGGCGGAAGATTTGGCGCGGGCGGGGGCAATGGCAGCAGAATCGGGGCTTATAAAGTCAACAATCATTGGCAGGGGCGGAAATAAATAATCGGAATCCAAGTAACGTAAAAAACATACTCCAAAAGCAGGGGCAGTGTTTGTAGGCCCGGGCAAAGGTCGGAAGCCGCAAGGCACTCAATTTGTTATGGTGGTGATTGGCAATGTGTTGTTGCGGGGGCGTGCGGGGCCGCACCGATTCAATTCACGCCGGCTTTGGCCCCCGGCGGCGGCCCGGCGTACCTTTGCGGCGGCAATGGTGCCCTGTTTTTTTCTGCTGTTATGTCGTCCCGTCCCGTTCGCGCCGCCTTGTTGTCCGTGTACCACAAAGACCGGCTGGGCCCCCTGGTGCAGGTGCTGCGCCAACACGGCGTGACGCTGTACTCGACGGGCGGTACCCAACAATTTCTGGAAGGCGAAGGTGCCACCGTCACGGCGGTAGAAGACTTGACCGGCTTCCCCGAAGTGTTCGGTGGCCGGGTGAAAACGCTGCACCCCAAGGTGTTCGGCGGCATCCTGCACCGCCGCCACGAGCCCGCCGACCTGGCCCAGGCCGCGCAGCACGGCATTCCGCCCATCGACTTGGTGGTGGTCGATTTGTACCCGTTTGAAGAAACCGTGGCCGGCGGGGCCCCCGAGGCCGACGTCATCGAGAAAATCGACATCGGCGGCATCGCGCTGCTGCGCGCCGCCGCCAAAAACTACCGCGACGTGCTGGTGGTGAGCGGCCGCGACCAGTACGCCGCCGTCGCGGAGCTGCTGGCCGCCAAAAACGGCGCCACCGACCTCGACGACCGCCGCCACTACGCCGCCGCCGCCTTCGCCACCACCAGCCACTACGACACCGAAATCTTCAAATACGTAAGCCAGGGCACCGACCTGGCCCCCGCGCCCCCGGCGCAAGCCACGCCCCTGCGCTACGGCGAAAACCCCCACCAGAGCGCCACGTTCTACGGCGACCTGGGGGCCCTGTTCGATCAGCTGCACGGCAAGCAGCTGAGCTACAACAACCTGGTGGACGTCGACGCCGCCGTGGCCCTGATGGCCGAGTTCGCCGCCGGGGCCCCTGCCTGTGCCATCCTCAAGCACACCAACGCCTGCGGCGTGGCCCAGGCCGGCACCCTGCGCGAAGCCTACGTGAACGCCCTGGCCTGCGACCCGGTGTCGGCATTCGGCGGCGTGATCATCGTCAACCAGGAAGTGGACGCCGCCACCGCGGCCGAGCTGAGCCAGCTGTTTTTTGAAGTGTTCATCGCCCCCGGTTTCACTCCGGAGGCACTGGGGTTGCTGCAAAGCAAGAAAAACCGCATCCTGCTGCGCCAGAAGCCCGTCGAATTCCCCGCCAGGCAGGTGAAAACCTTGCTCAACGGCCTCATCGAGCAAGACGCCGACCGCCAGACCGAAACGGCCGCCGACTTCCGCGTCGTCACGCAGTCGGCCCCCACGCCCGAGGAAGTGGAAGCCCTCGTGTTCGCCGGCAAAATCTGCAAGCACACCAAAAGCAACACCATCGTGCTGGCCCGGCCCGGCCAGCTGCTGGCCTCGGGCGTGGGCCAGACCTCGCGGGTCGACGCCCTGCGCCAAGCCATTGCCAAGGCCCACAGCTTCGGCTTCGACCTGCGGGGCGCGGTGATGGCTTCAGACGCGTTTTTCCCTTTCCCCGACTGCGTGGAGATTGCCGGCGACGCCGGCATTCGGGCCGTGGTGCAGCCCGGCGGCTCCATCAAGGACGCCGACAGCGTGCGGGCCAGCGACGAGCGCGGCATGGCCATGGTGCTCACCGGCGTGCGGCACTTCAAGCACTAACCGCGCTTCAGGGGGGCCGCCCGGGCCGCGTTGGCCGGGCCCGGGGGCCCGCGCTGCCCCCGCTGGGCGGGCTACGGCTTGGCTTTTTTGGGCTTCGCTTTCACTTTGGTACTGGGCGGGGCGATGGGTGCGGGCGGGGCCGGGGGCGGGGGCGGGTAATTGGGGTTGTGAACCACGGCGTTGGTTGCCGCGGGGGGGGTGGCGATTGCGCCCGTCGCGGGGCGCCGCGGTTGCGCGGGGCCCTGTGCGGGCCGCCCGGCGAGCAGCGTTAAGGGCAGCAGCAGGAGGCAAAAGGCGATGGCAGGAATCGGTTTCATAAAAAAGCAGGCGTGAAAAACGATTGGTGGCTGCCGGTAAATATAACAAATAATCAACTACATATAATAAAGTTGAGGTTGTGATATTTAGGCAGGGATAGACGGCTGCATACGAGCATTATTCAAAGAATTAGTACGACCCTTGCTGCCGTCCCGGGGCCCTGCGCATGGGCTGGGATGACAAAATAATGCCGGGCTTTCGTTTGAAAGGAGCGCAGTGCTTCGGGTAAAACCTTCCGTACCTTTACCCATTATTTTCGCGTGGCCCGGTAGCTGCGCGGCTATTTTGATCTAAATCAATGGGTTTCTTTAACTTCCTGACCAGCGACATCGCCATCGACCTGGGCACGGCCAATACCCTCATCATCCACAACGATAAAATCGTGGTGGACGAGCCGAGCATCATCGCTAAAGACCGCACCACCAACAAGATCATCGCCGTGGGCCGCCAGGCCCAGCAGATGCACGAGAAAACCCACGACAACATCAAAACCATCCGCCCGCTGAAAGACGGCGTGATTGCCGATTTCCACGCGGCGGAGGAGATGATTAAGGGGATGATTAAGATGATTGACACGCGAAAGCGGCTGTTCCAGCCCTCGCACCGCATGGTCATCTGCATTCCGTCGGGCATCACCGAAGTCGAGAAGCGCGCCGTGCGCGACTCCGCCGAGCACGCCGGGGCCAAGGAAGTGTGGATGATTCAGGAGCCCATGGCCGCCGCCATCGGCATCGGCATCGACGTGCAGCAGCCGGTGGGCTCGATGATCATCGACATCGGGGGCGGCACCACCGAAATCGCCGTCATCGCCCTCTCGGGCATCGTGTGCGACCAAAGCATCAAAACCGCCGGCGACGTTTTCAACCAGGACATCCTCGACTACATGCGCCGCCAGCACAACCTGCTCATCGGCGAGCGCTCGGCCGAGCGCATCAAAATTGAGGTGGGGGCCGCCCTCACCGAGCTCGACGTGCCGCCGCCCGACCACGAAGTGCGCGGCCGCGACCTGATGACGGGCATCCCGAAGGTGATCAAGGTGACGTTTTCGGAAATCGCCATTGCCCTCGACAAGTCGGTGGCCAAGATCGAAGAAGCCGTGCTGAAGGCCCTGGAGATTTCGCCGCCCGAACTCTCGGCCGATATTTACGAAAACGGCATCCACCTCACCGGCGGCGGGGCCCTGCTGCGCGGCCTCGACAAGCGCCTGGCCGCCAAAACCAAGCTCCCGATCCACATCGCCGAAGACCCGCTGCGCGCCGTGGTGCGCGGCACCGGCCAGGCCATCAAAGACCTCAACGCCTTCAAGGGCGTGCTGCTGACCTAAGCCGCTCAAGCTTGATCAAGTGCCATTTAACGATCATCATTTATCATTTACGCTGCTTGCCGCGTCCACGTGCTTGGTTAATGGGCGACGGCGGGGCGTTAAAAGTTGATTGATCCATGTTAGATGAATGAAGAATCTGCTGCTTTTCCTGGTGCGGTTTCAGGGGCTGCTGGTGTTCGGCTTGTTGGAAGTTGCCAGCCTTTATTTGTTTGTGACGAGCAGCTCCTACCAGCGGGCCGCGTTTTTTAATTCGGCCAATACGTACGCGGGCGCCGTGCTCGCCCGCCGCAGCCAAGTGCTCGACTACTTCCACCTGGGGGCGCTCAACCAGCAGCTGCTGACCGAAAACGCCCGCCTGCGCCAGCAGCTCTACCCGCCCGACCTCGGCCAGCGCCAGGCCGACTCGGTGGCCGTGCCCCCGGCCCCCGGCGATTCGCTGCGCCGCGTGCGCTACCTGCGGCCCGCCCAGCGGCCCGACACCTTGCTGCTGGCCCAGCGGCGCCTGGCCGCGCACGACTCCGACTACCCGCTCGTCCCGGCCCGGGTGATCAACAACTCGCTGCGCAGCGTCGACAACTACATCACCCTGAACGTGGGCCTGGCCGACGGCGTGCGCCCGGGCCTGGGCGTGCTGGCCGCGGCCGGCGTGGTGGGCCGCATCAAGGCGGCCACCGCGCACTACGCCACGGCCACCAGCCTGCTGCACTCCAAAACCAGCGTGTCGGCCAAAATCAAGCGCGACGGCACGTTTGGCAGCATCCGCTGGGCCGGCGACGACCCCACGCAGGCGCTGCTCGACGACGTGCCGCGCCAGAACAAGCTGGTGGTGGGCGACACCGTGGTGACGTCGGGCTACAACGCCATCTTTCCCGAAGGCGTGTTCGTGGGCACCGTGGCCTCGTTTGTGAAGGAGCCGGACAAAAATTTCTGGACGGTGCGCGTGCGGCTCGGGGTCGATTTCAGCAACTTAACCTACGTGTACGTGGTAACGAGCCGCTCGCGGCCCGAGCGCGACACCGTGGAGGCCCGCGCCCTGCCGCCGGCCGGGAAGGGGGGGCGCCGGTGAGGGGGCTGGGCTTACTGCTGGGGCAGGCGCTGCGCTACGTGCTCTACACGCTGGTGCACGTGTTCATCGTGAGCCGGCTGGTGCTGTTCGATGCGGGCTGGTGCTTTCTGTACCTGGGCTTTATCCTGTTTTTGCCCATCGGCACGCCGGTGGTGGTGCAGCTGCTGCTGGCCTTCGGCATGGGCCTGACGATGGACATCTTTTACGACACCGGGGGCCTGCACGCGGCGGCGGCGGTGCTGCTGGCCTTTGTGCGGCCGGCCGTGCTGCGCCTGCTGCGCCCGCGCGACGGCTACGACGCCGCCGACGCCGTGAATGTGCACCTGATGGGCCCTGCGTGGTTCCTGACGTACCTGGGGGTGCTGGTGCTGGTGCACCACCTGGCGTTTTTTTTGTTGGAGCTGGGCAGCTTCCGGCACTTTGGGTTCACGCTCGAGAAGGTGGCCGTGAGCTGGCTGTTTACGGGCGTGGCGCTGCTGATTGTCCAGCTGCTGTTTTATCCGGTGCGCCGCGGCCGGCAATAAGTCCCGGCGAATTATTGGGGGCCCTGCTTCAGGTGTAACTTTGCATTATGCAATACCTGGAGGGACGGCGCTACGTGGTGCAAGGCATTTTTCTGTTGGTGGGGCTGGTGTTCGCCGCGCGGCTGTTTTTCATGCAGGTGCTCGACGGTACGTACAAGCTGGCGGCCGACAAAAACACGTTGCAGCGCCTGGTGCAGGTGCCGTTCCGGGGCTCGGTGTACGACCGCAACAACCAGCTGCTCGTCACCAACACGCCGGTGTACGACCTGCTGGTGGTGCCCCGCGAGGTGAGGGCCCTCGATTCGGCCCGCTTCTGCCAGCTGCTGCAAATGCCCCTGGAAGAGCTGCGGGCAAGCCTGCGGGCGGCCAAAAAGTACTCGCGCACCAAGCCCTCGCCGCTGGTGCAGAACCTGAGCCCGGCCGAGCACGCCGCCATTCAGGACAACCTGATTGACTTCCCGGGCTTTCGGGTGCAGGCGCGCATGGCGCGGGCCTACCGCACGCCCAACCTGGCCCACGCCCTGGGCTACGTGGGCTCCATCACGCCCAGGCTGCTCGAGCTGCCCAAGTACGCCCACTACGTGCCGGGCGAAAACGTGGGCATCGCGGGCCTGGAATCGTACTACGAGCCCACGCTGATGGGCCGCCGCGGCGTGCAGTACAAAATGGTGAACGTGCGCGGCGTCGAAAAAGGCGCGTTCCGGGGCGGCGAGTTCGACACGCTCTCGGTGGCCGGGCAGGACCTGCACCTGAGCATCGACGCCGAGCTGCAGGCCTACGGCGAAGAGCTGCTGGCCGGGCGGCGCGGCTCCATCGTGGCCATCGACCCCAAGACCGGCGAGATCCTGGCCTTCGTGTCGGCCCCGCACTACGAGCCCCAGATGCTGACCGGCAAGGGCATGGGCAACCGCTACATGGACCTGCTGCGCAACCCCGACCGGCCCCTGTTCGACCGGCCCCTGATGGCCACCTACCCGCCGGGCTCGGTGTTCAAGCTCGTGAACGAGCTGGTGGCCTTGCAGCTGGGCGTCGTCACGCCCAACACCGGCTTCGAGTGCAACCAGAAGCTGGTGCACTGCACCCACCAGCACGAGTACCCGGCCAACGTGAGCCTCGCCATCAAAAACAGCTGCAACCCCTATTTCTACCAGGTGATGCGGGCGGCGGTGGTGCGCGGGCAGTCGCCCAACAAGTTCGAGGACGCCCGCCTGGGCCTGGCCCAGTGGCAGAAGATGGTGAAGTCGTTCGGCCTCGGCGAAAAGCTGGGCGTGGACATGGGCCAGGAAAAGCGCGGCTTCATTCCCTCCGTCGAGTTCTACGACAAGCTGCGCGGCTACCACCACTGGAACTTCCGAACCGTGTACTCGCTGGCCATCGGGCAGGGCGAAATCGGCATCACGGGCCTGCAAATGGCCAACGTGCTGGCCACCATTGCCAACCGCGGCTACTACTACACGCCGCATTTCGTGAAAGGCATCGGCCCCAGCGGGCCCCTGCCGAAGTACCGCGAGCGGCACTACACGGCCGTCGACACCACGCTCTTCAAGTACATCATCCCGGGGATGCAGGAAGTGGTGGACGGCCGCGGCGGCACCGGCAGCCTGGCCTCGCTGCGCGAGTTCGGCATCTCGGTGGCCGGCAAAACGGGCACCGTGCAAAACCCCCACGGCTTCGACCACGCCACGTTTGCGGCCTTCGCCCCGGCCAACGACCCCAAAATCGCCATCGCCGTGTTCATCGAAAACAGCGGCTTTGGCGGTACCAGCGCCGCCCCCGCCGCCGGCCTGATGATTGAGAAATACCTGCGCGGCAAGGTGGCCCCTTCCCACAAGCGCATGGAGGATTGGGTGAAGTACGGCAACCTCACGGCGCACTTGCACTAACTCCGTAAGTGCGCAACCTGGAAGTCATGGGCGAGGCCGCCAAAAAAGTGCCCCCGGCTATCCAACAGAC
>JANXOE010000238.1 GCA_025353745.1 Hymenobacter sp.
CAGGAACGGAATGAACGGCGCTTTGAGGTGGATGCGCAGCGTCGAGTCGTTGGCCGCCACGAAGCAGGTGTCGCTGGGGCTGCCGTCGGGCTTTTCCAGCACCTTGCCGCGGAAAATCCAGCCGCCGGTGCTGGCCGTGGCTGGGTCCAGGATTCTTTTGAAGGAGTAAACGAAGTCGTGGGCCGTGACGACCCGCCCGCGCCCGCCCACGAAAACCTCGCTGTCGTGGAAGCGCACGCCGGGCCGCAGCACGAAGGTGTAGAGCCGCCCGTCGGGCGACACCGTGAAGCGCCGCGCCAGGGCCGGGGCCGGCTGCAAGGCAGAATCTAGGGCCACCAGGCCGTTGTAGAGCTGCTCATCGGCCCAGCGGTTGGCTTGGTTGCGCGCAAAAGCGGGGTCGAGCGAAGTGAGGGCTTCGGGTTGGTTGTAGCGGAACACCCGGTGCTCGTCGGCGCCGGCCAAAAACACGGCCCCCCGGGCCAAAAAACGCCGCATACGAACAGAAATAAGCTTGGCTTGTTCGGGCAAAGGTAATGGCGCCCCGGTGGCGTCGGCTCTACTCCTTCAATTCCCAATCCATGCAGCTTACTTACCTGGGCCACGCGGCTTTTCTGGCCACCATCGGCACCACCCGCGTGCTCTTCGACCCCTTCATCCGTCCCAACCCGCTGGCCAAAGCCATCGACGTCGACGCCATTGAGGCCGATTTCATCCTGCTCTCGCACGCCCACGGCGACCACATCGCCGACGCCGAGGAAATCGCCCGGCGCACCGGGGCCACCATCCTGGGCATTGCCGAAGTGGCCGGCCATTTCGGCGCCAAGGGCCTGAACGCCATCGGCACCAACCTCGGCGGCAAGGTGCAATTGCCCTTCGGCACGGTGCACTGCGTGGCCGCGGCCCACTCCAGCTCGTTCCCCGACGGCTCCTACGGCGGCGTGCCCATGGGCTTCGTCATCAAAACCACCGAGGGCCAGACCTTTTACTTCGCCGGCGACACGGCCCTCACCTACGACCTCAAGCTCATCGGCGAGCGGCACAAGCTCGATTTTGCCTTGCTGCCCATCGGCGACCACTACACCATGGGCCTGACGGACGCCCTGGTGGCGGCCGACTGGGTGGGGGCCCACAAAATCATCGGCATGCACTACGACACTTTTCCGCCGCTGGTCATCGACCACGCCGCCGCCCGCGCCGAGGCCCGGGCCGCCGGCAAAGAGCTGCACCTGCTGAAAATCGGCGAAACGGTGACGCTGTAGCCGTCGCCGCCTGTTTGCCCGTAAAACCCCGCGTTGGATTCGCCGGGCCCGCCCGGGCTTGGCGAATCCGTTTTTTTTGGCCTTATTTTGTGGAAGGCAAAGCCGGGCCGGCCGGGCCGGCTTTGCCGCCGCTACCCGTTTTTATCCTTACCAACCCCAGCCCCGGCCGCCCCCGTATTCCGTTACTTCTCATGGGAAAAATTATCGCGGTAGCCAACCAAAAAGGCGGCGTGGGCAAAACCACTTCCGCCATCAACCTCGCGGCCTCGCTGGCCGCCCTGGACTACCGGACCCTGCTCGTGGACGCCGACCCGCAGGCCAACGCTACGTCGGGCGTGGGCTACGACCCCAAGGACATCCAGCACAGCATCTACGAGTGCATGGTCGACGGCATCAACGCCCGCGACATCATCTTGCCCACCAACATCTTGCCGCAGCTCGACCTCATGCCCTCCCACATCGACTTGGTGGGGGCCGAGGTGGAGATGATCAACCTGCCCAACCGCGAGGCCAAGATGAAGGAGGCCCTGCGCCCGCTGGCCGAAGAGTACGATTTCGTCATCATCGACTGCTCGCCTTCGCTGGGCCTGATCACCGTCAACGCCCTCACGGCGGCGCACTCGGTCATCATCCCGGTGCAGTGCGAGTACTTTGCGCTCGAGGGCCTGGGCAAGCTGCTCAACACCATCAAAATCATCCAGAGCCGCCTGAACACGGACCTGGAAATCGAGGGCATCCTGCTGACGATGTACGACGTGCGCCTGCGCCTGAGCAACCAAGTGGTGGAGGAAGTGCGCATGCATTTCCAGCAGCTCACCTTCGACACCATCATCCCGCGCAACGTGAAGCTGAGCGAGGCCCCCAGCTTCGGCATCCCCGCCATCATGCACGACGCCGAAAGCAAAGGTTCCATCAGCTACCTCAACCTGGCCCGCGAAATCGTGGAGAAGAACAGCGTAGAGGCCAAGCCGGAGGCCGAAGCGGCCGACGAGGCGGCGTAGCGCCGGTTCATTTTACGCCGATGGAATCCCATGCTGAATTGATGGGCCGGCCACTTGGTTCTCGGGTAACCTACCGCTTGTTTACCGCGGAGGAAAGCGGCCGGTGGAGCGTACCGCACCAACATACCCAGTGGGGCTTTGGTATGACGACAAGTCAATTCATACCGGCACATTTATGATTTGGCCTGAATTTTTGGGACCAAACGGAGAAATGTTACCAGCGGGAAAAATTCCTCGGTTTGTGCAAGCTAATATGCTTTTTTAGCTCTAGGTGTATAGTCCGCAAGATTTCCATCATCGGCACGTTCGGCCTGGGGTACGGGGCTATTTTATGGAAGTAGGTTGGCGCGTAGGTATTGAAGCTGTGAATGACTGGGATTTCAGCATCAGTCCGCCTTTCAGCGCCCTTTCTTCGAAAGGAGACGGGCCAAGCTGCGGATTGGTAAGTGCTGAATTTACACATTTACGGCAGGGATGCCCGCCCAATTGGCGCGGGCGGCAGCGGGCGGCGCAACGAGTCGCGCCGAAATATGGAAAGCGCCTTGATGCCCCCGCCCGGCCGGTAAGCCAGCACCTCGGGCCCCAGGCTGTCGGCGTAGGGCTGCGGATGCCAGCGGTAGGCCGTGAGGTAGTAGCGGGCCGCCGGGCTATTAACCAGCCGGATGCGTTTTTGCTGCGCGGCACTTAGCGCAAACAAGTTAACGTAAATGATGGCTGGCTGCGGCCCGGTTACGGTAATGACCGGGCTGGGGTCGTGGCGAAGCAGCCACTCCAGGCCGTAGCGGTAGCTAAGCCCCCAATAATCGCGCTCAAATAAGCGCTCGGCCGTGGCGTTGGGCAAGCAGCTAAAATAAGTTTGCTGGTTGGGGTAGGCTCGGGCGATGAACCGCAGCGTACGGGCCCCATCGAACACCACCAGCGCCAACGCCAAGCTCACGAGCCCGCGTCGCCATCGGTCCAGCCCGCGCAGAACGGGAACCCAGCTTTGCGCGAGCACCTGCACGCCCCGCACCGCCAGCAATAGCAGCGCCGGGTAAATAAAATACAGGTGCCGCCACCCGTCGAATACCACCGAGTGAAGCCCGATAACGGCCACCAACGGAGCCAGCAGCCACAGCAGAAACAAGCTATCGAGTTGCGCAGCCCAGCGCCAGCTTCTTCCGTTCCGCCAAACTTGGCGCACAGCCGCGCCCGCGCCCACTAGGGCGGCCAGTACATAAGATACCGGGGTAGTGATGATTATCCACACGGGTAAATAATGCCAGGGCAAGGCGGGGGCCGGCACCAACCGGCCCCAATACAAGGCCGTACCGGGCCAGGGCACGTGGCTCATCACGCGCAACGCGTAGCGAAAACTGGTTGGCGGGTCTTCCCACAGGTAGGGCCAGAAAATGATGGTTGTGCCTACCGTAGCGCCCATGTACAACCCCGCCACGCCTAGTAGCCGCAGGCGCTCCCGGCCTGGTCCGGCCTGCCAGGCCTGCCAGCCCAGCCAGCCCATAGCGAACGCGGGGAGGATGACGCCCGGCATCCGCACCCCAATGGCCAGCCCCGTGGCACCAGCGGCCAATAAGGCCCGGCTAGCCGCCGGCTTCCGGGCCAGCCAGGCCACCGCCAGCATGGCCACTGTAAACAGGGCCATAAAGCCAACGTCCTTTCCGTTGTAAAAAGCTTCGGCAGAAAAGCGCGGCGACATCACTAGCAGGGCCGCGCCCAGCAAAGCCAGGCGACGGCTGCGGAACCGCAGCCGCCCCAGACCGTACAGAGCCACTACGCCCGCTACAAACACTAAAAAGACAAAGCCGTGCCGCACCGCATAGTAGCCGCGCGGCTGCCGCGGGTACAACAGCTGGCCCAGCACGGCCGCGGGCATTTCCACGACCGGGCCATGGATGATGCCGCTCGTTGGCAGCCAGGGAATGCGCGGGTCGGCGGGCAGCCGCGACTGCCAACTGGCCGGGGCCAGCCGTTTAGCGACGTAATTTGCCGTAACGTTCCCAAGGTTATGGTCGGTGAATTCGTCCCAGTAAATACCGTAGCCCCGGTACAGAGCAGGGCCCAGTAAGAGCAGTAATCCAAGCAGGGCAAGGGGCACCCAGCGGTGCCGGGCCGGGCGGGTAGCCCTAATAATAGAATCAGCCATTAGCCCGCAAGGTAGAACTCATCGACCCGGGGCACCCATTTCCGGCGGGGCACACCTGTCCAAGCCTTGCTCTAAATCCAAGCCTTGCCCCCAACTGGTTCGCCCACGGCAGGGAAAATGCAATGATTTCAAAGGCGTACCAAACCTGTTTTTCTACCGATGGAGCGACCCGCCGGGGCCGCCGGACGGCCGGCAAAACCGGAACGGCGGGCCCCGGCTTGCGCTTCGCCCGGCTCTACGTAATTTTGAACTTGCTTCTGCCGCCATTTTCCACAGGAGCTGCCGCGATGACCG
>JANXOE010000287.1 GCA_025353745.1 Hymenobacter sp.
CTTGCGTTCCAGGCCGCGCACGCCGCTCTCGCGGGTGTAGTCGTCGGCCACGCGGTGCAGGGCGGCATCGGTGATTTTCACCTCGTTTTCGCCCAGGCCGTGCTCCTTTAGCTGCTTGGGCCAGAGGTGCTTGCGGGCAATTTGCACCTTCTCCTCCTGGGTGTAGCCGGTGAGGTCGATGATTTCCATCCGGTCGCGCAGGGCCGGCTGGATGGTATCGAGCGAGTTGGCCGTGGCGATGAACAGCACCTTGCTCAGGTCGTACTCCACCTCTAGGTAATTATCGACAAAGGTCGAGTTCTGCTCCGGGTCGAGCACTTCGAGCAGGGCCGAGCTGGGGTCGCCGCGAAAGTCGGCGCTCACCTTGTCGATTTCATCCAAAATGATGACCGGGTTGCTGGCCCCGGCCTTCTTGATCTGCGCGATGATGCGGCCCGGCATGGCCCCCACGTAGGTTTTGCGGTGGCCCCGAATTTCGGCTTCGTCGCGCACGCCGCCCAGGCTCAGGCGCACGTACTTGCGGCCCAGGGCCGTGGCGATGCTGCGCCCGAGGGAGGTTTTGCCCACGCCGGGGGGGCCGTACAGGCACAGAATCGGCGATTTCAGGTCCTGCTTCAGCTTGAGCACGGCCAGGTACTCGAGGATGCGCTCCTTCACTTTTTCGAGGCCGAAGTGGTCGGCGTCGAGGATTTTGCGGGTTTGCTTGAGGTTGATCTTGTCCTTCGTGTACTCGTTCCAGGGCAAGTCGAGCAGGAATTCCACGTAGTTGGAAATCACCGAAAAGTCGGGGGCCATCGGGTTGGTGCGGGCCAGCTTTTCCATCTCCTTGGCGAAGTGCTGGGCCACGGGCTCGGGCCACTGCTTGGTTTCGGCGCGGGCGCGGTAGCGGCTGATGTCCTGGTCGGGGCCCTCCTGGCCGAGCTCGTCCTGCAAGGTTTTGAGCTGCTGGCGCAGGAAGTATTCGCGCTGCTGGGCGTCGATGCCGGTGTGGGTTTTGGTGCGGATGTCCTGCTTGATTTCCAGCAGCTCCACCTGGCTGAGCAGGGCTTCGAGCAGCAGGCGGGCCTGCTGCTCGGGGTCGTCTTTTTCGAGCAGGCGCTGCTTGGCGGCCAGGTCGAGCTGCACGTTCGAGCACAAAAAATGCGTGAGGAAGGCCGGCGACTGGATGCCTTCGAGCATGCTGCGCGCCTCGGACGGAATTTCGGGGCTCAGCTCCACCACCTTGCCGGCGGCTTCGCGCAGGCTTTGCAGCAGGGCAAACTCGGCGGGCAGGTCGGGGTTGAGGGCCGTCTCGGCAAAATAGCGCACCCGCGCCGTGAGGCGGGGCGAATAGCTCAGCTCCTCCTCCACGGCGAAGCGCACCTGCCCCTGGATGATGATGGTCACCTGCCCGTCGGGCTGCTCGATGAGCTTGAGGATGCGGGCCAGCGTGCCCACCGGGTGCAGGTCGGCCACGGCGGGCTCCTCGGCGTCGGGGCTGCGCTGGGCCACCACGCCCAGCAATTTGTCGCCGCTGGCGTACACGGCCCGCACCAGCTTGGCGCTTTTCTTGCGCGTGACCGTGACGGGCAGCACCACGCCCGGAAACAGCACGGTGTTGCGCACGGGCAGCAGCGGCAGCTTGGCCGGCGCGTCGTCGCCGTTGAGCAGGTGGTCGGGGTCGGCGGCCATGATGGCGATGGCTTCGGAGTGGGGATTGGCTTCGCCGCGCAGCCGGTGAGGGCGCGACGCGGCGGCAGAAACAAAAGCCAGGGGCATGATAAGGAGAAAATCAGGGGACAAACGCCACGGGTGCCAGATTGGCAGCCCGCCGCGCATACAGAACCTGCCGACAAGATAAGCCAGCCGACGGCCCCGGGGCGTCAAGGGCCGTGCCAGGCACAACGGCCGGACAAAGCGGCGCTTACCCGGATAATTATATTTTTTTGGACAACTTGCGGCACTTATCATTTTTTACCTTCGGGCCATGCCTGTAATGTTGTGCCGCCGGGCGCGGTGGCTGCTGGTTTTAGTGTGGGGCCTGGGCGCGGGCCTGGCGGCGCGGGCCCAGGCCCCGCGCCCGGCCACCGCGCCCAGCACCTACCAGGTACGCGGCCTGAGCAGCCGCACCAGCCGCCAGCTCCACCTGCGCACCGACGGCACCCCCGACTTCGTCTGCATCAACCGCTACCGGTTCTACGAAGACAAAAAGGCCTTGCGCGCCATTGCCCGGGCCGAAAAGCACCATCAGTACCACCACGCCCGGCTGCTGCTCGAAGACTACGTGGCCCGGTTCGGGCCCGAAAACTTTGCCCGCGGCACCGGAATGCTCTGGCGCATGGGCCAGCTGCTGGAGCGCGACAGCCAGATGACCAAGGCCAAGGCCTACTACCGCCTGGCCTTGAAGCATCACCGGACGGATATCACCAAAGTACAATTATACTACGATTCGCTCGACCATAAAACCACTCCGCTGTACGTGCCCCTGAAAACGTACTACGAGTTGGTGGACTACCGCAAAAACCTCAACACGTTCCACCCGCCCAAGGGCGTGTACACGAGCATGGGCGATGCCATCAACAGCAAGGCCCCCGACTACGGCCCCACCCTGGCCGGCCACGATTCGCTCCTGTTGTTCAGCAGCAAGCGCAAGCGCCGGGGCCTCACCGGCACCGTCGACGAAGAATTGTACACCTCGCACCGCGAGGGCGTGAGCTGGACCGACGCCGAGCCGTTGCCCAAGCCCATCAGCTCGCCTTACAACGAGGGCTCGGCGTGCTTCAGCAAGGACGGGTGCACGATCTTTTTTGCCCGCTGCGAATGCCCTACCTGCCACGGCAACTGCGATTTGTACACCGCCAAGCTGGGCAAAGACGGCAAGTGGAGCGTGCCCCGCAGCCTGGGCCCGGCCGTGAACTCGGTGGCCTGGGACTCGCAGCCGACGCTTTCGCCGGCCGAAGACACGCTGTACTTTGCCTCCGACCGCCTGGGCGGCTTCGGGCTGAGCGACATCTACTGCACCGCCCGCCAGAAGAACGGGCAGTGGGGCCCGGCCCAAAACCTGGGGCCCGTGGTGAACACCATCGAGAGCGAAGTCAGCCCCTTCTACCACCCGCTCTACCACGTGCTGTACTTCAGCTCGCGCGGGCAATTGCTGAGCTTCGGCGATTTTGACATCTACAAAACCTACCGCGTGCAGGGGCGCTGGCAGGAGCCCCGCAACATCGGGCCCCTGGTGAACGGCAAGGGCCCCGAGTACTATTTCACCATCGACCGCGCGAGCCGCAACCTCTACTACGCCCGCTCCGAGCCCGCCGACCCCAACAACCTCGACCTCTACTCCTTCCCGCTGCCGATGGAAGCCCAGCCGCTGGCCGTCACCACCGTGGCCGGCACCCTGCGCGACTCCGTGAGCCACAAGCCGTTGAACGGCATTGTGAGCATCATCGACACCGACAACGGCGTGGAAGTGGCCAGCAAGTACCTGCGGCCCGACGGCAGCTTTGACTTTGAGTTGATCGAAGGCTCGCACTACGTGCTGCTCATCCAAAGCCCCGATTTTTTCAGCGTCGAGAAAAAATTTGAGCTGAAGGGCGACACCGTGGTGAGCCTGCTCACCAGCAGCCTGAACTACAAGCTGCCGCTGGTCTTCAAAAATATTGAGTTCCGGGCCGGGCAGGCCGAGGTGCTGCCGGCCATGCACTCCACCCTCGACCGCCTGACCACCTTCCTGGCTGACCACCCCACCTACCGCCTCAACATCGCGGGCCACACCGACGCCAAGGGCGACCCCGACGCCAACCTATTGCTCTCGCAGGCCCGCGCCGAGGCCATCCGGCGCTACATCGAGCGCAAGGGCAAAATCGCGCCTGCCCGCCTCGAAAGCGGCGGCTACGGCAGCTCCCAGCCCCTGAAAGACGAGGCGACCGAGGAAGACGCCCGCGTGAACCGCCGCGTGGAGTTCCGCATCCTCCAGCCCGAGGGCGACGCGCCGGCCGGCGGGGCCGGCTGGAAATAAGTAATTCACCGTGCCGGGCACCGCGCGGCACGACGAATTGCGCCCGCCGGGGCCCTACTCAAACTCCCACCACGGCTCCGTCCGCACCGGGTCGCCCACGGCGTAGGGTTCGCCGATGCGGGGCACCGTCACGGGTTGGCCCAGGGCGGCGGCGGCGGGCAGCAGGCGCTGCACCGGCTCGTTCCAGGGGTGGTAGGCGAGCACGAACTTGGCCCAGTGCACCGGCAGCAGCGTGGCGGCGCGCAGGTCGTGGGCGGCCTGGGCCGTTTCCTCGGGCAAGGTGTGGATGGGGCGCCAGAGCTCGTTGTACTGGCCGTTTTCGAGCAGGGCCAGGTCGAAGGGGCCGTACTGGGCGCCGGTGGCTTTGAAGTGGGGGCCGTAGCCGCTGTCGCCGCCCAGGTACAGGCGGTAGGGCCCCAGCTGCAGCACAAACGCCGCCCACAGCGTGTTCTGGGGCGAAAATGTTCGGCCCGACATGTGCTGCGCGGGCACGGCCGTGAGCTGCACGCCGGGCAGCGGGCGGGTTGTTTCGTGCCAGTTCAGCTCCGCGATGCCGGCCGCGTCGTAGCCCCAGTGGCGCAGGTGGGCCCCCACGCCCAGGGCCGTCACCACGCGGGCCACCCGGGGGCGCAGCGCGGCCACGGTGGCGTAGTCGAGGTGGTCGTAGTGGTCGTGGGTGAGCACCAGCACGTCGATGGCCGGCAGGTCGGCCACGCCGTACCCGTTGCTGCCCGCAAACGCCCGCACCGAGCCCGGCACCGGCGAGGCATTGCCGCTGAACACGGGGTCGACCAGAATATTAATTTCCTGAAATTTAATCAGATACGACGAGTGGCCGAACCAGATAACGGTGGGCCGATCGGGGCCCGGGGCCCGCAAATCGGTCGTAACCGACGGCACCGGGCGGCGGGGGCGAATGGTTTTGGGCCGGCCCAGGAAGCCCCCCAGCAGCTTGCCCACCGGCGCATCGCCGGGGCCGAACTTCACGCCGCCCAGGTTTTGAAACTTGCCGCTTTGGTGGTTCGGCAGCGCCGCAAACCGGCGCGCCTCTTCGGCCGTGGGGCCCTTGCCTAAAACTTTCATTCCATCCAATAAGAAACCGAGTACCGAACAGTAGCCGGGGTGCCTTCCCGGAGACGGCCGGGGCCCCGCAATGCTTTATTTCCTGGGGCGGGCCCGGGGCCCCGGGCCCGGGCTGGCGCTTTGTTGCCAGCGCCACAGCTACGAAAAAAAGGCCCGTAAACAGTTTTCAACTTTCCGTGCGTCCAATCCGGGCAAAGGCATTTTTTCGTACCGTCCAAAGTATTTTTGCCCCCAATAATTTAACCCTTGCTTGTGATAATCAGCCATATTCCCGATTTTCGCTTGCAACACGATTTAGCCCTGGGGTTGTTGCGCTTGGAATGGGTTTCGGGGGCCGACACGCGGACGCTGCACGCCAGCGCCGGGCAGTTGCTGCGCCTGGCCCACGGGCTGGCCATCCGCCACTTGCTGCTGGACATGAACACCGTGCCCGACCTTTCGGTGGAGCATCAGCTGTGGCTGGGGGCCCACTGGATGCCCGGCGTGGTGGCGCTGCCGCTGCAACACCTGGTGCTGGTAATTGACCAAAACCGGGTCCACAACCAGCTCGCCATCGACGCGCTCCACGACCTGGTGCAGCCGGCCATTCGGTTCGAGTCGCACTATTTTTCCGACCCAGAATCGGCCCTGCGCTGGCTCACCGACGGCTCGGACCGCCTGCCGGCGCTGCTGGCCGAGTGGAGCGCCCGGCCCGCCTTGATTCCTGAAAAAACGAACCGGTAAGCACGGGCCAGGCCCTTGGCGCGGCCTCAGGACACCGCCAGCACCTGCACGGCCTTGCCGTTGAACACGGCCTCCTCCCCCGCCCGCTTGCCCTTCAGGGCCCCCGCCACCGGCGCGGCCCCCGACACAGCGAAAACTTCCTGCCCGTCCACCACCAGCCGGCCCGCGCTGATGGCCACGTAAAACCAACCCATGGAGGTGTGCACCAGGGCCCCCGGGCGCACCGCGTCGCAGGGCGCGTCGGGGCTGATGCGGGCCAGCTCGGCGGCCAATTGCCGTGCCTGGTGCAATTGGCCGGCGTTGCGGTCGCGCTCCTGGGTGGCCATCTCGCGGCCGGTTTCGTACTTGTCGCCCGCGCTGCTTTTCGTGTCGGAGTTGGCCGATTCCTGGGCCGCCTGCATGGCCTGGGCGGCCGCGGCCATGCGCTGCTCGATGAAAACCTGGCAGGCGGTGTGGAGGCGGGGTTTTAGCTGAATATCTGACATTAAGGTTGTAACTGTTTGAGCGCATCTTTTACTTTCTGCGCCCATAGCTCGTCATTAGGTGAGACTACGAGTGCCCGGAAATCGTGGCGTTCAGCTTCAATTGCAACGCCTTCCGAATCGTTAATCAGTAAGAAGCTGTTTGAGTGAGCCGAAAACCATTCTAAAACGGTCAGCATAACCGTTTTACTAACTCAAACAGCTTCTAAGTTAAGTAGTCAGGCAGCAGTAAAGGTGTGCAGGGCCAGCAGTTATAAGACTGGTTTAGGCTCCTGGTTTCGCTGCTACTGACCGCCGTAACTACCACCGCGCCGGAAGCGGCCGCCCACGTAAAACAACGGGCTTGTTTGGGCGAGCCCAGGCTACACGAAGAGCCCTGGCCAACCGGCCGGGGTTTTTTGCTGCGGGGAAGCCACCGGTGCCGGCAAACGTACTGGCAACCTGTGGCGGGTTGGGTTACCCGCGCCCTTGCCGGGCCAGGGCGGCCAGGGTTTCGCGGTGGCGCTGCTCGGCCAGGTCCTGGGTGTGCGAAGCCACGGCCCAGAAAGCGGCCGGAATCCAGCCGATGAGTGT
>JANXOE010000273.1 GCA_025353745.1 Hymenobacter sp.
GCTTGGTGCAACCCTTACCGACGAGCAGCGGGCTTTTTTCGCCAAATACGGTTTCCTGCACTTTCGGCCGTTCGCTTCGGCCGCGCAGGTGCAGGAAATTTTGCAGGCCACCCACGACGTACAGCGGCGCTGGCTGGCCGAGGGCGTGGAAAAAGTAAACGGCGTGCCCATCAAGTACGGGCAGGACGTGGACGGCTCCCGCATCGTGCAGCGCTTCGCCTTCACCTCGCAGCACCACCCGCTGCTGCACGAGCTGCTGCAGGACCCGCGCTTCAAGGCCCTGTTTCCGCTGCTCGAAGCCGAAGGTGGCCGCGTGGGCGAAAACGAGAAGGACGGCCTCGTGGTGAACCACTACGTGAACATCCCCGGCTCGGAATTTAGCCAGATGGGTTGGCACACCGACTCGCTGCGCGACGTGTTCTACGGCAAGCGCATCGGGCCCATGCTCAACGTGGGCCTGCACCTCGACAGCAACCAGGCCACCAACGGCGGCCTGCGCCTGCTGCCCGGCACCCACCGCCAGGGCCTGGGCAAGATGCTCTTCCGCAAAAAATACTACAAAGACGTGTATGACGACCCCAACGAAGTGGCCGTGGAAACCGAAGCCGGCGACCTCACCGTGCACGACGGCCGCATGTGGCACCGCGTGGCGCAGTCGCCGCTGGTGGGCGAAGCCAGCCGCCGCCGCGTGATGTACGTGCCCATCATTTCGGGCAAGTACCAGCCCAAGTCGGAGGACAGCCCCACGCCGTTCTACCTACGTTTCCTGCACCTCGTCAAGTAAGTGAAGGGGCGAATGAGTGAAGAAGTGAAGTAGCGTAAGGCCACTTTGCTAGTCGTTTCATTTATTTACCCATCCACTCCTTTATCCAGTCAATCAATGGCTTACGCCCTCGTTACCGGCGCCTCGCGCGGCATTGGCCGGGCCCTGGCGGTGGCCCTGGCCCAGCGCGGCTACGACCTGCTGCTCGTGGCCCGCTCCGAAGACCAGCTCCGGGCGCTGGCCCAGGAAATCAGCGCCAACCACCAGCGCCAGTCGCACCTGCTGGCGCTCGACCTGGCCGCGCCCGGCGCCGCCGAAACCGTGGCCGCCTGGGCCCTGGCCCACACCAAGGAGCTGGCCGTGCTCGTCAACAACGCCGGCTACGGCCTGTGGGGCCGCTTCGAGCAGCTCGGCCTGGCCGCGCAGCAAAACATGCTCCAGCTGAACATGCTGCTGCCCGTGGCCCTCACCCACGCGCTGCTGCCGGCCCTGCGCCAGCAGCCCCGGGCCTACATTTTGAACGTGGCCAGCACCGCCGCCTACCAGGCCGTGCCCTCGCTGACGCTCTACGCGGCCAGCAAGGCGTTTTTGCTGAGCTTCAGCCGGGGCCTGCGCTACGAGCTGAAAGACACCCCGGTATCGGTGACGTGCCTGAGCCCCGGGGCCACCACCACCGCCTTTGCCGACCGCGCCGGCATGGGCGCCGAGCTGCAGAAAACGGCCGCCAAGGTGTCGATGGCCCCGGAAGCCGTGGCTCAGATTGCCGTGCAGGCCCTGCTGGCCGGCGAAGTCGAAGTCATTCCCGGCCTCCTCAACAAAGTGTCGGTGGGCCTGACCAGCGTCGTGCCCAAAAAGCTGACCGAGAAAATTGCCGCCGGCATCTACGAGAAGTACCTGTAGGAACGGACTGCGGAAACCGCGCTAAAACGATTGAGGGCCCCGGAAGCAATTTTGCTCCCGGGGCCCTCGACCGTTAAATGCCAGCTAGCCAAACTATTCTGCTGCCGGGCGGTGCACCCGGCCGGCCAGCCAGTAGGCCAGCACCGCGAAGAAGGGCGCGCCCAGCACGTCGTACACGTAGTGCACGTGCTGCACCAGCACCAGCACCCCAATCAGGGTCGCGGCCAGCCCCAGGGCCCGGCGCCACCAGCGCCCGCGCACGGCCAGTAGCAGCAGCGCCACGGTGGCCGTGTGGCCCGAAAAGAACAGGTCTTTGGTGATGGGCGCGGCCGTGGAATGAAACAGGTGTTCGGTGAACGGGTCGGGGAAGGGGAGGATGCCCGCCGGGGCCTCCAGCGGCAGCAGCCAGATGGTGGCCATGCGCAGGATTTGCAAAAACAAGTACGCCCACACGCCGCGCACCAGCAGCTGCGGCCGCCCCAGCAGGAAGCCCACGGCCGCCACGCAGCTGCCGTACATGAGCAGAAAAATCGGTCCGGCCACGTTCACGGCCGGCAAGTGGGCCAGCACGGGGTCGGGCAGCCGGTGGCCGGCGCGGTGCTGGATGAGCTGGTAGAACGGCGCGCACGCCGGCACCAGCACCCCGAAGATGAGAAACAACGCCAGCAGCAGCCGCCCCCGGTACCCGGGCTGGCCCCACGCCCCCGGCCAGGTGTGGGCCGCCGCGGGCGTTTCGGAAGCCGACGCAGCGGCGGTAGACAACAAAACACGCATAACAGGAAACCAGAACGCCCGGCACCGGGCCCGGACGAACAACAAAAATACATTGCAAACGTGCCCCCGTCATTACATTGCCGTAACATTGGCCCCGGGGCCGTCACCCATTCGCAATCATTGGCCATGACTTTTTCGCTGCTTTGCCGGCCCGCCGTGCGCGGGGCGGCCCTTGGGCTGGGGGCCCTGCTGGGGCCCTGGGCGGCTTCGGCCCAAAACGCCGCCCTCGACGCCCGCATCGCCAAGCTGGCGACGGCCGAAGAAGCCAAGGTGATTGCCTGGCGGCGCGACATCCACGAGCACCCCGAGCTGGGCAACGAGGAAACGCGCACCGCCGCCCTGGTGGCCGCGCACCTCAAACGCCTGGGCCTGGAAGTGCAAACCGGCGTGGCCCGCACCGGCGTGGTGGGCGTGCTGCGCGGCGGCAAGCCCGGCCCCGTGGTGGCCCTGCGCGCCGACATGGACGGCCTGCCCCTCACCGAAACCAGCGGCCTGGCCTTCGCCTCCACCGCGAAAACCACCTACTTGGGCCAGCCCGTGGGCGTGATGCACGCCTGCGGCCACGACACCCACGTGGCCATGCTCATGGGCGCGGCCGAGGTGCTGAGCCAGGTGAAAAAAGACCTGTCCGGCACCGTCAAGTTCATTTTCCAGCCCGCCGAGGAAGGCTCCGTGCCCGGCACCGAGGGCGGGGCCCGGCTGATGGTGAAGGAAGGCGTGCTCGACAACCCCAAGGTGGACGCCGTGTTCGGCGTCCACATCAACGCCCAAACCGAGGTGGGCCGGCTCACCTACCGCCCCGGCGGCGAAATGGCCAGCTCCGACCGCTTCACCATCAAGGTGCACGGCAAGGGCGCGCACGGGGCCTACCCCTGGAACAGCGTGGACCCGGTGGTGACGGCCGCCCAAATCATCCTGGGCCTGCAAACCATCGTCAGCCGCCAGGTGAAGCTCATCGACGACGCGGCCGTCGTCACGGTGGGCACCGTCAACGGCGGCGTGCGCTACAACGTCATCCCGCCCGACGTGGAGCTGAGCGGCACCATCCGGGCCCTGAGCCCGGCCGTGCAGCAGCAAATTTGGGCGTCCGTGCGCCGCATCGCCACCCACATTGCCGAGAGCGCCGGGGCCACGGCCGACGTCGCCATCGAGCCCTACGTGCCCGTGACCACCAACGACCCCGCCCTCACGGCCCGGATGCTGCCCACCTTGCAGGCCGTGGCGGGCGCGGCCAACGTGCGCGAAATCAAGGCCGTGACCGGGGCCGAGGATTTTTCTTTCTTCCAGGAAAAAGTGCCCGGCCTGTTCCTGTTCGTGGGCGGCATGACGCCCGGCACCGACCCGGCCACCACCGCCGACCACCACACCGCCGGCTTCAAAATCGACGAGCGCGGCCTGGTGCTGGGCGTGAAAACCCTGGCCACGCTGGCCGCCGATTACCTAAATCATAAGGGTAAATAAATACATAATGAGCAAATAGTTATACTGCGAAATGGGGCCCTCCCACGGTTGACTTGTTCGCATACGGAAATAAACTAAATATATATATTTATCAATTTAATAAGATTTTGGCTTTGCCGAGTTTTTCATGTAAAGCACTGATAGAAAGGCGAGAAAAGGCATAAGTTGCGGAGGGTTATAAGCTTAGCCCTGCGCATACTTCCCACTTCTCTCTACTTATGAAACAAACTTACTCCGCCAAGTTATTGCTGATGCTTGGCGCCTTCGCGGCGGCTACCGCCGCGAAGGCCCAGGACGCCCCGCGCATCCTACAGAAAATGCTGGGGGCCGACGGCCAGCCCGTGCTGGTGCAGTTCGGCGCGGCCGGCAAGGCCGCCTACCGCGGCACGGCCGACGGCGAGCAGGTGCTGCGCCAGCAGCTGGCCCTCGGGGCCGACGACAAAATGCTGCCCACCCGCGCCGAGCTGGACGAGCTCGGGTTTGCCCACCAAAAATTTGCCCAGTACTACAAGGGCATCCGGGTGGAGCACGCCGACTACACCGTGCACGCCAAAGGCGGCGCGGTGGAAAGCATCAGCGGTGATTACGAGAAAGTTGCGGGCCTGAACACGGCGCCCGCGCTGAGCGCCGAAACGGCCTTGCGCAGGGCCCTGGCTTTTGTGGGGGCCCGCCAGTACATGTGGCAGGACGACGCCGAAGAAGCCGGCCTGAAAGCGCAGGAGCACAACCCCCGGGCCTCGTACTACCCCGACGGCGAGCTGGTGGTGGTGCGCGACCACACGGCGGGCGAAACCGGCCCGCTGGTGCTGGCCTGGAAGTTCAACGTGTACGCCCGGCAGCCCGTCAGCCGCGCCTACCTCTACGTGGACGCCCACTCGGGCCGGGTGGTGCTGCGCGACGCCATCATTAAGCACACGGCGGCCACGGGCACGTTTGCCACGGCCTACAGCGGCTCCCGCGCCATCAACGATGGCACCGCTACCGGCGGCTATTTCCTGCGCGAAGGCAC
Source organism: Hymenobacter sp. (assembly GCA_025353745.1). Classification (GTDB taxonomy): domain Bacteria; phylum Bacteroidota; class Bacteroidia; order Cytophagales; family Hymenobacteraceae; genus Hymenobacter. The sequence continues at coordinate 4,908 of JANXOE010000273.1, forward strand.
CACCCGCGGCAACGGCATCGAAACCTACAACTGCAAGAAAGGCAACAGCTACGCGGCCGCTACCGACTTCGTCGACGCCGACAACAACTGGACGGCCGCCGAGTACAACAACGCCAACTTCGATAACGTGGCCGGCGACGCCCAAATGGGGGCCCAGTGCACCTACGACTACTGGAAAGCTGTGCACGGCCGCAACAGCTACGACAACGCCGGCGCGAAAATTAAAAGCTACGTGCACTTCGACGACACGCCCGGCGACGGCGTGGGCTACGAAAACGCCTACTGGAACGGCTCGGTGATGACCTACGGCGACGGGGCCGCCCGCTTCCGCCCGCTGACGGCCCTGGACGTGTGCGGCCACGAAATCGGCCACGCCGTGTGCCAAAACACCGCCAATCTGACCTATTCCGGCGAGTCGGGGGCCCTGAACGAGGGCTTGTCCGACATATGGGGAGCCAGCATCGAAGCCTATTCGGTGGCCAACCTGGGCGTGACGTCGGGCGGCGTAAAGGCCAAGTCGACCTACCTCATCGGCGAAGAGATTGACAAGCAGCGGGCGGCCCTGCGCTCGATGAGCGACCCGCGCTCGCTGGGCCAGCCGGCCCTTTACAAAGGCCAGTACTGGTACACCGGCACGGCCGACAACGGCGGCGTACACACCAACTCGGGCGTGCTCAACTACTGGTACTACCTGATCAGCAACGGCGCCACCGGCACCAACGAGCTGGGTAAATCGTTCGCAGTGAGCGGACTGGGTCTGACGGTGGCCGCCAAAATTACTTTCCGCATGGAAAGCGTGTACATGGTGGCCGGCTCGACGTACGCCAACGCCCGCACGTACTCCATCCAGGCGGCCACCGACCTGTACGGCGCCGGCTCGGCCCCGGTGCAGGCCGTCGCCAACGCCTGGTATGCCGTAGGCGTGGGCGCGGCCTACGGCGGCACCACGCCGCCCGCCACCACGTACTGCACCACCAAGGGCGCCAGCCAGGCCTACGAATGGATTGATCTGGTGGGCCTGGGCAGCATCAGCCGCACTTCGGGCGCCGACGGTGGCTACTACAACGGCACGGCCCTGAGCACCACCGTGGCCGCCGGCTCGTCGCAGACCATCAACTTCTCGGCCGGCTTCAAAAGCTCGGCCTACACCGAGTACTGGAAGGTGTACATCGACTACAACCAGAACGGCGTCTTCACCGACGCCGGCGAGCTGGTGGTGAGCGGCAGCAGCAGCAGCAGCGGCCCCGTGGCGTCCACCTTCACGGTGCCCGCCACGGCCAAAACCGGCAGCACCCGCCTGCGCATCACCATGAGCGACAACTCCGCCACCACCAGCTGCGGCAGCTACAACTACGGCGAAACCGAAGACTATACCCTCGGCATCAGCGGCGGTACGGCCGTGGCCGGGGGCCGCGCCGCGCTCGTCGGCACGCCCCTGGGCAACGAAGTGGCCCAGACGCTCCAGCTCTACCCCAACCCCGCCACCGACGCCTTGCGCCTGGTGCTGCCCGGCCGCTCCGAGGCCCGCTCGGTGCAGGTGACCGACGCGCGCGGGGCTCTGCGCGCCGTGCCCTACGCCGACGGCGTGCTCGACGTGGCGGGCCTGGCCAACGGCCTCTACACCATCACCGTAAGCGACGGCCAGAAGGTGTTCCACGAGCGGTTCGTGAAGCATTAACCCACCCCGCGCTGGCTTACGCAAGAGGGCCCCCGGCATGGGCGGGGCCCCTCTTGCGTAAGCCAGCAGCCA
>JANXOE010000277.1 GCA_025353745.1 Hymenobacter sp.
CTTACTTACCCAGCCATTCCTTGAACGGGGGCACCCGGTCGCCGCTTACGAACACCTCCTCGCGGGGTGGCGGCAGCAAGTCGAGCTTGAGCTTGCCCCCCGAAAAGGCGTGGATGGTGTGGATGGCCTCCCGGGTCACCAGAAAGCGCCGGTTGACCCGGAAGAACCGGGCCGGGTCGAGCAGTTCGGCCAGCTTGTCGAGGCTAAATTCCACGTCGGCGTGGGGCCCCCGCCGGGGCGTGAGCCAGGTGGCTTTGTCCGCGAAGAAAAAGTAGGCCACGTCGGCGGTTTCAAGGCTGCGCAGCTTCGGTCCGCTGCTTACCAGGAAGCGTTGCTTATAGGCCGGGGCGGGGGCCAGCGGCTCCGGTACCGGCAGCTGCCCCAACTGCCCAAGCTGCCGCAGCACAGCCATCAGGTCGGGCGCCGGTGCTAGGTGCCGGGCCCGGAACTTGGCCAGGGCCGCGGCCAGCTCGTCGGGGTCAATGGGCTTGAGCAGGTAATCGACGCTGTTCGTTTTGAAAGCTTGCAGGGTGTAGGCGTCGAAGGCGGTGGTGAAAATGATGGGCAGCGTGAGCCCGGCTTGCTCGACGAGCTGGAACCCGGTGCCGTCTTCAAGGTGAATGTCGAGCAGCAGCAAATCGGGGTAGCCGGGTTGGCCGGGGCCCCGCCCTGGTTCGGCAAACCAGGCCAGGCCCTCGGCCACCGAGGGCAGTTGGGCCAGCACCCGGATGGTGGGGTCGCACTGGGCCAGCAGGCCGGCCAGCCGCTCGGCGCTGCGGGATTCGTCTTCGAGGATGAGCACGTTCATAACAGCGGCAAAAGGGGTAAGTCGATGGTAAAAGACCCGTCGGCTTCCGTCACCCGCACCGGCTGGTCGGTCAGCAGCCGGTAGCGGCCCACGATATTTTGCAGCCCCACGCCCGTGGAGGCGGCCGGCACCAGCCGTGGCTGCACGGGGTTGGCCACCCGCAGGCAGTTGCCGGCCAGGGCGATGGTGACGCGCAGGGGCTCGGCGGTGGAGAGACGGTTGTGCTGCACGGCGTTTTCGAGCAGCAGCTGCAAGCTCAGCGGGGCGATGGCGTAGCCGTCGCGGGCGGCCTCGGGCACGTCGAGGGCCACGAAGAGCTTGCCCTCGAAGCGCACGGTGAGCAGAAAGGTGTAGGCCGCCAGAAAGTCCAGCTCGGTGCGCAGGGGCACCCGGGCCTGTTCGCGCTGCTCCAGAATGTAGCGGTAGGCCGTGGCCAGGCGGGCGACGAACTGCCCCGCCAGCCGGGCGTCGGTGTCCACCAAAGCGGCCAGGATGCTGAGGCTGTTGAACAGAAAATGCGGGTTTACCTGGTTGCGCAGGGCATCGAGCTGGGCCTGCACGGCGGCGCGTTCCAGGCGCTCGGCGTGCAGCTGCAACTGCTGAATGCGCCGGGCCGAGCGCCGGTTGGCCGTCAGGTAGAAGGCCGCGAGCAGGGCCAGCACGGTCAGCCCATTGTTCATGCGCCGGCGCTGGCGGTCGTCGTCGGCCGGCGCGCCGGGGGCCCGGCCCGGGGCGGACTGCGCGCGCTCGAACCCAGCGTGCATCCGGGTGCGGACGAGCCCGAACAGCGCGTTGACCGGCAGGGCCAGGGTCACCGCCACCAGCAGGGCCAGCAATTGCGGGGGCAACCGCCCGGTCCCGCCCCGCGGGTGCACCAGCCGGCCCTGCAAGCCGTCCATCAGCAGCACCCAGCCCAGCAGCAGGCCGAAGAGCAGGGGGCCCTCCACCAGCAGAAAAGGCAGCTCGCGCCGCAGCACCGCGCCGTCCCACCCCGGCAGGTTCTGGTAGAGCCGGATGGGCCAGTAAATCAGCAGCACGCCGAGCGCCAGCCGGGCGTGTTGACGCAGGAGCAAATCGGCGGCGCGCGGCAAGGGGTTTTTCATCGGCAACGCCCGACGGCAAGAGGGATTGGACAGCGGCAAAGGTGCCAGTTCATGGCCACCCGGCCAACAAAATAGCGCTTGCGGCCGAAAAAACCCGGTTGGAACGGCTATATATCCAGCCAGACAGGCCACTCGAACTCCTGCAGTGCCAGCTTGAAAACCGCCCGCCGCGACTACCTGAAAGCCATTGGATAGGTGCGCCCCGCTCAACCGGGCAAATTATCCGCACAACATCCCAGGAATAGAGAGACGGCCGTGCCAAATCCACATGCGGCTTTTGAACCAAAATTTTTAACCAAGGCCAATTTTCGTTGCTAATTTTTTGGGGGGCATCTAATTAATTACCACCACTAAGCTCTTCATAGGCCGCCTGCAGGCTCCGGGCGATGCCGTCGCCCTGCCACTCGGTGATGCCCGGCACGGCCGTGGCCTTCACGACTTCTTCTTTGGATTTGCCGGCCTTGATTTCGCGGCCCACAAAAACCAGCAGTTTCTCCAGGTAATCCTGAAAGGCTTTAAGGTCTTCCTTTGTGCCCGTGATTTTTTCGGGGTCGAACGCGTGGCCAAACACAAAAATGGTCTGGTTGTCGAAGGTTTTCATCGTTTTGTCCAGCCCGGCAATCCAGCTTTGCACATTGGCCCCGGCGCTCCGGTCAATAAAGGGGTACCGGCGGTTGAACATCAGGTCGCCCAGGTGGGCCACGTTGGCGTGCTCAAAATGAATGATGGCATCGCCGTTGGTGTGACCCGGCCCGAAATAATAGGCCCGCAGGCGTTCGCCCCCCACTTTTTGCTTCCAGCCATCGGTAAACGTGACGTCCGGGTATAATTGTTTGGCTTCGGTTTTCGCTTTTTCGGCCGCTGTTTGCTGGTTTTTCAGCGAGTTCTCGTGGGCCACCACATGACCCACCAAGCCTTTAAACACGATATTGCCCGAGGAGTGGTCGCCGTGGTGGTGCGTATTGAGCAGGAGGCGGACGGGTTGATCGTTCGTTTTCTTGAGGGCATTGAGCAGATGCTGCGCCTGCTCGGGAAACTGCGAATCGACCACGACCCAGCCCTCTTTGGTGGGCAGGTAGGCGATGGTACCGCCTTTTTCGGTGAAAACGCCCACGCCCTCACGGACGGTTTTCATCTGGTAGGGAACGTCGGCCAGTTGGCTGGCAAACAAGGGGTGATTGACCGTCAACACGGCGCCGATGCTGAGGGCCGTGTGCTGAACGAATTGTCTGCGGTTCATAGGATGGTGATTGACGATTGACTGGGTGGTAAAGTCTTAGGCCACCAAGGGTACTTCCCTGCGGCTGGTCCATGGTGTTTTCTCGGTAAATCTTCGTCAGCTGGCATTTCCGGTCAAGCCTCTATTGTTTGGCTGAACTGGCGTGCTATCTCCTTGAGGTGGTCTGGATCACCACCCTGTTTTGCTGGACTGGGTATGTCTAAATCACCCGCTGTAGACAGCGGCACCTTAAGTTGCTGCGGACAGGGCGGCAAATGGGGCTATTTAGCCGAGCGGTTCACGTAGCTTGCCAAGCTGCTGTTGTCTACTCCGGGCACTTTGGCCAGGGCTTTTACCGTCGCACCTCTAGGTAAGGCAAACGGCTTTTTGTATTCGTCCGCGGCGGTGAAGGAAGGCGTTCCGCCCGTGGTGGTGTAGAACAGCTTTGCGCCGGGCGTTGGGCTGCTGATGGTGACCAGGTTGGCGGCCACCTTGATGAGCGGCTTGGCCACGCGGTTGGCGTACCGGGCGGTGCGGGCGTCGTGGATGACGCCCTGCCAGTTCAGGCCGTACCCAAAATCATAGGTGTGACCGGCCGCGTCGGTGTAGCACACCATGTCGTGCGGAATGTCTTCGCTTTGCTCCTCCACGGTTTGCATGGTGGCGGGCAACTGCACCGGCAGCAAGCCCCGGGGCGCGGCCTTGCCCGTGACGACGTCGAGCACCGCCTGGTGCGAAACCCCAAAGCTGAGCACCAGCCCGCTCGCGTACGGCTCGAACTCGGCCGGCACCAGCGGCTTGGAGGCGTCAACGGCCACAATCACGGGCTTGCCTTTCATCGCCGCATAGGTCTGCTGGATGATTTTTAGGTCTTGTAAGTTGCCCGTGGCCACGCTTTTGCCCCGGTACGTGCGGTCGGTGACCGTCGGCTCGGCCAGGTCGCCGGCGGCGAGGCTGTGCACCCGGGCATTGGCGGCCGTGTAGGGGCCGTACTGCAAGCTGATGAGCACGTACCCGGTGCCGCCCTTTTGCACGTCGGCGGTTTCGTAGCCCGCTCCGCCGCTCGGACTGCCAATGAACACCAGGGCGTAATCGGCCAGCGCGGGGTCGTTGGTCGTCCGGAAGTAGCGCGCCAGCACCGCGGCCTTAGCTACTTCCTCGTACCGCTCCGTGGAGGGAGGACCGAAGAAGCCCTGCGTGGAAGGGAGGAATTTTTGGGGCACGTACACCGTCTTGTTCGCTGGGATGGGCAGCACCTGGCCCGCGTTTTTGAGCAATATCACCGACTGCTGCTGCGCCGCGTAGCCGGCGCGCATGAACTCGGCGTTGCCCACTAGCGCCTGAGACTTTTGGGGGTCGAGGTAGGGGTTTTCGAACAGACCGACCCGGAAAATATTGCGCAAGAGCCGAACCGCGGACTGCTCCAGGCGCGCCCGCATGAAGGCTTCGCCGTGTTCCTTCACGCCCATCTCGTAGGCTTCGAGGATGGGGCCGGCCGCGTTGTTGCCCCCGAACTGGTCGGCACCCGCCAGCAGGATTTTATAGTGGCGCTCGGCCACCGTGCGGCCTTCCATCCCCCAGGGCTTGCCAGCGTAGAGGGCGGGCGTATTGCCCGCGTTGGCCGTGATGGACCAGTCGGTGCACACGACCCCGTCAAAACCGTAGCGCTGGCGCAGCAAGTCGGTGATGAGGTACCGGTTGTAGCCGTTGCCCACCGACTCCTGATTTTTGGCGTCCGCCCCGGAAGTAATGGTGTAGTAGGGCATCACCGCGGCAGCCATCTTCGTTTTGCCGCGGAGCTTCAGCGCGCCGTCGACGAACGGCACCAGGTGCTCGTCGAAGTTGTGGCCGGGGTACACCGCGTATTTGCCGTAGGCGAAGTGCGCGTCGCGCCCGCCTTCTCCGGGGCCGCCGCCGGGCCAGTGCTTTATCATGGCGTTGACGCTGCCGATGCCCCAGCCGTCGGCGATTTCGTCCGGGCCCGTGGAGGTTTGAAAGCCGTCGACGTAGGCGCGGGCCAGGTCGGCGCTGAGTTGGGGGTCTTCCCCAAACGTGTTGCTGATGCGCGACCAGCGCGGCTCGGTGCCCAAATCAATTTGGGG
>JANXOE010000294.1 GCA_025353745.1 Hymenobacter sp.
CGTCGATGCCCAGGGCCCGGAGCTGCGCGCTGTATTTCCCGTAAATCACCCGCAAATCGGCGTTGTGCTTGGCCGCGTCCACGCCGATGCTCACGTTGCGGGCGTGGAAGCGGTGGAGGTGGCTGACGTGCGGGCACACCACGGGCAGGTGCCCGGCCAGCAGGAATCGGACGTACAAGTCCAGGTCTTCGGCCATGGCCAACGCGCCGTCGTAGCCGCCCACCTGGTCGAACAGCGCGCGGCTGTAGCACACGTTGCCCTGGATGAAGTGCTCGGCCCGAAAAATGGCTTGGAGCATCTGCGGCGCGGTTTGGAACTGCCAGGCGTAGTAGTCCTCGCGGGGCAGGTAGCGGCCCTGCGCGTCGACGCGCAGGAAATCGGCTACCAGCCAGGGGCGTTTTGGGTGGGCCGCAATTTGGCCGGCGTAGTGGTAGAGGGCGCGCTGGAGCAGGACGTCGTCGTCGTCGAGCGGCACGAGCCAGGCAGTGGGGGCGGTTTCGTGCACGAGCCGGTTGCGGGCCAGGGCGGCGAGCTGGCGGGCGGCGTGGTGCCAGTGGCGCAGCGGGGGCCCCGGCTGGGCGGCGGCTTCGCGCAGGTAAGCGGCGGTGCCGTCGCGCGAGCCGTTGTCGAACACCAGGTGTTCAAACGAAAAATCGAGCGGGGCGCTGACGCTGGCCCGCACGCTGGCCACCGCTTCGGGCAGCAGCGCGCGGCGCTGGTGGGTGGGGGTGATGACGGCAAAGTGCATGGTCCGGGCTTTTTCGGGCGGGGGCGGCAAAAGGTTGCGCCAGGGCCCCGGGCGGCTACGCCAAAGCGCGGCTTCCCGCGCCGGGCGGGGCCGTTGCCCCGGGGCGCCGGCATCCCGCCCGGCCCGAACGCCGTATTGCCGCCAAAACCTCCGCCGTCGTATGGCCCGAATTCTTCGCTCAATCCTGATAATTGCCGGCTACGCCGTGGTGGCGCTGCTGGCCGCCGGGGCCCTCTACGTGGGCGTGGCCCTGGTGCTGGAGCGCGTTCCGGTGGCCAAGGCCGACCCCGCCGCGCCCGCCGACGTCGTCGTTTTCATCCGATCCAACGGCGTGCACTCCGACCTGGTGCTGCCCGTGCGCACCGATCAAATCGACTGGAGCCAGCAGGTGCGCTACGCCCACACCCAGGCCAACGACCCGTCGTTCGGCTACGTGGGCATCGGCTGGGGCGACAAAGGCTTTTACATGGACACGCCCACCTGGGCCCAACTCAAGGCGAGCACGGCCATCCGGGCGGGGTTTTGGCTGAGCACCACGGCCATGCACGCCACCTTCTACCGCGCCGCCGACCTGGGGCCCACCCCGGCCTGCGTGGCCCTGCACCTGAGCCGCGCCGAGTACGCCCGGCTCGTGCGCTACGTCCAGGCCAGCTTCCGGCACGACGCGGCCGGCCGCGTGGAGTGGATTCCGGGCCACAGCTACGGCCGCGACGACGCGTTTTACGAAGCCCACGGCACCTACAGCTTCCTCTACACCTGCAACACCTGGACCAACAACGCCCTGAAAGCCGCCGGCCAGAAAGCCAGCCTCTGGACGCCTTTCGAGTCGGGCATCTTCTACCAATACGGCCAAACCGGCAAGCCGCCCGCCAGCGCCGCCGAGTAGGGCCCCCAGGCCGCGCGCACGCAAAAAAGCCCCGCTAGCAGTTGCCAGCGGGGCTTTTCATAACAGTAATGAATGCGGAAAAAAGAAAGCTAGTTGAGCCACACTTCGGCCACTTGCTCGAAGCGGTGGGCGGCGAAGGCCCCGTAGGGCCGCTCGGCGTGGAAGCCGAGCACGTGAACGTGCGGCTGGCCGGTGCGCACGTGCGGCAGCACCCGCACGGGGTACACGCGGCCGGCAGTCGGCCAGTCGCCGATGTAATCGGCGGGACGGTGTTCATCGTTCACGCAGCGGGCAAATAGCTCCACGGGCGCTGGAATCGGAAACTTGACGTTGGACATGCTCAAAGATACGGATATTCTGGTAAATCTAAAAAAAATGGCAATATATTTTATTGCCTCATCCGTAGATTTTTAGTCACAAAGTGATATTTTATCTACAGATTTTGGATTAAAATCGATAAATATCCCGTATCTCCTGGCGAGTATCTGAGCAAAGAAAAACACCTGTTTGCTAATTTAAATAGTTAAAAATAAGCGATTGGGAATACGTCTCGAAGCTCTCGCCCGGGCCCGGCGGGGCCCCAAGCTGCTCACTTATGCCGCCGCCGCCCGAACTTGCCGGCATGAAATACGCATTGTTGGCGCTGTCCTTCGGCTTGGCCGGGGCCGCCCGGGCCCAGGCCCCCGAAAACCTGGTTCAATACGCCCACCCGATCGTGGGTACCCAAAAGATGGGCCACACCTACCCCGGCGCCACGGTGCCTTTCGGCATGGTGCAGCTCAGCCCCGACACCGACACGGCGGCCTACGCCACGCCCGCCGGCAAGTACAACCCCGACGCGTACCGCTACTGCGCTGGCTACCAGTACGACGACCCCACCATCGTGGGCTTCAGCCACACGCACTTCAGCGGCACGGGGCACTCCGATCTGGGCGATTTCCTGGTGATGCCCACCGTGGGGGCCCTGCGCCTCAACCCCGGCACCGCCGACCGGCCTGGCAGCGGCTACCGTTCGCGTTTCTCGCACAAAACGGAGGTGGCCGAGCCCGCCTACTACCGCGTGAAGCTCGACGACCCGGGCGTGCTGGCCGAGCTCACGGCCACCGCCCGCGTGGGCGTGCACCGCTACACGTTCCCGCAGGCCAGCGAGGCGCACATCGTGCTCGATTTGATGGCCGGGATTTATAACTACCCCGACAAGAACGTGTGGACGTTTGTGCGCGTGGAAAACGACTCGCTCGTGACCGGCTACCGCCAAACCAGCGGCTGGGGCCGTACCCGCACCGAGTACTTTGCCCTGCAATTCTCCAAGCCGTTTGCCCACTACGGCAGCCGCAAATACGACCAGAAAGAGCCGTACGGCGGCTTCTGGGGCCGGTTCGATCAAACCCACGACTGGCCCGACCTGGCCGGGCGGCAGCTGCGGCTGCACTTCGATTTCGCCACCAAGGCCGGCGAGCAGGTGCTGCTGAAAATGGCGTTGTCTTCGACGAGCACCGCCGGGGCCCTGCGCAACCTGCGCGCCGAGGCCCCCGGCTGGGACTTCGACGCCATCCGCCGCCAGGGCCAGCAGCAGTGGCAGCAGGAGCTGGGCAAGGTGGAAATCCAGGGTTCGAAAACCGATAAGGACAACTTCTACACCGCCATGTACCACGCCTGCCTCAGCCCCACCGTCTACCAGGACGTGGACGGCCAGTACCGGGGCCTCGACCAGAACAACCACCAGGCCCAGGGCTTCACCAACTACACCACGTTCTCGCTCTGGGACACGTTCCGGGCCCTGCACCCGCTCTTCAACCTCATCCAGCCCAAGCGTAACGCCGACATGGTGCAGTCCATGCTGGCGCACTACGACCAAAGCGCCGAGCACATGCTGCCCGTGTGGAGCCACCACGCCAACGAAAACTGGTGCATGAGCGGCTACCACAGCGTGTCGGTGGTGGCCGATGCCGTGCTCAGCGGGGCCGTGCCGCCCGCCCAGGCCGAGCGGGCCCTGGCCGCCTGCGTGGCCAGCGCCCGCCACCCCTGGTACGACGGCCTCGGCGACTACATGCGCCTGGGGTACGTGCCCGACGGCCGCAGCGGCACTTCCGTGTCCACCACCCTGGAGTTTGCTTTTGATGACTGGTGCATTGCCCAGCTCGCCCAAAAGCTCGGCCACGCCGACCTCTACCAGGAGTTCGGCAAACGCGCCGCTAACTGGCAAAACGTGTTCGATGCCCGCATCAACTACATGCGGCCCCGCCTGGCCGACGGCAGCTTCCGCCCAAAATTTGACGTGCTCAGCACCAACGGCCAGGGCTTCATCGAGGGCAACGCCTGGAACTACAGCCTCGCCGTGCCCCAAGACCCCGTCGCACTCATCGCCAGGATGGGCGGCAACCGCCGCTTCGTGCCCCATTTGGATTCGCTGTTCACCATGAACCTGCCCGACAAGTTTTTCGCCGAAACCGAGGACATCACCCGCGACGGCATCATCGGCAACTACGTGCACGGCAACGAGCCCGCCCACCACGCCGCCTACCTGTACAACTGGACGGATCAGCCCTGGAAAACCCAGGCCCGCGTGCGCATGATTCTGCCGCGCATGTACCACCCCACGCCCGACGGCCTCGGCGGCAACGACGACTGCGGCCAGATGAGCGCTTGGTACATCTTTTCGGCCCTGGGCTTCTACCCCGTGGCCCCCGGCTCGGGCGAATACGCCCTCGGCAGCCCCGCCGTGCACGGGGCCGTGCTGCGTTTAGAAAACGGCAAAACCTTCGCCGTCACCGTCAAAAACCAGGGCCCCAAAAACGTGTACGTGCAATCGGCGCGCCTCAACGGCGAGCTGCTGGCCCGGCCCTTCCTGCCCGTAGCGGCGGTGATGGGCGGCGGGAAGCTGGAATTTGTGATGGGCCCGAAACGCAGCCAGGCGCTTATCGGAAGCAACTCGCGGAAATAACTGCAGCCGTATCGCCCGGGGGCCCTCTGAGGAAGGCTTGCCGTGCCGCGATTATGCAGCAAGCCCCGCCGCCTGTGGCCAGCTAGTGGCTACGGGCGGCGGGGCTTGCGAAACGGATCGGGGCTATTGCTTGCCTTTCAGTTTTTTCAGCTCTTTGTAAGTTTTTTGCGACAGCGCGTACTGGCGCTCCACGGCCTGGCGCATTTCGCCGGCGAGGGTTTGGTTGCTCAAAGCGTCTTTGTAGGCTTTCAGGGCCCACTTCTCGCCGTAGATGTTCGAGCCGAGGATGGACTTTTCATCGCGGCCGGTGACGGCGGCTTTCGCGTCCATCCAGGCGCGGTAAAGCTTGCCTTTCAGCGTGGTGCTGTCTTGGCGCTCGGCGCCTTCGCGGGTCAGGTAAGTATTCAGGTCGGTGGCAAACTGCTGGCTCTGGCTCGTCAGCTGCTTGTAGTAGCCGCGCAGCTGCGCGTCTTTGCTCTCGTCCACGGCCCGCTCGTAGCCGGCAATGCGGTCGTTCACGAAATACAGCAGCTCGTCGAGGGTGGTGGCCGGGCCGGTGGCCGCGCCGCTTTTTACGCGGCGCACGAGCAGCGTGGCCCCCAGCGCCAGCAGCGCGCCGCCCACCACTTTTTGGGCGGTGCTGAACCTGCGGCGGCCGTCCTCTTTCCGGGAGGAAGACCCTTTGCCATACTTTTCGCCCTTCATTTTGTGGGCGAGGGGTTGTTGCGCCTTGCCGAGCAAGCCGTCGGACTGCGCAGTAGCGGAGGAAAGAATTTTAGACTGGGTCATTTTCAAAAGAGAATTAATGAAAAGGTCCAGTGCTTACGTCCGGCGTGGCCAGTGCGTTAGGTAGCGCTTATTCTGATCGCGCCGCTTTTTTGCCTGTCGCTGCGCGGATGGTGTTGCTGCCGCGTACCTGACGCTGGCGCGGCCCAGAATGGCCTGCTTCAGCGGTCACAATCGGCGCTGGGCTGGTGCGGGGAATGGCGCTTTTTAGCTACCGTCAAAAACCAGGGCCCCAAAAATGTCTACGGCAGCGAGTCGCCCGCAACGGACAAAGGCTCACGCCGCCGTTTCCGGCGCAGCAGGACGTGGCGAAGGGCGGTACGCTGGTGTTTGTGATATGCGCACAGAAATGAGCTTGTCGTTTTATACGCCAGCTTTTTGTTTAGCAATTTTCACTTTCCAATGAGATGCCGAAAATTTATGCGTGTAAATAGCAAAGGCCTGTTCATAATAGACTTGTTGCAACGGTCAGACTGCACGAATTTAGGGCATGAAAATTTCAGCTCGCGATTTGAGGACCCCTCGCCAGTGGCGGGCATCGGTGGGCTGCGATGCTCACCACTTCGAAGAACTCCTGGTCGTTTTCTGCGCGGCGTACGCGGCCCTCAACCAAGCGCAACTGGCTGCCAGAATGATTATTCATCCGGCCGGAAGCTGCATGAAAGACGAGGCAGACCCCCTGTTCTTCACCATTTTCGGTTGCAAATCGGGCTTGACGTACGACGTGCTCGGCCTGGTCTGCGGCATGGAGGCGGCGACCGCCAAGCGCCGCCAGCACGAAGGCCTTGCCATCTTGCGGGAAGCCTTGCGACTCGCCGACGGTTTGCCAGAGCGCGACTTTCAGTCGCCCGCTGAATTACAGCGCTGTTTTTCGAAATGCCGCGCCGTCTTGCCCGATGCTACCGAATTTGCCACGCAACGTCCGCAAGAAAAAGGGGCGCAAAAAGCGCGCTACAGCGGCAAAAAAAACGTCACGCGCTCCAAGCCCTTGTTGCCTCCGGTGCCCGGCGAAAATTAATTTATGTGAGTCGGGCAGTACCGGGCAGCCTGCACGACTTTGCTTTGTTAAAAAAGTGCTTACCGCCTGATAAAGGCTGGTTTGCGGGGTTGACTGTTCGCGTGGATTCCGGTTTTCAAGGGTTTCGAAAAACGTATTCTTGCGCCAAATTGTTTCTTCCCACCAAAAAGCCCAGCGGAGGCCGCTTGACAAGAAACCATGAATTTCGCAATACCCAGCAAGCGCGTAAGCGCGCAGTCATCGAACACAGTATTGGGGGCTTGAAACGCTACCGAATTTGGTCTGACCGTCTGCGTATGCACAACCTCGGCCAGTTCGACGTGGCGCTGGAAGTACGCGCCGGGCGCTGGAATTTTTGCTTAACTCGTTGATATTACGCTGCAACAAGTCTATTGTATTAAATGCGCCGCCAAATGAAGATTTGACAAATAAAGCCGCCCGCTCCCCAACGGAAGCGGGCGGCTTTTTAATGGCAACTCTGCCGAAACTTAGGCTACCAGGACTGCTGGCGTCGCCTTCGCGCTGCTGCCACCTCCGGAGCTGATGATTTTGCGCATTTGCATGTAGCCATCGTACAGCGGCCGGTTCAGCAGTTTGAAGGCTTTTATGTCCTCGTCGAGGGTGCGCACCTCGTCCATGAGGGAGGCGAGCAGGTCTTCGAGGGCCGCGCCGGAGAGCACGCGCTGGTCGATGGTTTTGCGGGTGGCGGGCTAGGCGGTGCGGAAGGCGGCCAGCGCGTCGGCGAGGGGCTGGAGGGCGGGGGCCGTGAGGCCTTGCTTGGCCAGTTCGGGGGCCACGTCGGGGCGGGCGGCGCTGCCCAGCACCGAGCCGACGACGCCGATGAACGCCAGGGGCCGCAGCTTGCGCAGCTGCTTGCCGGAGAGCGTGGCCGCGGCCTGCAAATCGGCATCGGCCAGGCGGGCGGCCACCCGGGCCAGGGGGCCCAGCAGGGCCGGCAGCAAATCGAGCAGCTCCGCACGGGCGGCCTTGGCGGTGGCCGTCAGCGTGCTCGTGCGCTTGGCGGTGCCGCCGCGGGCGGCCGCTACTTTTTCGTACAGTGCCGTGGCGGCGGCGGCTTGCCCGGCGGCCATTTCGCTGGGGGCCAGGGCGGCTTTGTGTTCGGCCACAAAGGCCATTACGCGGCCACACATCACCAATTGGTCTTCTTTAAACTGCTCCATTGGGTAGAATTGGAGTAATTATCCGGCGGAATTGTTCCGCCGGCCCCCGCAAAGTATGGGTAAAGTAAACCTCGGCCGTAGCCAACCGGTAGTCGGTCGCTCCGAAACACCGTTCGGGCCTTGGCAAACACGGTTCGGCCATGGCAAAACAGCACCCTACACCTCCCACATGGTACTCGTCTTGCCCAAAACAGGCTTCGGCTTGGGCAAAACACCAGCCGGTGGCGCAAAACCCGATTCGGCAAGCCCAAAACGGCCGCCGGCAGCGCCACAACCGGGTTCGGGCGCGGTAAAACCGGGTTTGGCACCGCTTAAACACGCCACGGCTTGGAGGCTGTTTTACTAACTCAAGCAGCTTCCTCGGAAAACCGCGTCAGGAGCCGGCCGGTTGAACGGTCGGCAAATGGCCGGCAACAGGCCATTATCGGCGCACCACGCGGCGGGCCAGCGCCCCGCCCGCGCCCTGCGCCCGCAGGGTGTAGCAGCCGGGGGCCAGGGCCGTCAGGTCAAGGTCGGCCGCGGCGCCGCTGCCCGTGCGGCGCAGCACCACCTGGCCCAGGCCGTTGAGCAGGCTGATTTCTGTGAGGCCGAACGCGGCGGGCAGCGCCACGCGCAGGGCCCCGGCGGTGGGGTTCGGGTACACTTCGAAGCCCGGCGCGGCGCTGGCTGGCCGGGTGGGCAGCGGCGTGGCGTAGGCGAGGAGGGCGGCGTCGGCGGCGGCTTGCAGGGCGGGCAGCGAACGGGCGGCCACTACGGCGAAGGCCACCACCACCGAGTCGCCGGGGGCAAGGCGCTCCAGGCGGGTGCCCACCACCTGCGATACATCGGCCCCGTTGGGCCGGCCGGCGGTGCGTTGGGCGCGGGCCGTGCCGTTGCTCACGGTGCGGAATTTCTCGGCCGGCGAGAAGCCGTCGACCAGGCGCACCGGGCTGCCGGTGAGGGCGTTGTTGTCGATGGAATACACGGTGGGGCCCCCGCCGCGCAGCAGCTGCACCCCGGCGTACACGCGGGTTGCCACGGGGTCGTAGCAGTAGCCCAGGGCCCGGGCAGAATCCCAGGTGGCCACGTTGCGGCCGGTGTTGGTGGGCAGGTCCCAGTCCATAAACAAGCCTGCGCAAAGGGGCTTAAGCGTGTCGGGGGTGATGTTGCGCAGGGTGTATTCGAGCACCACGAAGTCTTTGCGGGACGCGGACGCCCAGGCGTAGGCGCGCTGCCGCACCCGCACGCC
>JANXOE010000325.1 GCA_025353745.1 Hymenobacter sp.
GACGGGGCGGTGGAGCAGCCGGCCAGCGTAAGCGTGGAGGCGGCGGCGCTGGCCAGCGCCCCGGTGCGAAGGAAAAGACGACGATTCATGAAAGACAGCGGATTAGCCCGGGCAAGATAGCAGCCGGCCGCGCTTTTCGCCCCCGCCGTCCCTTAATACAGCACCCGGAACTTGATGGTGTGCTCCACCGCGCGCAGGGCCTGGATCACGTCCTGGTCGTACTCCTTGTCGATGTCGGTGATGACGTAGCCGATGTGCTCGTTGGTTTTCAGGTACTGGCCCAGAATGTTGACGTGGTGCTCGGCCAGCACGTTGTTGATTTTGGCCAGCACGCCGGGCACGTTGGCGTGGACGTGGATGAGGCGGTGGGCGGCCTGCGCCGGCAGCTGCAGGTTGGGGAAATTGACGCTCTGCTGGGTGTTGCCGGCGTTCACGTAGTCGAGGAGGCGCTCGGGCACGAACTCGGCAATGTTGCGCTGGGCCTCGGCCGTGCTGCCGCCGATGTGCGGCGTAAGCAGCACGTTGGGCAGGCCGCGCAGCTCGCTCTCAAACGCTTCGCTGTTGGTTTTGGGCTCGTGCGGGAACACGTCGACGGCCGCCCCGCCGAGGTGGCCGCTGCGCAGGGCGGCGGCCAGGGCCGGCACGTCCACCACGTGGCCGCGGGCGTTGTTCAGCAGCAGGGCCCCCGGCTTCATCAGCGCCAGCTCGCGGGCCCCGATGAAGTTTTGGTTTTCCGGCCGGCCGTCGATGTGCAGCGTCACCACGTCGGCCTGGGCCAGCAGCTCGTCCAGGGTTTTGCACTTCACGGCGTTGCCCAGCTGGAGCTTTTCGGCGGCGTCGTAGTAGAGCACCTGCATGCCCACGGCCTCGGCCACCACCGAGAGCTGCGAGCCGATGTTGCCGTAGCCCACGATGCCCAGCTTCTTGCCCCGGATCTCGAAGGCCCCGCGGGCCGACTTGTCCCACTCGCCGGCGTGCATTTTTGGGCTTTTCTCCGGAACGCGGCGGGCCAGCAGGATGATTTCGCCCAGCGCCAGCTCCACCACCGAGCGGGTGTTGCTGAACGGCGCGTTGAACACGGCCACGCCCTTTTTCATGGCCCCGGCCAGGTCGATCTGGTTCGTGCCGATGCAGAAGGCCCCGATGCCGATGAGGCGGTTGGCGGCGGCGAGCACGCGCGGCGTAACCTGCGTTTTCGACCGGATGCCCAAAATGCTCACCCCCTCGATGCGGGCGATCAGCTCGTCCTCGTCGAGGGCCCCCTTCACTTCTTCCACCTGGTAGCCTTCCTGGCGGAACAGCTCGGCGGCGCGGGCGTCGGGGCTTTCGAGGAGCAGGACTTTGATGCGGTTTTTGGGGTACGAAAGGGTCATCGGCAATTTCAGCTGGTACAAGAACTCGTCAAAAGTGGGCAATACTTCGTCGGCGCGGGCCACCACGGTGGGCCGGGCCACGTTTTCGGTGTAGGCGTAGAAGCGGTGGGCCAGCCCGGCCTCGCGGATCTGGTAGTCGGTGTAGCCGTCGCCGAGCACGTACACCGGCCCGTCCAAATCGAGCAGCACGAGCTGCCGGATTTTGCCCCCGTCGCGGCTCAGCACGTTGGCCGGGTCGCAGCCGGTGATGTTGCCGGCGGCATCAAACGTAAAGGTGTTGGCCAAAACGTGGCCGGGCGTGATGCCAAACTCGGCCACCACCGGCTCGATGAACTCCCGA
>JANXOE010000328.1 GCA_025353745.1 Hymenobacter sp.
CTCGCTCGACCCGGAAACGACCAGTGTGTTCGTGCCCGCGCTCACCGACGCGGCCGCGGCGGCCTACCCGGCCTACGCCGAGGAACTGCTGAGCCCGGCTTACGCACAAGCCATGCACCAGGCCCTGGGGGAGGCTTCGTAGGCGGGCCTGGAGCCCAAAAAAAGCCGCTCCCAAACAGGAGCGGCCTTTTTCATTCCGGCAAAAGCCGAAATTATTTTTTCACCTCGGTCGTGGTGGTGGTGCCGGTGGCGGGGGCATCCATTTTGTCGGCGTTGTCCTTGATGGCTCCGGCGGTGTTTTCGCCAACCTTTTTGGTCGAGTCAGCGGAAGCCTCCAGGCCGGCAGCTTTGGCATCGGCCGAAGCTTCTACGGCGTCGCCTTTGGCTTCGGCAGCATCTTCTTTCTTGCTATCGCAAGCGGTGAACGAAAACGAGCCGGCGGCCAGGGCGAGGAACAGGAATTTTTTCATATTGAAAAAAAATAAGGTTGAAAAGTGTGGGGTTTTGGTGCTGATACCGTCCGCCGGCCGGGGCCCTGCGGTCAGGTTTGGCGCTTTATACCCCGCTATTCAAAAGGTAACCTCACCCTTAAAAATTATTTCTTGCGGAACACGATGCCGATCGGTACGCCTTTGAAGTCGAAATGCTCGCGCATCCGGTTCTCCAGGTAGCGGGTGTAATTTTCCTTCACGTACTGCGGCAGGTTGCAGAAAAACGCAAATACCGGGTTGTGCGTGGGCAGCTGCGTGGCGTACTTGATGCGCACCAGCTTGCCCTTAATGGCCGGCGGCGGGTACTTGGCAATCTCCTCCAGCATGACGTCGTTGAGCTGCGAAGTCGGAATTTTGCGGCGCTTGTTCTCGAACACCTGCACCGCCGTTTCGATGGCCTTGTGCACGCGCTGCTTGGTGAGCACCGAGATGAACACGATGGGCGGGTAGGCAATCGGGGCCAGCTTGGCGTAGATTTTCTCCTCGAACTCCTTGGTCGTGTTGGTTTCCTTGTTTTCCACCAAGTCCCACTTGTTCACCAAAATCACCACGCCCTTGCGGTTTTTGTCGGCCAGGGCGATGATGTTCACGTCCTGCGACTCGATGCCGCGGGTAGCGTCGATGAGCACCACGCACACGTCGCACTCTTCCAGGGCCCTGAGGCTGCGCATGTTAGCGTAGAACTCGATGTCTTCGCTCACCTTGGCTTTGCGGCGCAGGCCGGCCGTGTCCACCAGGATGAAGTCGTGGCCGAACACGTTGTAGCGGGTCGAGATGGCGTCGCGCGTGGTGCCGGCAATGTCGGTCACGATGCTGCGGTCGGTGCCCAGCAGCAGGTTCACAAAGCTCGACTTGCCCACGTTGGGGCGGCCCACCACCGCAATTTTGGGCACGCCCGAGTTCGGCTCTTCCTCGCCGGCCTCCGGGAAGTGGCTCACCACGGCGTCGAGCAGCTCGCCGGTGCCGTGGCCGTTGGCGCTGCTGATGGCGAAAATGTCGCCGTCGCCCATGCCCAGGGCGTAAAACTCGCCGCTGGCGTGGGCCCGGGCGTTGGTGTCGGCCTTGTTGGCCACCAGGTAAATGGGTTTTTTCTTCAGGTAGGGCCGCAGCACCTGGGCAAACTCCTCGTCGAGCCCGTGCACGCCGGCGTCGGCGTCCACCATGAACAGCACCACGTCGGCCTCGTCGATGGCCAGCTTCACCTGCTTGCGGATTTCGCCCTCGAAAATGTCCTCCGAGCCGTGGACGTAGCCGCCGGTGTCGATCACGACGAAGTTCTTGCCGATCCAGTCGCCGTGGCCGTAGTGGCGGTCGCGCGTCACGCCGCTCTCGTTGTCCATGATGGCCTGGCGCTGGCCCACGAGGCGGTTGAATAGGGTGGATTTGCCCACGTTGGGCCGCCCCACGATGGCGATGGTATTGCTCATAAAAATTGGGGCCCCAGCCGCCGGCCCGACCTAAGATTCGGCAGTGCCCGGGGTCATTAGATTAAAAAAAGGTCGGAAAAATCAGGTGTCAATCCGAGGGCAGCGAGGAACCTGGGGCCCTCGGAACGACAATTTACTGGTAGCCGAACCGGCTCAGGGCCTTGGGGTCGGTGCGCCAGTTCTCGTTCACTTTCACGTGCAGCTCCAGGAACACTTTTTTGGCGAAAAACTTTTCCATGTCCTCGCGGGCCCAGGTGCCCACTTTTTTCAGCGCCTCGCCGCCGCGCCCGATGATGATGCCCTTCTGGCTGCTGCGCTCCACGTAGATGACGCCGCGGATGTGGATGATGGTTTCTTCTTCCTTAAACTCTTCAACGGTGACCTCGCAGCTGTACGGAATCTCTTTTTTATAAAGCTTAAAGATTTTTTCGCGCACCATTTCGGCGGCGAAAAACCGTTCCGGCTTGTCGGTCAGCTCGTCCTTGGGGTAGTATTCGGGGTGGATGGGCAGCTTTTCGAGCACCGATTCCAGCACCCGCTCGGTGCCGAAGGCGTTGAGGGCCGAGATGGGCAGCACCTCGGTGGCGTTGGGCAGCTGCTCTTTCCAGTAAGCCAGCTTGGCTTCTACGGCGGCCTGGTCGGCCTGGTCTATTTTATTGACCAAGAGGATGATGGGCGTGTCCACCATCTTGCGCAGGCGCTCCACCACGGGCTCCTCGTCGTACTTCTCGTAGATGTCGGTGACGAACAGCACCACGTCGGCGTCTTCCAGCGACGAGTACACGAAGCTCATCATGGCGTTGTGCAGCTCGTACTTGGGCTGGATGATGCCCGGCGTGTCGGAGTAGATGAGCTGGAAATCGGCCCCGTTGAGGATGCCGAGGATGCGGTGGCGGGTGGTCTGGGCTTTGCTGGTGACGATGCTCAACCGCTCGCCCACCAGCGCGTTCATGAGCGTGGACTTGCCCACGTTGGGCTTGCCGATGATGCTCACAAAGCCGGCGCGGTGGGGCTTAAGTTCGGGGTTCACGAGGGATGGGTTTGATAATCAGGGGCGCAAAGGTACAACTTGGGAAAGCGATTCGCTATTGGCCGGTCATTATTCGCTTTTTTTGCGGCTGTATTCAAGCCAAAACCCTGGGTTTTTGGTTAAACGCACATCTCCACTCCCCAAAGTCCACGGCCCGCCGCCGGGGGCCCCCAGCCGATAAAAATGTCTATCCCCGCCCGCCGCATCGGCGTCTTGCTCGTCAACCTCGGCACGCCCGACTCGCCCCGAACCGGCGACGTGCGCCGCTACCTCAACGAATTTCTGACCGACGTGCGGGTGATCGACAACCTGCCGGCCGTGGTGCACTACCCGCTGTTTCAGGGCATTGTGATCCCGATCAGGGCCCCCAAGTCGGCCAAAATCTACCAGCAGCTCTGGACCGAGCGCGGCTCGCCGCTGCTCTTCCACGGGCTCGACCTGCAGCAGAAAGTGCAGGCCCGGCTGGGGCCCGGGTACGTGGTGGCCTTCGGCATGCGCTACCAGAAGCCCAGCATCGCCGGGGCCCTGGCCGAGCTGCGCGAAGCGGCCGTGGACCGCATCGTTGTGCTGCCGCTGTTTCCGCAGTACGCGTCGGCCAGCACGGGCTCGGTGCAGGAGAAGGTGATGGAAATCGTGGGCAAGTGGTGGATTGTGCCCACCATCAGCTTCATCAGCGCGTTTTCCGACGACCCCGGCTTCATCGGCACCATCGTGGCCCTGGGCCGGCGCGAGATGGAAAAACGGGCGTACGACCACGTCGTGTTCAGCTACCACGGCATCCCGGAACGGCACATCACCAAGGGCAGCTTTCACGGCTACTGCCAGTTTGGGAGCTGCTGCGACACGCTGAACGAGAAAAACCGCTACTGCTACCGCGCCCAGTGCTTCGACACCTCGCGCCGGGTGGCCGCCGGCCTCGGCCTGGGGCCCGACCAGTACACGGTTTCCTTCCAAAGCCGCCTCGGCCGCGACCCGTGGCTGAAGCCTTACACCGACCTCGCGCTGAAGGATTTCCCGGCCAAAGGCATCAAAAACGTGCTGGCGTTCAGCCCCGCGTTCGTGGCCGACTGCCTGGAAACGACCATCGAGGTGGGCGAAGAATTCAAGGAGCTGTTCGAGGAAGTCGGCGGCGAGCACTGGCAGCTGGTGCCGTCGCTGAACTCGGAGCCGCAGTGGGTCGAGGCCGTGGCCGCCATGATCCGGCGGAACTGAGCCCGGCGCGGGCGGCCGGCTTTTCGCCGGCCGCCCGCTAATCGTTGAATCGTTGCGGAGGGCCCCGGCGATTGCCGGGCGGCGCGACTAGTTGAGCCGGCGCTGCAGCAGGCCGTCCACGACTTCAAACAGCCGGCGCGGCTCGTACGTCCGCCAGGGCAGGTCGTCGAGCTGGCCCCCGAAGTTCACGTAGTTGTCCACGTTGTACTGGTGCATCTCGCGCCGCACGTGCTCCTGGAAGTTCACGCCGGCAATCCAGCCGTCCTCCACGTCCTCAAACCATTCGGCGTAGTAGTCGTCCTCGGCCCCGTGGAAGTTGAACACGTTCTCGCCGATGAGGATGAACTTGCGGATGCCCTCGGCCACGAGCGGGTCCACGATGTTGCGCTTGAGCAGCATCACGTCGTTTTCGATGGCG
>JANXOE010000007.1 GCA_025353745.1 Hymenobacter sp.
GCAGTGGCCCATCGTTTCGGGGCAGCCCAAGCCCACGTTTTCGCCGCTGGCCGAAGAAACCATCCGGGCCTGGATCATGGACTTGAACCCCGCCAAGCGCTAGCGCTAGCGGCCCCCGTTGGCCAGCAAAAAGCCCCCGGCAACGTGCGTTGCCGGGGGCTTTTTGCTGGCCAACGGGGGCCGCTAGCGCTTGGCGGGGTTCAGGTCCATGATCCAGGCCCGGATGGTTTCTTCGGCCAGCGGCGAAAACGTGGGCTTGGGCTGCCCCGAGACGATGGGCCACTGCGCAAACTCGGGCTGAAACTGGTGGTTGACGCCGGGCAAGGCTTTCACGGTGAGGCCCCGGCTGCCCGTGAGGCCTTTTTGCAGCGCGTTCAGGTTGGCGTTGGCGGTCACGAAGCCGTCGGCTGTGCCGTTGAGCAGCAGCACGGGGCAGGTCACGGCCTTCAGCTTGTCGGCGGGGTTGAAATCGAGGAAGTAGCGGTAGTGGGCCGAGGTCATTTCCGCGGCGCTGCGCTGCGCGGCGGCGGCGTCGGCGGCGTTGTTTTCGCGCAGCATTTTGGCCACCACGGCCTGGGCCTGGGCGTTGTCGGGCGTTTGGCGGATGACATCGAACATGGCCTGCTGGCGCTTGACGGTCGCCACCACCTGGTCTTCGGGGGTGCCGAGCTGCCGCAGGGTGTTGCCCTGCTGCTGCAGCATCAACTCGCGGCCGGGCAGGCCGGCGGCGGCCAGCGCCACCACAAAAGCCGGGGGCTGGGGCTGGGTGGCGGCCAGCAGGGCCACGGTGCCGCCCTCGCCGTGGCCGACGACGCCCAGCCGGGCCTGGTCGGCCTCGGGGCGGTTGCGCAGAAAGGTGAGGCCGGCCTGCACGTCGGCCACCAGCTCGGCGGCGGTGGCCGGCTCCGGCGCGCCCTGCGACTGCCCCACGCCGCGGTCGTCGAAGCGCAGCACGGCCACCCCGCGCCGGGTGAGGTAGTCGGCGAGCTGGCCCAGCGGGGCGTAGCCGCCCACGGTGCCGTTGCGGTCCTGGGCCCCGGTGTCGCTCACGAGCACCACCGCCGGGAAAGGCCCCGCGCCCGCCGGCACCGTGAGGGTGCCGGCCAGGCGCGGGCCGTTGGCCCCGAACGCTACTTCTTCTTCGCGGTAGGGCGGGGTGAGGCGCACGCTCTTGGCGGTGGCGGCGGTCACGGCCGGGGCGGGCGCGAACACCAGCGTCATCGGCACGCTGAAGCCCGGCTGCTGCCAGGCGCCCACCAGCTGGCGGCCCCCGGCGGCCAGCACCCCCGTGAAGCGGCTGCCCGCGGCCGGCGTGTAGAGCTGCACCGTATCGCCGTGCTGGGTCACCTGCACTTCCAGGTGGCTCACCTTCTGCAAGGGCACGTCGAGCGTGCCGAAGTAGTCGCCGCCGGTGAGCTTCACGAACCGGTAAATTACTTCCAGGCTGCCGCCGGGCACTTGCAGCGGCCCTTTCCAGATGCCGTCGAGGGCCCCGCGGGCGGGCGGGGCGGGTTCGGGCCCCAGCGCGGCCACGGCCGAGGCCGTCGGGGCGCTGGCGGGCGAACCCGCGGTTTGGGCGCTGGCCGGGCGGGCCAGCAGCAGCAGTGCCCCGCAGACGGCCGCGCCGAGCGTATTCAATTGTCTCATCCTACTAAACATCCCACTAGATAACCGCGGCGGCGAAGGTTTTGAAATACCCGGCCGGCCCCAAGCCGCGCACGGGGCCGCGCCGCGCGCCAGACAAAAAACGTGCCGCTGAGGCCCGCCGAGCCAAACGGCCAGGGCCCCAGCGGCACGCGCGCTGGCGGTGGGCCCCCGCCGGCCCGGGGGCGGGCCGGCGGGGAGCCGCGAGGCAACCTTATTAGCGGGTGCGCACGGCGATTTCTACGCGGCGGTTTTCTTTGCGGCCGGCGGCGGTGGCGTTGCTGGCCACGGGCTGGGCTTCGCCCATGGGCTCGACGCTCACGCGGCCGGCGTCGATTTTACCGGTCGTCACGAGGTAGCTTTTCACGGCTTCGGCGCGCTGCGCGCTCAGGTCTTTGTTGTAGCTTTTGTCGCCGCGCGAGTCGGCGAAGCCCATCACGCGCACCTCGCTTTTGGCGAAGCGCTGGCCGATGGAGCCCGTGATTTGCTGGAGGGCCTTGGCGGCGCTGGGCTTCACGGTGGCCTTGTCGGTGTCGAAGAGCACGGCCTCGTCCACGCTGTACACGTTGTAGTCGGCGTCGCCGCGCACGGCCACGCCGGGCAGGTTCACTTCTTTAAATTTCACGTCCTTGAGCTTGTCCTTGGTCACCGTCCAGGCGTTGGCCACGGCGGCCCCGGCCGAAGCGGCGGCGTTCTTGGTGGCGTCGGCGGCGCCGTTGGCCACGTCGCCGGCGGTGCGGCCGTCGCGGGCCATCACGGCCGTGTCGGGGGTGGCTTGGCCGAGGGTTTCCTTGGTTTCCGATTTTTTGGTTTCGCAGCCGGCGAGCAGCACGGTGGCGGCGATCAGGGAGAGGAAGGGCTTGTACATAGGAGTTTTGGGTGAATGAATGCTGCCATACGCAGCCCCCGCCCCGAATGTTGGGTTGGCGCGGCTTCGGCACGCGATGTAGCCGGGGCTCACTCGGCCACGAACACCCGCTTCACCCGCTCGCTCACGTTGGTGAGCAGCTCGTAGGCGATGGTGCCGATGCGGGCGGCCAGCGCCGGCAGCGGCAGCCCCTCGCCGAACACCAGGGCCACGTCGCCGGCCGCGGCCCCGGCAATGCCGGTCACGTCCACCATGCACATGTCCATGCACACGGCCCCCACCAGCGGCGCCGCCTGCCCATGAATGAGCACCGCCCCCACCCCGTTGCCGAAGCGCCGGTCGTAGCCGTCGGCGTAGCCGATGGCCAGCGTGGCGATGCGGCGCGCGTGCGGCGCGGCCCCGCCCCGGCGGCCGTAGCCCACGGTGCTGCCGGCGGGCAGGCTTTTGACCTGCGAAACGGTGGTGCGCAGCGCGCTCACCGGGCGCAGGGCCCCGGCGGCGCGCCCGCCCGCGTCCACGCCGTAGAGGCCGATGCCCAGCCGCACCATGTCGAAGTGCGCCCCCGGAAAGCGCACGATGCCGGCCGAGTTCAGGGCGTGCTTGAGCACGGGGGCCCCCAGGGCGGCTTCGAGGGCGGCGGCCATGCGGCCGAAGGCCGCGAGCTGTTCGTGGGTGAAGGCGTCGTGGGCCGGGTCGTCGGCGGCGGCCAGGTGCGTCATCAGGCTGGCCACGGGCAGGCGGGGGCCGTGGGTGCGCAGCAGCGCGGCCAGGGCCGGCACGTCGGCCTCCTCGAAGCCGAGGCGGCGCATGCCGGTGTCGAGCTTGAGGTGCACGGCGGGCGGCGGGGGGCCCCCGGCCGGGCCGTCCTCGAACGCGGCCAGGTAGGCGTGCAGCAGCTCAAAGGAGAAGATTTCCGGCTCCAGGCGGTGGCGGCGCAGCGCCTCGAACGCGTCCGGGGCCGGGTTCATCACCATGATGGGCAGGCCGATGCCGGCCTCGCGCAGGGCCACGCCCTCGTCGGCGTAGGCCACGGCCAGGTAGTCGGCCCGCTGAAATTCGAGCAGGCCGGCCACCTCGTACGAGCCGGCGCCGTAGGCGAAGGCCTTCACCATCACCATCAGCTTGGTGCGCGGCTGCAGCTGCTGGCGGAAGTACTGCAGGTTGTGGGCCAGCGCGTCGAGGTTCACCTCCAGCACCGTGCCGTGCTGCTGGGCTTGCAGCGCCGCCACGATGCGCTCGAACCCAAAGCGCCGCGCGCCCTTCACCAAAATGGTTTCGTGGGCAAACCCGGCCGGGTCGAGGGCCCCCAGGAAGGCGTCGGTGCTGGGGTAGAACTCGGCGAGCAGCGCCGGGGCCCCCGCCGCTGCGCCGGCCGCCGGCCCAGGCGCCCCCGCCCCCGCGCTGTCGCTACTGGTTAACGTTTTTGAAGCACTTATTAACGCATTATCGCTTCTGATTAACGTTTCACCCTCACTTTTTTCGATGTTGTTTGAAGCTGTTAACTGATTACCGCTACCTGCTAACAGATTAAGACTGCTAATTAACGCATCAGCATCGCCTTTTTCAACGTCAACGCTTCCGATTAACGTATCATCGTTTCCGGTTAACGTACCTCCGTCACCCTTTTCCGGATCAATACTTCCTATTAACGCACCCGCATTTTCTATTAACGCGTTGGGGCTTTTATTGAACTCATCGAACTCACTTGTTAACATATTAGCCGTGCCGCCGAGCTGGGCGGAGATTTCGGGGCCGATGCCGACGAGCCGCGTGACGCCGTGGGCGGGCAGCAGGGCGGCCACGCGGCGGTAGAGCTCGGGGGCCGCCAGGCCCGATTCGAGCACGTCGCTCAGGACGAGGGTGCGGCGGCCGGGGCGGGCCTGCCGGGCCAGCGCGGCCAGGGCCAGGGCCAGGCCGGCCAGGTCGTTGTTGTAGGTGTCGTCGAGCAGGTAGCTGCCGTGGCGGCCCTGCTTCATTTCGAGGCGCATGGCCACCGGGTGCAGGCGGGCCAGGCGGCGCTGGATTTCGGCCGGCTCGACGCCGCGGGCCAGCAGCACGGCCAGGCCGTGGAGGGCGTTTTCCACCGACGGCTCGTCGGCAAACGGCAGCACGAACGCCGCGCCGGGGCCCGGCGCCCCGGCGGCGGGGCGGGCCTCGACGGCGGTGCGCCCCGCCCCAGCCGGGGCCGTGCCGAAGCGCAGGGCCGCGCCGGGCGCGTCGTGGCGCGTCCAGCCGAAGCCGGGCAAGCCCAGCGCGGCCACGGCGGCGCGCACGGGCGCGTGGTCGGCGCAGTAGTAGAGGCGCCGGAAGCCGGGGCCCTGAAACAGCCGCAGCTTCTCGCGCAGCTTGGCGCCTTCGGAGGCAAAGCCGGCGTCGTGGGCCGTGCCCAGGTTGGTGAACACGCCTTCGGTGGGCTGGATGACGGCCGCCAGGCGCGCCATCTCGCCCGGTTCCGAGATGCCGGCCTCGAACAGGCCCAGCGTGTGCCGGGCGGGGTTCAGCTCCCACACGCTCAGCGGCACGCCCACCTGCGAGTTGTAGGAGCGCGGCGAGCGGCACACCACTTCGTCGGGGCCCAGCAGCTGGGCCAGCCATTCCTTCACGATGGTTTTGCCGTTGGAACCCGTGACGGCCCACACCGGCCCGGCGAAGGCGGCGCGGCGGGCGGCGGCCAGGGCTTGCAGGGCCCCCAGCGGGTGCGCCACGGCCACGAAGCCGGCCCCGGGGTAGGCGGCGAGGCCCCCGGGCAAGTCGGCGTTTTCGGCCACCAGGAACAGGCGCACGCCCTGCGCGTAGGCCTGCGGCAGGTAGCGGTGGCCGTCGTGGCTGGGGCCGCGCAGGGCCACGAACAGGGCCCCGGCGGGGGGGCCGGCGCGGCGGCTGTCGAGCAGCAGGTGGCGGACGGCGGCCCCCGGGGCGGCGGGGGCTTGCAGCAGGCGGCCGCCGAGCAGGGCCGGCAGCTCGGCGAAGAGCGGGAAGGGCATCACGGGGCAAAGGTCGGGGGCGGGGGCGGGTTTGGGGGCGGGGCGCGGTGCAGCCCCGGGGGCGGAGCGGCGTCTTTCCGCTACCTTCAAGGCTGAATTTTTTACTCCCCCACCCCTTTTCATGCGCTTTCGTTTCCTTGCGCTGGCCGCGCTGCTGGCCGCCCACGGCCCGGCTTTGCTGCCCGGCTTCACCACCCCCACGGCCCAGGCCCAGCAGAAGCAGCCGCTGACGCTGGAAGACATTTTCTCCAAAACCACCTTCCGGGCGGCCAGCGTGCCGGGCTTCACGTGGATGCGCGACGGGCGCTACTACTCGGCCGTGGACGCCGCCGGGCTGGTGCAGCACGAGGTGGCCACCGGCCGCGCCGTGCAAACCCTGGTGGCCGCCGCCGCCCTCGGCGGCCTGCCCGTGGAGGGCTACGACTTCAACGCCGACGAGCAAAAGGTGCTGTTCAGCACGGCCGTGGAGCCGATTTACCGGCACTCGGCGCGGGCCAACTACTACGTGTTCGACCGCGGCACCCGGAAGCTGACGGCCCTGAGCCCGGGCGGCAAGCAGAGCTACGCCACGTTCTCGCCCAACGGCCAGCAGGTGGCGTTCGTGCGCGACAACAACGTGTTCCTCACCGACCTGGCCACGATGACGGAAACGCCCGTGACCACCGACGGCGTGCGCAACCAGCTCATCAACGGGGCCGCCGACTGGGTGTACGAGGAGGAGTTCAGCTTCGCGCAGGGCTTTCACTGGTCGCCCGACGGCCGCAAAATCGCCTTCTACACCTTCGACGAAAGCCAGGTGCCGGAGTACGACATGCAGGTGTGGGGCGACCTCTACCCGAAGGAATACCGCTTCAAGTACCCCAAGGCGGGCGAGAAAAACTCGGTCGTGCGCGTGTCGGTGTACGACGTGGCCAGCCGCAAAACCACGAAGGTGGACGTGGGCCCCGAGCCCGACCAGTACCTGCCGCGCCTGATGTGGACGGCGGCCCCCAACGTGCTCAGCATCCAGCGCCTGAACCGCTTGCAGAACAAGCTGGAAATTCTGCACGCCGACGCCACCACCGGCCAGAGCAAGGTGGTGCTGACGGACACGAACAAGGCGTACGTGGAAATCAACGACGACTTGAACTACCTCGAAGGCGGCAAGCAGTTCCTGTTCACGAGCGAGCAGGACGGCTACCAGCACCTCTACTTATACGACATGAGCGGCCGGCTCGTGCGCCAGGTGACGAAGGGCCCCTGGGAAATCAGCGAAATCAACGGCTTCGACGCCAAGGCCGGCACGGTGTACTTCACCAGCACGGAGGGCTCGGCCCTGGAGCGCCACCTCTACCGCATCGGGCTGAACGGCCAGGGCAAAACCCGCCTCGGCGACGCCGGCCGCGGCGTCGATGCCGTGAACATGAGCCCCGACACGCGCTACTACCTCGACGTGCACTCCTCGGCCGGGGTGCCGCCGGTGGCCAGCCTGCGCGCGGGCCGCACCGGCAAGCTGGTGAAAGTGCTCGAAGACAACGCCCCGCTGCGCCAGACCCTGGCCCGCTACGACCTGGGCAAGCACGAGTTTTTCACCTTCAAAACCACCGAGGGCCTCACGCTGAACGGCTGGATGATCAAGCCCAGCAACTTCGACCCCGCCAAAAAATACCCGGTGCTGATGTACGTGTACGGGGGCCCCAGCTTCGGCAGCAGCAGCACCCAAACGGTGCTCGACAACGCCGGCGGCGGGGCCGGCTTCAACAATTATTTGTGGTACCAAATGCTGGCCGAGAAGGGCTACCTCGTGGTGTCGGTGGAAGGCCGGGGCTCGTCGGGGCGCGGGGCCGATTTCCGCAAGGCCACCTACGCCAACCTGGGCAAGCTCGAAACCGTGGACCAGGCCGAGGGCGCCAAGTACCTGGGGGCCCTGCCCTACGTGGACAAAAGCCGCATCGGCATCTGGGGCTGGAGCTTCGGCGGCTACATGACGGCCCTGGAGATGACCAAAAACCCGGACCTGTTCCGGATGGGCATCTCGGTGGCGCCGGTCACGAACTGGCGCTACTACGACACCGTGTACACGGAGCGCTACCTGCGCACGCCCCAGGAAAACCCCGGCGGCTACGACGACAACTCGCCCGTGCAGTTCGCCCAGAACCTGAAAGGCAAGTTCCTGCTCGTGCACGGCACCGGCGACGACAACGTGCACTTCCAGAACTCCATCGCCTTCGTGGACGCGCTGGTGAAGGCCGACAAGGACTTCCAAACCCTGTACTACCCCAACCGCAACCACGGCATCCGCGGGGGCAACACCAGCCTGCACCTCTACCGGCAGCTGACGAACTTCATCACGGGGAATTTGTAGGCGGCAGGCGCGGGAAGGCGTGCAACCCTTTGGCCGGGGCCGGAATCTTGCTTGCACGATTCCTTCCGTCCACGCCTTTCCCGCGCCTTGCATGAAACTCGTTTCTACCGCCTTGTTTGGGGCCGCCTTGCTGGCCGCCACCGCCGCTTCGGCCCAAGCCACCTTTAGCCTGGGCCTGCGGGCCGGGGCCAACCGCGCCACCACTACGCTGGACGGGGCCGCCCTTTCGACGGGAAACTACCCGTTCGACTATTCGGCCGAGAAATCGGCCCTCTACGCCTGGCAGGCGGGCGTGGTGCTGGAAGCCCGTTTCGGCAAGCTGGCGTTTCAGCCCGCCCTGGTTTTTTCCCAGAAGGGCGAGAAGCTCCACACCGTTGGTTCGACCGGCGGCTTTATGCCTCGTTACGAGGTGCGCGAAACCGCCAGCACCAACCGCTACAACTGGCTGGAATTGCCGCTGAACGTGGTGTACACGCTGCACGGCGACCACGGCCTGCAGGTATTCGCGGGGCCCTACGTGGCCGCGGCGGTCGGGGGCCGGCAGCGGGGCACCGAATCAACTTATTCAACCAGCCTGGGTTGGGGGGGGTCGGCCAACACCAGTTATTATTCCGAAAATTTCAACTTCCCCATTCATTATGACCCAGACAGCGCCAACAAGCGCTGGGACGCGGGCTTTAACTTCGGCGTGGGCTACCGGCAAGGGCCCCTGCAAGTGCAGCTGGCCTACGGCCTGGGCCTGCTCAACTTGCAGCGCAACCATAAAACGGCTTATGTCTATTACGACACAGCCGATTTTTCCAATGCCGGGGCGGCTTACAACCGCGTGACGCAGCTCACGGCCACGTATTTCGTGTCGCGCTAGCGCCCGCGGCTGGCCGGTGGGCCCGGGGCCCTCAGGGCGCGGTGGCCCGCACCAGGCGCGCCCGGCCGAACATGTCGGCCACCCCGCGCACGTCGGCGTAGCCCTGGCCAACAAGCAAAGCTTCCGTTTCGGCCGATAAGGCTTCGTTGATTTCCAGGTAGAGGCCGCCGCCGGGCCGCAGCAGCGCGCGGCCGAGGGCCCCCAGGCGGCGGTAGAAGAGCAGCGGGTCGTCGTCGGGCACGAACAGGGCGGTGGCGGGCTCCCAGGCCAGCACGTTTTCGCGCATCAGGGGCCGCTCGCTTTCGCGCACGTAGGGCGGGTTGCTCACCAGCACGTCGAGGGCCCCGGGGGCCAGGCCGGCGGGCGTTTCCTGCAAAATATCCACTTGCTGAAACGCCACCTGCGGCGCGTAGCGGGCCCCGTTGCGGCGGGCCACGGCCAGGGCTTCGGCCGAAACATCCACCGCCAGCACCTGGGCCCGGGGCAGGGCGCGGGCCAGCGCCAGGGCCAGGCAGCCCGAGCCGGTGCCCACGTCGAGCACCGCGAGGCCGGCCCGGCCCCGGGCTTCGGCCGTCACCAGCCGGGCCAGCTCCTCGGTTTCGGGGCGCGGGATGAGCGTGGCGGGCGTCACCTCCAGGTCGAGGCCGGCGAAGTGGGCCGTGCCCAGCACGTACTGCACTGGCTCGTGGGCCAGCAGGCGGGCTTGGAGCGCGGGCAGCTGCTGCTGAACGTTCAGGGGCACCGCTTCCTGCGCCCGCATCCGGCGCTGGAGCGGGTCGAGGGCCAGCAGGTGCCCGGCCACCAGCGCGGCAATGGCGGCGGCTTCCGGGGCGGGGTAGGCGGCGGCGAGGGCGGCGGCGAGGCGGTCGGTGAAAGCGCGGGTGGTCATCGGGGCAAAAGTAACCCGGGGCGGCGGCGGCCGTACTTTTGCGGCATGGCCCACGACGCTGCCCCCGACCCTTTGTTCATGCGCCGGGCCCTCGACCTGGCACTGCTCGGCACCGGCTACGCCCGGCCCAACCCCCTGGTGGGCTGCGTGCTGACGCACGCGGGCCGCATCATCGGCGAGGGCTGGCACCAGCGCCACGGGGGCCCCCACGCCGAAGTAAATGCCCTGGCCAGCGTGGCCGATAAGTCTTTGTTGAAAGAAAGCCGCGCCTACGTGACGCTGGAGCCCTGCGCCCACCACGGCAAAACGCCGCCCTGCGCCGACCTGCTCATCGCCCACGGCGTGCCCGAGGTCATCGTCTGCAACGACGACCCGAACCCGCTGGTGGCCGGGCGCGGCACCGAGAAGCTGGAGGCCGCCGGCGTGCGCGTCGAAACCGGCCTGCTCGCCGCCGAAGGCCGCTGGCTGAACCGGCGCTTTTTCACCTTCTTCGAAAAAAAACGCCCCTACCTGGTGCTGAAATGGGCCGAAACCGCCGACGGCTTTCTGGCCGGGCGCTACTTCCAAACGGTGGCCATCAGCGGGGCCCAGGCGCGGCTGCTCACCCACCAGTGGCGCACCGAGGAGCAGGCCATCCTGGTGGGCACGCGCACGGCCCTGCACGACAACCCCCACCTGAACGTGCGCGACTGGCCCGGCCCCGACCCGCTGCGCGTGGTGCTCGACAAAAACCTGTGCCTGCCGCCCACCCACCACGTGCTCGACGGCAGCCAGCCCACGCTCTTCTACACCTACCGCCAGCGCACCGACACCCCCAACCGCGCCTACGCCACCCTCTCCGAAGCCGACGACCTGATGCCCCAGATCCTGGCCGACCTCTGGAAGCGCCAGGTGCAGTCGGTGCTGGT
Source organism: Hymenobacter sp. (assembly GCA_025353745.1). Lineage (GTDB taxonomy): Bacteria > Bacteroidota > Bacteroidia > Cytophagales > Hymenobacteraceae > Hymenobacter. The sequence goes on from JANXOE010000007.1 coordinate 10,503, forward strand.
CGAGGGCGGCCCCACCGTGCTCAACGCGCTGCTCCACGCCGGGCTGTGGGACGAAATCCGGGTGTTCCGCAGCCCCAAGAAGCTGGGGGCCGGCGTGGCGGCCCCGCGCCTGGGCCTCAGCGGCTTGCAGAGCGTGGAAAACGTTGGCGAGGACGAGCTGTTTCGCTACGTGAACGAAGCTTAGCGCGTCGCTTATTTTAATTTACGCTTCCTATGTCCGAAACCCTGCTGCTCACCGCCACCGCCAAAGCCGCCCGCTATGCCGAGCTGCTGCCCCAAATCGAGGCCCTCACCGCCGACGAGCCCGACCTCACCGCCAACCTGGCCAACACGGCCGCCGCGCTGCGGCAGGCGTTCGGCTTTTTCTGGGTAGGCTTTTATTTGGTGAAGGGCGACGAGCTGGTGCTCGGGCCGTTCCAGGGCCCCATCGCCTGCACCCGCATCCGCAAGGGGCGGGGCGTGTGCGGCGGCAGCTGGGCGCAGGCCCGCACCCTGCTCGTGCCCGACGTGGAGCAGTTCCCCGGCCACATCGCCTGTAGCTCCGACTCGAAGTCGGAAATCGTGGTGCCCATCCTCAAAAACGGCGCAGTGGTGGCCGTGCTCGACGTGGACAGCGACCAGCTCAACGACTTCGACGCCGACGACCAGCGGGCCCTGGAGGCCCTCATGCAGCGCGCGGCGCGGTGGTTTT
>JANXOE010000044.1 GCA_025353745.1 Hymenobacter sp.
TTTCGCCCACATGGAGGAAATCGACTTCTGCTGGCGGCTCCAGAACGCCGGCCACGAGGTGTGGTACCACGGCGGCAGCGCGGTGCACCACGTGGGCGGCGGCACGCTGGCCAAAACCAACCCCCGCAAAACCTACCTCAACTTCCGCAACGGCCTGGCCCTGCTCTACAAAAACGCGGCCCCGGACGAGCTGGCCGGGGCCCTGGCCCAGCGCCTGGCCCTGGACTGGGTGGCCGGCCTGCGCTTCCTGCTCGGCGGCCAGGCGGCCGACGCCCGCGCCGTGGCCCGCGCCCACTGGCACTTCTTTCAAAAACGCGCTTATTGGCGGGCCCGGCGCGCCACCGCCCGGCCCCACCTGCGCGTGGCGCAGCGCCCCGGGGCCTGGGCCGGCAGCGTGGTGTGGGCGTATTTTGCCCGGGGCAAGCGCCGGTTTTCGGAGCTGGGCCTGAAGTAGTGGGGCCCTGGGCGGCTCAGGCGCCGCGTGCGATAACCGTGCCCAGCAGGCCGGCCAGCTGGTTGTCCAGCTGCTTCAGCTCCTTGATGGCGCGCAGGTTCTCGAACAGCTCGGTGTCGTCGAGCATCGGCTGGCGCAGGGCTTCGAGGCGGCGGTTCAGCTCGCGCTGCACGTGGCACTTGTTGAGGCGCAGCACGGCGTTGTCGCAGGCTATTTTGGGCAGGTCCACTTCGTTGAAAACGTAGATTTCCTTCACCCGCCAGTTGGGGCTGATGTCGTAGCGCTCGGTGGCCAGGTCGCTCACCAGGCCGCGGATGTCGGCGCGCGCGTGCTGCCCCAGCTGCCGCGCCTCGGGGAAGCGGCCGGCCAGCAATTCCTGCCGGCACGTTTCCCACAGCTCGGCGTAGAGGGGCGTTTTCAGCGGGGCTTCCTCCAGCTGGCCCAGCAGGTACTGCGCCACGCTCACGTCGGTGTCGACTTCGCGGGCGGCGTGCAGCACCAGCATCCGCAGCACCTCGCGCTCGCAGAGCTGGAGCACGTCGATGCCTTCCGCGTCGTCGGCCTCGGCGGGCGCGGTGCCCGGGGCCGCGGCGGGGGCCCCGGGCTCGAAGGCCCCGTACATGGCGGCTTCGGCTTCTTCTTCGGGCGTGAGCACGCGCGCCGCGGCCACGGGCGGGGCCGGGCGGGGGCCGTGGCCGGCGGGCGCGTCGGCCGGGCGGGGGGCCCCGGCGCCGGGCTTCACCAGCTTGTTGTATTCGGTGATGAGCACCTGCTCGTCGATGCCGAACGCGGCCGACGTTTGCTGCAAAAACACCTGCCGCTTGATGGCGTCGGGCACTTTGGCGATGCTGGTGAGCACCTGCCGGATGGCCTCGGCCTTCTTCACCGGGTCGCCGGCCGCGTCGCGGGCCACCAGCGTGGTTTTGAAGGTGATGAAGTCCTGGCTCTGCGTTTCGATGTACTCCGTAAACTGCTGGTCGCCCACCTTGCGGATGTAGCTGTCCGGGTCGTCGCCGTCCGGAAACAGCACCACGCGCACGTTCAGGCCGCCTTCGAGCAGCAGGTCCGTGCCGCGCAGGCTGGCCTTGATGCCGGCCGCGTCGCCGTCGTAGAGCACCGTCACGTGGTCGGAATAGCGCTTGATGAGCCGGATCTGGCCTTCGGTGAGCGACGTGCCCGACGAGGCCACCACGTTTTTGATGCCGCCCTGGTGCAGGCTCAGCACGTCGAGGTAGCCTTCGACGAGGTAGCACACCTCTTGCAGCCGGATGGCCTGCCGGGCCTGAAACAGCCCGTACAGCACGTCCGACTTGTGGTAAATCTCCGACTCGGGCGAGTTGAGGTACTTCGCCATCTTGTCGTCGCGCTTCAGGGTGCGGGCCCCGAAGCCCACCACGCGGCCCGATACGTTGTGGATCGGGAACATCACCCGGCCCCGGAACCGGTCGTAGCGCCGGCCGGTGTCGTGGCCCTGGTCGTCCTCGCGCTTCACCACGAGGCCGGTTTTTTCGAGGTATTTCTGCTCGTAGCCGGCCGCCAGGGCGCTTTTCAGCAGGTCGTCCCACTGGTCGAGCGAGTAGCCCAGCTCGAAGGTTTGGATGGTGGTCAGGTTCAGGCCGCGCTCTTTCAGATACGCGTAGCCGACGCCCATGCCCTCGTCGGTGTTTTGCAGCAGGCGGTGGTAGTGGTCTTTGGCCCAGTTGGAAACGATGAACTGCGAGTCGCGCGCGTTCTGCTCCAGCTGCTCCTGGGGCGTCTTTTCTTCCTCCTTGACTTCGATGGCGTACTTCTTGGCCAAATATTTCAGGGCCTCCACGTAGGAAGTTCCTTCCACGTCCATCACGAACTGCACCACGCCGCCGGCTTTGCCGCAGCCGAAGCACTTGTAGAGCGACTTGGCCGGGTTGACCGAAAACGACGGCGACTTCTCGTTGTGGAACGGGCAGCAGGCCCACAGGTTCTGGCCCTTGCGCTTGAGCGGCACGAAGTCGCCGACGACCTCCACGATGTCGGCCGTTTGAATAATCTGGTCTACTAACTCTTTGGGAATGCGGGCCACGGGCTGTCAGGCAAGGAAAACAATCAAATTTACAACCCGGCCCGCTCTGGCTCGTTCTGGCCCTCCCGCTCTGGCGCGAGTTTAGCGGAACGAAGTGGAGCGTAACTCGTGCCCGGCCTTCGGGCGAGGCTGTGCCTCGCATGGAACCCGTTTACTGGCGCGAGTTTAGCGCAGCGAAGCGGAGCGTAACTCGTGCCCAGCCTTCGGGCGAGGCTGTGCCTCGCATGGAACGGCCCGCCCGAACGGCCTAGCGGCGCGGCCCCGCCTTGCCGCTGGCGCGGCAGTGGAGGCACAGCCTCCACGTCAGGGCCGGCACGAGTTACGCTGCGCTAAACTCGCGCCAGTGAAGCCAGTGAAAGCCAGTAAGAGGGCCCCCACCCACCTACTACCCCCGGCTTGTACCTTTGCCCGAAGTACCAACGCCAAGCCAATGCCCGCCTACCGCCCCGAGGAAATTGAGAAGAAGTGGCAAGCCCACTGGAAAGCGCACCACACCTTCAAAGCCGACAACCGTTCCAGCAAGCCCAAGTACTACGTGCTCGACATGTTCCCCTACCCTTCCGGGGCCGGGCTGCACGTGGGGCACCCGCTGGGCTACATTGCTTCCGACATCGTGGCGCGCTACCAGCGCCTGCAAGGCCGCAACGTGCTGCACCCCATGGGCTTCGACTCGTTCGGCCTGCCCGCCGAGCAGTACGCCATCCAGACCGGCCAGCACCCGGCCCTGACCACCGAAAAAAACATCGAAACCTACATCCGCCAGCTCCAGCAGCTCGGGTTCAGCTACGATTGGAGCCGCGAGGTGCGCACCTCCGACCCCCAGTACTACAAGTGGACGCAGTGGATTTTCCTTCAGCTTTTCAATAGCTGGTACAACCTCGACACCGACCGGGCCGAGCACATCCGCACCCTGCAAGCCAAGTTCGCCGAAGGCGGCAGCGCCGGCATCCGCGCCGCGGGCGACGAGGCCGACCGCCACGATTTTTCGGCCGGGCAGTGGCAGCTGATGAGCGAAAAGCAGAAGCTGGCCGCCGTCCTCCCCTACCGCCTGGCCTACCAGCAGGACACCTACGTGAACTGGTGCCCGGCCCTGGGCACGGTGCTCAGCAACGACGAGGTGAAGGACGGCCTCTCGGAGCGCGGCGGCTACCCCGTCGAGCGCCGCCTCATGCCGCAGTGGAACCTGCGCATCACCGCCTACGCCGACCGCCTCCTCCAGGGCCTCAACGCCCTGGACTGGCCCGACGCGGTGAAGGAGATGCAGCGCAACTGGATCGGCAAGAGCATCGGGGCCGAAGTCACCTT
>JANXOE010000080.1 GCA_025353745.1 Hymenobacter sp.
GAAGGCCGTGGTGCTGCGCGTGAACTCGCCGGGCGGCTCGTCGCTGGCCTCCGACGTGGTGTACCGCGAGGTGCTGCTGACCAAGAAAGTGAAGCCGATCATCGCCAGCATGTCGGACGTGGCCGCCTCGGGCGGCTACTACATCGCCATGGCCTGCGACGCCATCGTGGCCCACCCGAACACGATTACCGGCTCGATTGGCGTGTTTGGCGTGCTGCCCAACATCCAGCCGCTGCTGGCCGACAAGCTCGGCATCACGGTGGACCGCGTGACGACGGGCAAGTTTTCGGACCTGCCCACCATCACCCGGGCCCTGTCGGACTACGAGAAAAAAACCATGCAGCACAGCGTGGACTTGATTTACGCCGACTTCACGAGCAAGGCCGCGCGGGGCCGCCACATGCCCGTCGAGCGCCTGCGGCGGCTGGCCTCGGGCCGCGTGTGGAGCGGCCAGGAAGCCAAAGCCAACGGCCTCGTGGACGTGCTCGGCTCTTACGAAGACGCCCTGAAAATCGCCGCTTCCCGCGCCCACCTCCAGGCCGACGACTACCGGGTGCAGCGCCTGCCGCGCCGCAAGTCGGGCCTGGAATCCTTGCTGGCCCGCTTTATCAGCGACGATGACGAAGAAGCCCAGATGCAGGCGGCCCTCAAAACCAAGCTGGGGCCCCTGTATCCCGCCTACGCTCAGTACCAAAAGCTGCTGACGATGAGCGGCGTACAGGCAAGGTTGCCCTACGAGCTGGAAATAAAGTAGCAGTCAGTAACTGTCATTCCGAACGCAGTGAGGAATCTGGGGGCCCCAACTCAGATTCCTCACTGCGTTCGGAATGACAACCGCTTTTTTAAACAATAAAACAATGCGTCGTTTTCTATTGGCAAGCTTGCTGCTGGTACTTCTCAATCAAGCCGCTCACGCCCAGTCGCTCTACATGCCGCGCGACATCACCCGCGCTTTCAACAAGCAGACCCGCGCGGCCGACGGCCGGCCGGGCCCCAAGTACTGGCAGAACACGGCCCGCTACGACATCACGGTGGAGGCCGCCCCGCCCGCCCGCGACATCCGGGGCCGGGAGCAGATCACCTACTTCAACAACAGCCCCGACACGCTGAAGCAGGTGGTTATCCGCTTGATTCAGAACATTCACCAGCCGGGGGCCTCCCGCGAGGGCGACGCCCCGGACGACTACCTGACCGCGGGCGTGCAGGTCGACAGCTTCGCCGTGGCCGGGCAGCCGCGGCCGTTCGGCGGCAAGCAGGGCCCCGCCACCTGGCAAAACGTGCCGCTGCCCCGCCCGCTGCTGCCCCACGATTCGGTGCGGTTGTCGGTGGCCTGGCACTTCCCGCTTTCGCTGAAAAGCGGCCGGGAAGGCATGATCGACAAGACCACGTTTTTCCTGGCCTACTTCTACCCGCGCATCGCCGTGTACGACGACTACAACGGCTGGGACCGGCTCAATTTCCTCGACAGCAAGGAGTTTTACAACGACTTCAACAACTACACGCTGCGCGTGAAGGTGCCGGCCAACTACCTCGTGTGGGCCACCGGCACGCTGCAAAACCCCCGGCAGGTGCTCCAGCCCGCCTTCGCCAAGCAGCTGGCCAAGTCGATGGCCAGCGACGCCGTGCTGCACGTCGCCACGGCGGCGGACTTGGCCCGGAAAAACATCACCGCCCAGGGCCCCACCAACACCTGGGTGTGGACGGCGCGCGACATTTCGGACGTGACCGTGGGCCTGAGCGACCACTACGTGTGGGACGCGGCCAGCGTGGTGGTGGACCCCGCCACCAAGCGCCGGGCCAGCGTGCAGGCCGCCTTTGCCGACTCGACGGCCGACTTCCACGCGGCCGTGAAAAACGGGCAGAACGCGCTGGGCTGGTTCTCGCGCAACCTGCCCGGGGTGCCGTACCCGTTTCCGAAAATGACGGTGTTTCAGGGCTTTGCCGACATGGAATACCCGATGATGGTGAACGACAGCCCCGAGCGGGACCTGAAATTCGCGCAGCTCGTGGCCGACCACGAGATTGCCCACACCTGGTTTCCGTTCTACATGGGCATCAACGAGAGCCGCTACGCGTTCATGGACGAGGGCTGGGCCACCACGTTTGAGCTGCTGATCGGGCGTGCCGAAAACGGGGCGGCAACGGCCGACGAGTTCTACAAGAAATTTCGGGTGAACCGCTGGATTCACGACCCGTCCACGGCCGAGGATTTGCCGATCATCACGCCCAGTAGCGAGCTGCGGGCCGGCTACGGCAACAACTCCTACGGCAAGGCGTCGCTGAGCTACCTGGCGTTGCAGGACCTGCTGGGCGACGAATTGTTTAAGAAAAGCCTGCACGAGTACATGGCGCGCTGGCACGGCAAGCACCCCATTCCGTGGGATTATTTCAACTCGATGAGCAGCGCCGCGGGCCAGGATTTGAGCTGGTTTTTCAACAACTGGTTCTTCACCAATAACTACATCGACCTGGCCCTCGACCAGGTGACGACCACCGCCCAGGGCCCCGCCCTGACGGTGCGCAACGTCGGCGGCTTCGCCGTGCCCGTGACGCTGCAAGTGACCTACGCCGACGGCACCAGCGCCACCGTGCACCAGTCGCCGGCCGTGTGGCGCGCCAACCCGCGCCAGGCCACCATTGCCCTGCCCGGGGGCCCGAAGGCCATCCGCGCGGTGGCGCTGGTGCACGGCATTTACATGGACGCCGACGAATCGAACGACCGCCTGACGGTGAAGTAAAAGATTGACCGCATGAGCTTTTCCGATCCTGCCAATGCCCTGGGGGCCCTGCACGCGGCCGCCGCTTACATCCGCCAGCGCAGCGGCGGCTTCCGGCCCGACACGGGCATCGTCCTCGGCACGGGGCTGGGGGGCCTCGTGCGGGAAGTCGAAATTGCGCACGTGCTCGACTACGCCGACATCCCGCACTTCCCGCTTTCGACGGTGGAAAGCCACGCCGGGCGCTTGGTGCTGGGGGCCCTCGGCGGCCGCCGGGTGGCGGTGCTGCAAGGGCGGTTCCACTACTACGAGGGCTACAGCATGGCCCAGGTGGTGTTTCCGGTGCGGGTGCTGAAGCTGCTGGGCGTGCAGCAGCTGCTGGTGAGCAACGCGGCCGGCGGCCTGAACCCCGACTTCCGGCTAGCCGACCTCATGCTGATCGACGACCACCTCAACCTGCTGCCCACCAACCCGTTGGTGGGGCCTAACCTCGACGAGTTGGGCCCCCGCTTCCCCGACATGTTTGCGCCCTACGACGCCGGCCTGCTGGCCCGCGCCGAGGCGGCGGCCGGGGCCCTCGGCCAGGCCGGCACCACCCGCCGCGGCGTGTACGCGGCCCTGCCGGGCCCCATGCTCGAAACCCCGGCCGAGTACCGCTACCTGCGCCTCATCGGGGCCGACGCGGTGGGCATGAGCACCGTGCCCGAGGTCATCGCCGCCCGCCACCTGGGCCTGCCCGTGCTGGCCGCCTCGGTCATCACCGATCTGTGCGCGCCCGGCCGCCTCAAGCCGGTGGTGCTGGCCGACATTTTTGCCGCCGCCGCCCAGGCCGAGCCGCGCCTCACGGCCCTGCTGCGGGCCGTGGTGGCGGGGCTGTAGGGCCCCCGGGCCGAATGTTGAGCGGGCCGGGGCCGGCGGTTTGTGTTGCAGAAACGGCGGTTTGTGTAGCCCCGCCCGGGGGCCGTGCCCGGACCTTTGGGGGGTAAAAAAGCAGTCAACTTTTAACCCCCAACGCAGATGAGCAGCATCAAAAAAGTAGCCCTGGGCAGCCAGGGCCTGGAAGTATCGGTCGAAGGGCTCGGGTGCATGGGCATGACGGGGGGCATCAACGGCATGAGCGTGTACGGCGCGGCCGACGAGGCCGAGAGCATCGCCACCATTCACCGGGCCCTGGAATTGGGCGTGACCATGCTCGACACGGCCGACTTGTACGGCCCGATGCACAACGAACGCCTGGTGGGCAAGGCCGTTGCCGGCCGGCGCGACCGGTTCACCATCGCCACCAAGTTTGGCTTTGAAGTGGACGACGCGGAGAACTGGACCGGGGGCTACAACGGCCGGCCCGCGTACGTGCGCAAGTCCATCGAACGCTCGCTGCGCAACCTGGGCACCGACTGCGTGGACCTCTACTACCTGCACCGCGTGGACCCCGCCACCCCGATCGAGGACACGGTGGGGGCCATGAGCCGGCTGGTGGAAGAAGGCAAGGTGCGCTACCTGGGCCTGAGCGAAGTGCCGGCCGACACCCTGCGCCGGGCCCACGCCGTGCACCCCATCTCGGCCCTGGAAACGGAGTATTCGCTCTTCGACCGGCGCGTGGAGGACGACGGCATCCTGCAAACGGCGCGCGAAATGGGCATTGGCTTCGTGGCCTACTCGCCGCTGGGCCGGGGCTTTTTATCGGGTGAAATCCAAACGCCCGACGACTTCGAGGCCAACGATTCGCGCCGCTTCTTCCCGCGCTACCAGGGCGAGAATTTCTACCAAAACCTGGCCCTGGTGGAAAAGCTCAAAGCCTTGGCAGCCGCCAAAGGCGTGACGGCCGCGCAGCTCGCCCTGGCCTGGGTGCTGGCCCAGGACGTAATAGTGATTCCGGGCACCAAGCGCCGCAAGTACCTGGAAGCCAACGTGGCCGCCGCCAGCCTCGCGCTGAGCGCCGCCGAGCTGGCCGAGCTGGACGCCATTATGCCGGTGGGCAGCGCCGCCGGGGCGGCGTACCCGGCCGGCTTTTAGCCACTTTCGGAGCATTAATTGTTGCGGATGGGCAGGCGTAAGCAACTGGCCATCCGCAACAATTACTGCCTTGAAAATTAACCCCTTCTGCGATGAAAAATCAGGCCAAAGAATTCCGCGTGCTGGCTACCGTGACCGATTACACCCGGTTCTGCGGCTTTCCCGCGCCGGTGCATCCGCTGCTCACGATTTTCGACCTGGCCCAGGCCCGCCACCTGCCGCGCCCGCCGGTGATGGCCCCGGTCGTGCAGCAGCTCTACACCGTCTGGCTCAAAAAAAACCTCAAAGGACGGCTCCAGTACGGGCACCGGTCGTACGACTTCAGCGAAGGCGTGCTGGGCTTTCTGGCGCCCGGCCAGGTCTTCGCCGTCGATGAAACGCTCGACATTTCTGAGCTGAGCGGCTGGATGCTGGTGTTTCACCCCGACCTGCTGCGCAAGTACCCGCTGGGCAAAAAAATTGCCGGCTACGGGTTTTTTTCCTATGAAGTCCACGAAGCGCTGCATTTGTCGGCGCAGGAAGAAAGCGCGTTGGACGGCTTGCTGGACGGCATTCGGGCGGAAGCGGAGCGGCCCATCGACGCCTTCAGCCAGGATGTGCTGGTTTCCCAGCTCGAAGTGCTGCTCAACTACGCCAACCGCTTCTACCACCGCCAGTTCCTGACCCGCCGCACGGCCGAGCACGACCTGCTGAGCCGCTTCGAGGCGCTGCTGACGGCTTATTTTGCCCAGGAGGCGGAGCAGCCGCTGCCCACGGTGCAGCACTTTGCCGACGCGCTGCACGTGTCGCCCGCCTACCTCGGCGACATGCTGCGCTCGCTCACGGGCCAGAGCACGCAGCAGCACATCCACCACGGTCTGATCGAAAAAGCTAAACAGCTGCTGCTGACCACCTCGCTGTCCATCAACGAAACGGCTTTTCGGCTCGGTTTTGACTATCCGCAGTATTTCAGCCGGCTCTTCAAAAGCAAGACGGGCCTGACGCCGGCCGCGTTCCGGTTCTCGGCGCACTGACGCGCAACCTGGAAAACCGCTAAAGGCGCGGGGCCCCAACGCCCGGCGCTGCCATCTTTGCCGGCATGAAACCAACCGCCGCGTCCGAATTTGTGGGCTATTGCGCGCTTGAAGTGGCCGACGAAGCGCTGGGCCTGACGTTCCCGCTGGCCGTGCTCTACCCGGCCGCCACGCCCGGCAAAACCGAAACCGTGGGGCCCTACCAGCTCGACGTGGCCCGGGACGCGCCCCTCGCGGCCGGCGCGTTTCCGATGGTGCTCGTCTCGCACGGCAAAGGCGGCTCGCCGTGGGTGTACCGCACGCTGGCCCACTACCTGGCCCGCCACGGGTTCGTGGTGGGGCTGCCAGAACACCCTTTTAATAACCGCAACGACAATTCCTGGCACGGAACGACCCGGAATTTAGCGGCCCGCCCGCGCCACTTGCACCTGGCCATCAACCACTTGTATGGCCATGCAAAGTTCGCAGCTTCGCTGAAAGCGGATGCGGTGGCCGTCGTCGGGCATTCGATGGGCGGCTACACGGCCCTGGCCCTGGCCGGCGGCGTGCCGACAAGCTTCCCGTGGGAATCGCCGGACTGGCAGCCGCACGCCGTTCCCACCGCCGCCGACGGCCGGGTGCGGGCCCTCGTGCTGCTGGCCCCGGCCACCGCGTGGTTCGGAGCGGCCGGGGCCCTGCGCGGCGTGCGGGCCCCCGTGCTGCTGCTCGAAGCCGGGAAGGACGAGCACACCACGCCCGAGCACGCGCAAATCGTGCTGAATGGCGTGCCTGACCGCGGGCAAATCACGCACCGCGTAATTGCCAACGCGGGGCATTTTGCCTTCCTCAGTCCTTTTCCCGCGGCCATGACGAGCCCGGCGTTTCCGCCTTCGCAAGACCCGCCCGGCTTCAACCGGACGCTTTTTCATGACGACCTGAACGCGGAAATCCTGGCCTTTTTATCGCGGGAAATGTAGCGGGGCGAGGGCCCCGGCGCCGGGGCCCCCGTCCCGCTGCCGGCGGCTACTGCCAGCCTTGCACCGTGGTTCCGCCGAAGACGCCCCGGTTGCCGGCCGGCGTGAAGATGCCGTAGGGAAAGGCCGGGTCGGGGGCGCTGGCCTCGTCCAGGGCCCGGAGGTGCTCCGGGGAGAGGCGCAGGTCGAGCGCGGCCAGGTTGTCGTGCAGCTGCTCCACCCGGCTGGCTCCCAGGATGAGCGAGCTGACGCCGGGCTGCGCCGCGGCCCAGGCCAGGGCCACCTGCGCCAGCGGGTGTTCGGCCTGCGCGGCCACCGCCCGCAGCGCGTCGAGCACACGCCAATTGCGGTCGGTGAACAGCGTGTTGCCGAATGGGTTGGGGCCGTCGAGCCGGCCCTGGCCCGTGGCCCCGGCGGCGGCGGCGGCGCGCTGGTATTTTCCGGTCAGGAAGCCGGCGGCGAGCGGGCTCCACGGCACAAGGCCCAGGCCGCACTCGCGGGCGGCGGGCACGTGCTCGCGCTCGATGCTGCGCTCGACGAGCGAATACGCCAGCTGCAGGGCCACGGGGCCGGGCACGCCGTGGGCGGCGGCCAGCGCGGCGGCCTTGGCGGCGTACCAGGCCGGCATGTCGGAGAAGCCAAAGTAGCGGATTTTGCCCGCGCGCACCAGGTCGCCGAGCGTTTGCAGCACCTCCTCCACGGGCGTCACCGTGTCCCAGACGTGCAGCCAGTACAGGTCCACGTAATCGGTTTGGAGGCGGCGCAGCGAGCCTTCCAGGGCCCGGTAGATGTTTTTGCGGCCGTTGCCGCCCGCGTTGGGGTTGCCGGGGGCGGCACTGAAGCCGAACTTGGTGGCGAGCACCAGCCGGTCGCGCAGGCGGCGGTCGGCAACGTAGCCGCCCAGCAGCTCCTCGCTGCGCCCGCCCGAATACACGTCGGCGGTGTCAACAAAATTACCCCCGGCTTCGACGTAGGCGTCGAACACGGCCCCGGAAACGTCGTCGGGCGAGCCCCAGCGCGGGGTGCCAAAGGTCATGGTGCCCAAGGCGAGCGGGCTGACGACGAGGCCGGAGCGGCCGAGGGTGCGGAAGTCGGTGAGGGGCATAAAGGCGGTTTCAGGGGCTTGGTCGCTTCATTACGGAAAGCGACACCTATACCACAAAGGTGGGGGCCCGGCCCAGGGCGGCACCTACACAAACTGCGGTTTCTGCTACACAAAATGCAGCCGGCGGGGCCGTTTATTTGCTCAGCACCATCGTTTTGCGGGTGTAGCTGAGCACCGTGAACACGCCCACGCCGCCCGTCACGGTGCTGTAGATGGCCGAGGG
>JANXOE010000145.1 GCA_025353745.1 Hymenobacter sp.
ACCACGTATAGCGGCCTATTGCGGGCCGCGTCGAGGCCGCGCCACACGTACTCCCCGATCACGCCCAGCGCAATCATTTGAAAAGCTGACACGAACAGCAGCACCACCATGAGCGTGGTCCACCCGGCGGGCTCGGCCGGACTCACGAATCGGAGCACGATAACGTAGAGCCCGTACACCAGCGCGGCAAGGCCCAGGCCCAGGCCCACCACCGAGATGGCCCGGATGGGAACAAAAGAAAAAGCCAGCAGCGAATCAACTAGCAGCTTAATTTTTTTGCTTAGCGTCCAGCGTGAGCGGCCGATTGTGCGCTTGCGGCGGGTGTAGGGTAGGCTTACATAAGCAAAGCCCAGCCAGATCATTAGGTAAAATACGTTAGAATTACGCTCATGCAGCTTTAGAACTTCGGCGGCCACTTGCCGGTCGCACAGCATATAGTCGAAGCCACCGTCGGGGATATTGCGCAGGGCTAGGTGCTTCATTAGCCAATGAAACAACCGGGCCAGGGTTTGGCTGAGGCCGGTTTCTTCGCGCTCCTGCCGGTTGCCGACCACCAGCTTAAAGCCCTGCTGCCAGTGAGCGTACATCTGGGTCATGAGGGCAGGAGGATCTTGCAAATCAGCAGTGATAACGGACAGGCAATCGCCCGTAGCGTGGGCCAGGCCCGCCACGATGGCGTTGTAAGACCCCACATTGCCGGCCAGGTCCACGATGCGAATGCGGCCGGAATCGGCCTGCTGAGCCCGGCGCAGGGCCCCCAGGGTGTCGTCTCCCGAGCCGTCGTTGACGAACACGTATTCAAAGGCCACATCAGCCGGGAAGCTGGCTTCGTTGGCCACCAGTTCGCTCACCGTTACCGGGATATTCGCCTCGTTGTAGTAACAGGGAACGATTACGGACAGCTTCGGCATAGCATTTACTACTCAACAATGGACGTTATGGCTCGGCGCTGGGGCCGTCGGCTCGCAACCGCCACAAAAAGAAAAAAGAAACGATTGGGAAAACACCCTCTATTGCTACCTATCCCCTATTCCGCCAGACCTCACGAAACTGGTCATAGTCGCGGATGTAATCGGCCGCGTCGTAAGGCTGCGAGGCCAGCACCAGCTGCACCGCCGAGTGCGAGTACTGCATGGTGTGCCACGTGCTGGGCGGCACATACAGCCCCACGCGAGGGTCTTCGAGGCGTATGGTCTGGAGGGTGCCGTCGGCTTCCTCGGTCATGACGATAATGCGCCCGGCCACGGCAACCAGCACTTGTTCGGTGCGGTGGTGGGCATGGCGGCCCCGTACGATGCTTTCCGGGGTGTAGTACGTCCAGAACACCCGCTTCACTTCAAACGGCACTGTTCCGGGCCAGGCCTCCGTTACGGAGATATAGCCGATATCCGGCGCGCCAAGCTTTGCCAAATCAACTAGGTACGGAGCAGGATATGGGGCCATACTGAGAAAAGCGGGGCCGCTACGGAAGCGGCCCCGCTTTAAAGATTCAGGTTACGACAAAAAACGATCAAGATTCTTGCTGTCATTCCGAGCGCAGCGAGGAATCTGAGCCGAGGGCCCTCAGATTCCTCGCTGCGCTCGGAATGACAGCAACACCGCACAACCTATTTCACGTGCTCCTTAAAGTATTCCAGGGTGCGGCGCAGGCCTTCGGCGCGGTCCACTTTCGGTTCCCAGCCCAGGATCTCCTTGGCTTTGGTGATGTCAGGCCGGCGCTTCATGGGGTCGTTTTCGGGCAGCGCCTGGTAGGTGGGCTTGAACTCGACGCCGGTGAGGCGGGCAATCTCTTCACCAAACTCCTTAATGGTGATTTCTGACGGGTTGCCGATGTTTACCGGCAAGTGGTAGTCACTGAGCAGCAGGCGGTAGATGCCTTCCACCAAGTCGTCGACGTAGCAGAACGAGCGGGTTTGCGAGCCGTCACCGAACACGGTCAGGTTCTCGCCGCGCAGGGCCTGCGAGAGGAAAGCCGGCAGCACGCGGCCATCGTCGAGGCGCATCCGGGGGCCGTAGGTGTTGAAAATACGGATGATGCGCGTTTCCAGGCCGTGGTGGTTGTGGTAAGCCATGGTAATGGCTTCTTGAAAGCGCTTGGCTTCGTCGTAGCAGCCGCGGGGCCCCACGGGGTTTACATTGCCAAAATACTCCTCCACCTGTGGGTGAACTTCTGGGTCGCCGTACACTTCCGACGTGCTGGCAATCAGCATCCGGGCGCCTTTCACCCGGGCCAGGCCCAGCAGGTTGTGGGTGCCAAGCGAACCCACTTTGAGGGTCTGAATCGGGATTTTGAGGTAATCAATCGGCGATGCGGGCGAAGCGAAGTGCAGGATGTAATCGAGTTTGCCGGGCACGAACACAAACTTGCTCACGTCGGCGTTGTGGAACTCAAAATCCTCCTGCCCAAACAGGTGTTCGATGTTCTGGAGCGACCCGGTGATCAGGTTGTCCATGGCGATGACGTGGTAGCCCTCGGCAAGGAACCGGTCGCAGAGATGGGAACCCAGGAAGCCGGCTCCGCCGGTGATGAGGACGCGTTTTTTGTCCATGTCGTTAATTGTAAATTATTGGTTGTCAGTTGTTGGATTCAGCTCTTCGTTGCCATTGCTAGATTAACTAACAATAGCAGCGACCAACTGACAACTAAGAAATTGCCGGCTCTTTGTGGTCGGTTTTCACGCCGATGCAGTGGTACGTGTACCCAATCTTCTTCAATTCGTCGGCGTCATAGATGTTGCGGCCGTCGAAAATGGTTTTTTGTTTGAGCAGCCGACCCATCACCTGAAAGTTGGGCGACCGGAAATCGGGCCACTCCGTTACCACCAGCAGCGCGTCGGCGTCGAGCAGCGTGTCGTATTCGTCCTTGGCATAGGTGATCCGGTCGCCCAGGCTGTGGCGGGCTTCGGGCATGGCCACCGGGTCGTAGGCCGACACGGTGCAGCCGGCCTCAAGCAGCTTTTCGATGATCACCAGCGACGGGGCCTCGCGCATGTCGTCGGTTTTGGGCTTGAAGCTCAGGCCCCAGACGGCAATTTTCAGGCCCTGCAGCTCGCCGGCAAAATGGCGGCTGAGCTTGTCGAACAGCACCGACTTCTGGGCGTCGTTCACGTTTTCCACGGCCCGCAGCACCTGCATGTCGTAGCCGTTTTCCTGCGCCGTTTTGATGAGGGCCTTCACGTCCTTAGGAAAGCACGAGCCGCCGTAGCCAATCCCGGGGTAGATAAACTTAGTCCCGATCCGGGCATCGGAGCCGATGCCGCGGCGCACCATGTTCACGTCGGCCCCCACGATTTCGCAGAGGTTGGCGATGTCGTTCATGAACGAGATTTTCGTGGCCAGCATCGAGTTGGCCGCGTATTTCGTCATCTCCGCCGACGGGATGTCCATAAAAATAATCGGGTGCCCGTTCAGCAGGAACGGCTTGTAGAGGCGGCTCATGACCTCTTCGGCCCGCTCCGAGCTGACGCCCACCACGATGCGGTCGGGCTTGAGGAAGTCGTCGATGGCCGCCCCTTCTTTCAAAAACTCAGGATTGGAAGCTACGTCGAATTCGACGGCCGCACCGCGTTTTTGCAGGGCCTGCCCGATTTCAGCGCGCACTTTGGCAGCCGTGCCCACGGGCACCGTGCTCTTGGTCACGACGACGCAGTAATCGTCGATGTTCTCGCCAATGCCCCGGGCCACGGCCAGCACGTACTTCAGGTCGGCCGAGCCGTCTTCGCCGGGCGGCGTGCCCACGGCGATGAACGCCACGTCGCAGCCCTTGATGGCCTCGCCTAGGTTGGTCGAGAAGTGCAAGCGCCCCTTGTCAACGTTGCGGCTCACCATCTCCTCCAGCCCGGGCTCGTAGATGGGCAAAATACCTTTGTGGAGGTTATCGATTTTTTTCTGGTCGATGTCGATGCAGGTCACTTCAATGCCCACTTCGGCAAAGCAAGTGCCCGTGACCAGGCCTACGTAGCCGGTGCCTACTACTGCGATTTTCATTAGGGTAGCTTTAAATTTAGAATCAGACGTTTTAAATTATGGGTTGCAAGATCAAAATCAAGAATATCCATAAATATTCCGATGACCAACAAATCATAACCTTTGGATAACTTAAAAAGCTAGGCCATGTACCGCTTCCACCAGGTCTGAAACACAATCAGGGCCCATATACGGGCGTGAACGTCGCCGGGGCTGCGCGAAAATAGCTGCGCTTTAAGCTTACGGACGGCATCCACATCAAAAATTCCCTGGCTTGCCACAAATTCATCGGCCAGCAAATCGTTCTCAATCAGGGGCCGTAGCTCGTTGCGCATCCACTTCAGCAGGGGCACCTCGAAGCCGTGCTTGGGCCGGTCATACAGCTCGGGGGGCAGCTCGGCGCGGAAGGCGTCCTGCACGATCTTCTTTTTCATGCCCGCGTCCACCTTGCTGCTGACGGGCAGCGAGAAGGCGAAATCCACCACCTTGTAATCGAGGAACGGGGTGCGCACCTCCAGGGAGTTGGCCATGCTCATCAGGTCCACTTTCGTGAGCATGTCGTAGGGCAGCACCAGGTCCATGTCCGTGAGCAACACCTCGTTGAGGTCGCCGTCGGTGTGCAGGTTTTCCAGGATGTCTTTGCGGCGCTTTTCGGCGGCTTTCTTGCCCACCTTGCGGCGGCTGTCGGCGCTGAGCAGGGCCCTGGCGTCGGCGGCCGAGGCGAAGGTGGCCCAGTCCCAATAGCGGTCTTTCACCCCGGAAAGCATGCCCTGCGAGAAGCGCTGGAGCTGGCGCACCTTGTTGCCAAAGAAGCCGTTGCGCGACTTAGGCAGCGCGTCCCACAGGAAGTTCAGGCCCGTCACGGCTTCGGCCTTGAAGCCGCCCTGGCGCACCTTGAACTCGCCCATGTGCTTGTTGTAGCCGCCGAAGAGCTCGTCGGCCCCGTCGCCGCTCAGGGCCACGGTTACCTTCTGGCGGGTGCGCTGCGAGAGGATGTAGACGGCCAGGGCCGACGAGTCGGCGAACGGCTCGTCGAGGTAGTCGAGCATGTCGTGCAGGTGCTCGTACAAGTCGTTGTTGGTGAGCGAGAAAACCGTGTGGTTGGTTTTGTGCCGGGCCGCCACCAGGTTGGCGTACTTGGTTTCGTCGAAGAACGGCTCGTCTTTGAAGCCGATGCTGAACGTGTTGAGGTGCGGGGTGTGGCGGGCGGCCAGCGCCGTGATGACGCTCGAATCGATGCCGCCGCTCAGGAAGGCCCCCAGCGGCACGTCGGCCACGAGGCGGCGCTCCACGGCCCCGTCCATCAGCTCGACCAGCTTCTGCTTTTGCTGTTCGTAGCTGAGCTTGTTTTTGGCGACTTTTTTAGGGTCGTACGGAATTTTGTACCAGGCTTTGCCCACCACCTTGCCCGCCTTGATGTAGAGGTAATGGCCGGGCAGCAATTTCTTCACGCCCTTGAAAATGCTGGCCGGACCGGGGATGTAGTTGAGCTGCAAATACTGGCTTAGGGCCACGTAATCGAGCTTGCGCGGCACGCCCAGGGCCATAATGGATTTCATCTCCGAGGCGAAAAACAGCTTGTCCTCGTCCCGGTAGATGAGTAGCGGCTTCACGCCGTAGCGGTCGCGGGCGATGAGCAGGGAGTTTTCCTCCTTGTCGTAAATCGCGAAGCCGAAAAAGCCGTTCAGCTTCTTGATAAAGCTGCGGCCCTCAGTGATGTAAAGCTGGAGAATAACCTCCGTATCGGTCTGGGAGTGAAAGGTACAGCCACGCTTGATGAGCTTCTCGCGCAGCTCGCGGTAGTTGAATATCTCCCCGTTGAAGACGATGGTGTAGCGGCCCGAGGCGTCGGTCATCGGCTGGTTGCCGTCGGCCGAGAGGTCGAGAATGGCCAAGCGGCGGAAGCCCAGCCCGCACTGGTCGTACACGTAGTGGCCCTCCGAGTCGGGACCGCGGCGAATGATGGCGTCGGTCGACGCCTGCAGGTTAGCCAGCGACTGGCGACCTGTTTCGGTAAAGGCAAATACTCCGGTTATTCCACACATAGTCGCCCGCAAAAGTACGACCCCGCAACCTAAAGCCCATCCCCGGGGTATTGACTACGCGTCGGCTTTGCGGCGAACGAGCCAGTCCCTGGCCGGCCGCTTACCTGATTTTCACCGCCTTTCGCCCCTGCACGGCGGCCGGCGAGCCTTCAGCTGCTTCACTTCCCATCCTATTTTTTTGATTGTCATGGACCTCAACGCACAATTTCAGGCTGCGGCCGATAAAGTAAATAACCTGCCCGGCGACCAGGCCGCCAAGCACATGACCGAACTCTACGGCCTCTACAAGCAGGCCACCGAGGGCGACGTGAACATGCAGCCCGGCGAAGTAGACGCTTCGGCCGCCGATAAAGCCAGCGGTCCCGCCGGCCTCTCGCAGGCCCAATGGGACTCGTGGAACCAGTTTAAGGGCGTGGC
>JANXOE010000158.1 GCA_025353745.1 Hymenobacter sp.
CGCCGGGCACCCAGGCGGGGCCCTCGCGCAGCAGGCGCAGGGCCTCGGCGTCGTAGTCGGCCCGCAGTCCGCGCAGCACTTTCAAATCGTTGATTTTACCGTCGGCGCCCACCACGAAGCGCACGCGCACGGTGCCGCCCAGGCGGCCTTCGGCGGGCACAAACGCGGCGGCGCCGCGGCGCAGGTACTCGCGCAACGCGGCCGGGCCATCCGCGGGGGCCGGGCCCGGGGCCCGGCTCATCAGCAGGCGCTTGGCCGCAACCCGCTGCTCCGGCCCCGGGACCGCCGCCACGGACTGACCGGTTGCAGAGTCGGCAAAGACTGCCGGGGCCTCCGAAGCCACAGCTACCGCCGCACCTGAAGCCATGCTTGCTGCAATAGCCGATTTTTTGCCAATAAATTTCTGTTTATCAGCCTTGTAAGCAATAGTAGCCGAAGCTGTTTTCCGCTTGGCTTCGTGGGCCACCGACGGCCCCGGACGGAAACGGGCCGTTGCGGCGGCCACCCCCGAAACCGCGGCGGGCGGCGCGGCCGCTGGCGCGGGAAGCGCGGCAGGGGCCCTGGCGGCCACGGCGCGGCGCTGCGTGGGCGCCACGGCCGCTACTTCGGCCGCGGGCGCAACGCGGTGCTGCCAGCCCCACCAGGCGCCGCCCACCAGGCCGGCCGCTACGGCGGCGGCCGCAGCCAGGCGGGGCCACGCCGCCACCAAACGGGCCCGGGGGCCCTCCTCTTGGGCCATGCGGGCGTGCAGGCGGGTGCGCAGGGCAGCCAGGGCTTGGTCGGTGGCGCGGGCGTCGGTCTGGACAAGGCCGGCAAGCAGGTCGGCGCACTGCTCGCAGGCCAGCGCGTGGGCCTCCACGCGGTGCTGCTGGGCGGGCGCGAGGGTGCCGGCCGCGTATTCGCGCAGCGTGTCGGGGGCCGGGTGGGGGCCGGGGGCGGCGCGCAGGGCCGCGTGCAGCAGGTCAGCGACGGGGGGCATTGGCGGGGGCGGGCGAAGCCGGGTGTTCGAGGCGGCGGCGCAGCATGCGCTTGCCGTTTTGCAGGTGGCTTTTCACTTGGGCAGCGTCGAGGCCCAGGGCGGCGGCCACTTCCTGGTACGATTTATTTTCCAGGAAAAACAGCTCCAGGCAGCGGCGCTGGCCGGTGGGCAGCGCCGCGAGGGCCTGTTCCAGGGCTTGCAGCGAGGTTTCGGTTTCGAGGGCTTCCTGCTCGGCGACGGCCGCATCGGGCAGATGCCGGGCGGCGGCCGTTTCCACATCGGCCGCGTCGGGGAAAGTGAGCACCCGGGGCCCACCAGCGGGCCCGCCCCGCCGCCGGGCGCGCAGCTGCATGAGGCAGTGGTTGCGGGCGGTGGCGTGCAGCCAGGCCGGAAAATTGTCGGGCGCGTGCGTTTTGAGGGCCCCCACCAAGTACTCAAACAGCTGCATACTAGCATCTTGAGCATCTTCATCGGGCGGGGCCAGGTAGCGGCGGCAGGTGGCGAACACCAGCGGCAGGTGCCGGTCGAACAGCTCGCCGAGGTCGGCCACGTCGTGGCGCAGGCGGTAGCGGGCCAGCAGCTCCGGGTCGGAGAGCGGGGCGGCGGCGGGCGGCGGGGAGCGGCGGAACAGCATTGGCAGCCGGAAGGTAGCCAACGGACGGCGCTGGCCGGGCCCCGCGCCCGGGGCCGTGCGGGAGCCGCCGGAAAAGTTTATCTTTGGGTGCCCGCTTTCATCCTCTCAACATTTTTTAGTGTTTTCACCCTTCCGCTTCCTTGCCCTGGCCGCCGGGGCCCTGGCCCTGGGCCTGCCCGCCTGCCAAACCCGCCCCGCCGAGGCCGAAAAAGCCGCCGAGGCCGCCGCTGCCGGTGGCACTTCTGCCAAGCCGGTCCCCGTCGATTCCGTCCAAATCAGGCGCCTGGCCCTGCAGCGCGATTCGCTGAAGGCCGACAGCATCGCCCACAAAAACGGGCAGCTGCCGGGGGCCATCCTGCCGGGCCACCGCATCGTGGCGTTCTACGGCAACATCCGCTCGAAAGGCATGGGCATCCTGGGGCGCGAGCCCAAGGACCAGATGTTCCGCAAGTTCGACGGCGTGCTGAAGGACTGGCAGGCCGCTGAGCCCGGCCTGCCCATCCAGCCGGCGCTGCACAACGTCACCATCACGGCCCAGGGCGCGGCCGGCGCCGACGGCAAGTACCGCCTGATGAACTCCAAGGCCACCATTGAAGAGGTGCGCAAGTGGGCCAGGGAGCACCACTGCATCCTGTTCATGGACGTGCAGGTGGGCCTGAGCGACCTCGAGCACGAGCTGCCCAAGCTGAAGGAGTACATGAAGGACCCGACCATTCACCTGGGCATCGACCCCGAGTTTGCCATGCAGACCAAGCACGTGCGGCCGGGCCGGAAAATCGGCACCTTCGACGCCCGCGACGTGAACTACGCCTCCAACTTCCTGGCCCGCATCGTGAGCGAAAACCACTTGCCGCCCAAGATCCTCATCGTGCACCGCTTCACGCAGGGCATGGTTACGAACTACAAAAACATCAAGCTCGACCCGCGGGTGCAGATCATCATGGACATGGACGGCTGGGGCGACCCGACCCTGAAAAAAGACTCGTACCACGACTACATCCAGACCCAGCCCGTGCAGTACACCGGCTTCAAGCTCTTCTACGAGTACGACATCAAGCCCAAAAAATCGCACCTGATGACGCCCAAAGAAGTGCTGGCCGACCTCAACCCCAAGCCGCTCTACGTGCAGTACCAGTAGCGGCCCGGCCCGCCGGGGCCCCCGCCACGCAAAAAGGGCTTCCCGCATGGTGCGGGAAGCCCTTTTTTCTAGCATAACTAACCGGATCGTCACCTAATCAAGCCACACAAGCTGGGCCTTGCAAATCGCGGGCCACGCGCGCTAGTGGGCGGCGTTGAGGTCGATTTTTTCGCCGGCCTTGCCGCGCTTCACCAGCAGGATGAGCGGCAGGCAGGCAATAAAGAAAATGCCCAGGGCCGTAAAAATCTGCGAGTAAGTAATCAGCGACACCTGCTTCATGAGCACGCCTTCGAGGGCGGCGTAGGCCTGCTGCTGGGCCTGGTTGGTGGGGAAGCCCCGGGCGATGAAGTTCTGGGTGAAGGCGTGCAGGCGCTCGGCCGTTTGGGTGTTGTAGAGCGAGATGTTGGGCAGCTGGGCCACGCGGTTGGCGGCGAGGTTGCGCTCGAGGTACGTGCCCACGATGGCCACCCCGAACGAGCCGCCGAGCTGGCGGATCATGCCGGTGAGGCCGGCGGCCTGGCCCGCGTCTTTGCCTTGCAAGCCGGCCAAGCTCATGGTGGTGATGGGCAAGAAAATCAGGCCCAGGCCCACGCCGCGCACGATCAGCGGCCAGAAAAAGTCGCTTTCGCCGGCGGTGGGCGAAATCCGCTGGCTCATCCAAATCGTGAAGACGAAGAAGATGGCGAAGCCCACCGGCAGCAGAAACTTCTGCGGCACCCCGTTTTGCAGGGCCTTGCCGATGAGCGGCATCATGAAGCCCGAGGCCAGGGCCCCCGGCAGCAGGATGAGCCCCGTTTGGGCGGCCGTGAAGCCCAGGATGCGTTGGGTGAAGATGGGAAACACGAACACCGAGGCGAACAGCCCGAACCCGAGCACGAACGAGAGGAAGGCCCCCACCGCCAGGTTGCGGCTTTTGCCCAGCACCCGCAGGTCCACGATGGGCTTGGCGGCCGTGAGCTCGCGCCAGATGAAGCCGACGATGCCGATGATGGACAGCGCGGTGAAGAGCAGGATGTACGAGCTGTCGAACCAGTCTTCGGTTTCGCCCTGCTCCAGCACCAGCTGCAGCGAGCCCACGCCCATGATCAGCAGGCCGATGCCGGCCCAGTCAATCTCGCGCAAGGGCCGCGGAATGGCGTTTTTGATGCGCTCCGGGTCGCGGATGAAGAGCAAGGTGAAGATGCCGGCCAGAATGCCCACCGGCACGTTCACGTAAAAAATCCAGGGCCAGTCGTAGTTGTCCACGATGTAGCCGCCCAGCGTGGGGCCGATGGTGGGGCCGATGATCACGCCCATGCCGAACAGGGCCTGGCCCAGCGGCAGCTGCTTGGGCGGAAACGTGTCGATGAGAATGGCCTGCGAAGTCGCCATCAGGGCCCCGCCGCCGATGCCCTGCACGAAGCGAAAGCCCACCAGCTCCCACAGGTTGGTGCTCTGGCCGCAGGCAATGGAGGCCAGCGTGAAGATGACCACCGACACGAAGAAGTAGTTGCGCCGCCCGAACTGCTCGGCCAGGAAGCCGGTCATCGGAATCACAATCACGTTGGCGATGGCGTAGGAAGCCACCACCCAGCTCACTTCCTGCTGCGTGGCCGAGAGGTTGCCCATCATCTGGGTCAGGGCCACGTTCACGATGCTGGTGTCAATTAGCTCCAGCAACGTGCAGAGAACCACCGTAATCACGATGATCCACTTGGTAAAACCGGTTTCCATAGGGCGAATGAGTGATGGAGTGGGCGTTCGTTATTTCACCGCCACTACGGCGTTCACGCTCATGCCGGCGCGGAGCGGGTGCTGCGGGTCTTCGTGGTCGAGCACGATTTTAACGGGCACGCGCTGGGTCACTTTCACGAAGTTGCCGCTGGCGTTGTCGGGGGGCAGCAGGGCGAAACGGGCCCCGGTGGCGGCCGACAGCGACTCGACGTGGCCCACAAAGTCTTCGTGCGGGTAGGCGTCCACCTCCACTTTCACGGCCTGGCCCACCTTCATGTTTTCGAGCTGGGTTTCCTTGAAGTTGGCGATGACCCAGGTTTTGTTGCTCGACACCAGGCCCAGCAGCTGCTGGCCGGGGGCCACCACCTGGCCGGGCTGCACGTTTTTCTTGCTCACCACGCCGTTGCCGGGGGCCACCAGCGTGGTGTAGCTCAGCTGGAGCTGGGCGTTGTCGAGGTCGGCCTGGCGCTGCTTCACCACGGCCTGGGCCACCGCCACTTGTTGCTGGGCCACCAGCACCTGCTGCTGGGCCACCTTCACCTGGTCCTGGGCCGTCGAGTGCTGGGCGCTGGTCGATTTCAGGTTGGCCTGCACGGCGTCGTAGTCGCTCTGCGGGATGATGTCTTCTTTGCGCAGGAAGGTGCTGCGCTTCAGGTCCTTTTGCAGGCGGTCGCGGTTGGCGTCGCTCACCCCGATGGTGGTGCGGGCCGTGTTGACGTTGGCGCGGGCCGTGGCCACCTGGGCGCGGGCGGCCACCACCTGGGCCTGGGCCGCCAGCAAGGCCGCCTGGGCCGCGTTGACGCGCTGCTGGTAGTCGGCCGGGTCGAGGGTGACGAGCACGTCGCCTTTTTTCACCGCCTGGTTGTCTTCTACTTTCACTTGCAGCACGGGGCCGCCCACGCGGGGCAGGATGGGGTACACGTCGCCTTCTACCTGGGCGTCGTCGGTGGTTTCGTGGGCCTTGGCAAACTCGTAGCGCGTCCAGCCATAATAGCCGCCCGCGAGCAGCACCACGGCCAGAATAATGAATACGAGGGGGTTGCGGCGCTTGGGCGCTTCGAGGGGCTCGGCGCCGGCGGCGGGCGTCAGGGTGTCTTGGGGAGCGGTGGAAGTAGCCATTTTATAAAAAATGCGTTAAGCGTTGCGAAGTCAAAAGGTTTTCGGGTTGAAAAAAGTTGGCGGGGCGGCTACCCGGCCGGGGCAGAGGCGCGCACCAGCAGCGTGGGGCAGGGCGCGGTGCGCAGCACCACCTCGGCCGTGTTGCCCATCAGAAAGCGGGTGAGCCCCGTTTGGCCGTGCGCCCCGATAACGATTAAGTCGGCGTGGCGGCGGCCGGCTTCGGCCACAATTTCGGGGGCCGCCTCGCCTTGCACCGTGCCGGTGCTCACGCGCACGGCCCCGGCCTGCTCGGCGGCGGCCCGCAGGCCGGCCAGGCGGTCGGCCCCGGCGGGCGGGTCGGCTTCCTGCGGCTCGCGCACGTGCAGCAGGCGCAGCTCGGCCCCGGTGGCGGCCGCCAGGGCCGCCGCGTAGGCCACCAGCCCCGGCGTCGAGGCCGAAAAGTCAAGCGGGCAGAGGATGGAGGTGAGGGTCATCTTCAAGGAGTGAGCGAGCGAAGGAGTAAATGAGCAAATGCAGGCAAACGAAAGAGGTTCGGTCAGGGCCCCTCCCCGTTCGCTCGTTTGCTCACGCACTCATTGGCTTATTTCCAAATCTGCTCGCCGGTGGCGCGCTTGAGCTGGTACTGGCCGAGGGTGTAGTTGTACATGGCCTGGGCCCGCGAGAGGCGCGCCTGCGCCAGCTGGGTTTCGGCGTCGAGCACGTCGAGGTTTTCGCCCACGCCGTAGCGGTAGCGGCCCTTGGCCCGGGTGAGGGCGTCGGTGGCCTGGGCCACCTGCTGCACCGCGTTGTCGTAGCGGGCCTGGCTGAATTCCATGTTGTTGGCCGCCTGGCGCACGTCGGCGCGGATTTGCTCCTGGGTGTCGGCGGTGCGGGCCTGGGTGGCGCGGTAGTTGGCGGCGGCCTCCACGCGCTGCTTGCGGTTGCGGTTGCCGTCGTAGATGGGCACCGAGAGCTGCGCCACGGCCAGCGTGTTGAACTTGCCCTGGTCGACGTTGCGGGGATACCCGTTTTTGTAGCCCACCTGGCCCCCCACGCCCAGCGCGGGCATGTTGCTG
Organism: Hymenobacter sp.; assembly: GCA_025353745.1. GTDB lineage: Bacteria > Bacteroidota > Bacteroidia > Cytophagales > Hymenobacteraceae > Hymenobacter. The sequence goes on from JANXOE010000158.1 coordinate 6,639, forward strand.
TGCTCGATGAGCCGGGCCTGAAGCTCGGCACTGTTTTCGGCGTCCTTGGCCAGCTTCACTTCGGGGCGGTTTTCGGCCGCCCGGGCCAGCTCGGCCGCCAGGTCCACCGGCTGCGGCTCGTAGGTGAGCCGGCCTTTCACCGGAATGTCGGCCTGCTGGGGCTTGTGCAGCAGCCGGGCGAGCTGCACCTGCTGGTTGCGGAGCTGGTTTTGCAGGTCGAGCTTCGTGTTCTGGGCCTGCGTGATGCGCACGTCGGTGGTCGTCACGTCGAACTTGGTGCTCACGCCGGCTTCCACGCGCTTTTGCATTTCGTTGCGGTGGGCCACCAGCGAGGCAATCTGCTGGTCCTGCACCAGAATGCTTTCGCGCATGAACAGGATGTTGTAGTACACCTGCGTGGCGTTGAACGCCAGGTCGCGCCGGCCCACCGTCACGTTGTCCTGCGCCGTTTGCACCTGCGATTCGGACAGGCGCACGGTGGCCGAGTTCTTCCCGAAGTCCAGGAGCAGGTACTGCGCCGTCAGGTGGCCGTCGAAGCTGTTGTTCGGGGCCAGCCGGAAAGGAGCCTCGTTGGGGTTGATGGCAATCTGCGGCACCGGGTCGATGCGGCTGTAGGTGGCCGAGCCCGTGACCTGGGGCAGAAACCCCGCGTGCGTCTGGCTCAGGCGGCTGTTGGCGGCGTTGGTCAGCTCGGTCAGGTTGGCGATGGTGGGGTTGGCGTCCAGCACGGCCTCCACGGTGGCGCCCAGCGTCAGCGAGTCGCTGGCCAGGCCCAGGGGCTGGGCCGCGGCCGGCGTGCCGGGTTGGGTTTGGGCCACGGTGGGCTGGGCCAGCAGCACGCCGCTCAGCAGCAACGCGGCCCCGGGCACCCAGGCCCGGAATTGCCAGGCCTGGCCGACGGGTTGAAATCGAGAAAACATAAACGGGGGCGGTAAAGTGTTGCCGCCGCTTTCGCCAAGTCTGTGCCAGGCGCGGCCCGCGGCCGGGGGCCCTCCCCACGCCCGGCCCAAAGTGCCATTGCGCCGCATCAAGGCACTTTTTAAGATAATCTTTCAAACAGGCAAACAATACCCCAGGCCCGCGACTTCCTGAAATAGCAGGAATTACTCAAAAAATCCCCTGTTATTTCAGGAATGCACGACGCCGACGAAACCCTGCTGCTGCACCTCAACGAGGCCATCGCCACCACCCGCGACAAGGAAACGCTGTTCAACACCGTTACGACCAAGCTGCGGCTCATCTTTCCGTTCGACATCATCGGCATCAGCGTGTTCGACGCCCAGGTGAAGAACAAGCGGCTGTTTTTGCGCGATTACTTCGACGTGGGCGAGGGCGCCGGCCTGCCCACGCCGCCCACCTACTTCACGCCCATCGCCGGCTCGCCGCTCGAAGGCGTGCTCACGGCCCCGGGCGTGAACCACGAAACGCTGGCCGAGCTCACGGCCAAGTACCCGGAGTTCGAGTCGTTTCAGCGCATGGCGGCCCTGGGCATCCGCTACCTGACGTCGGTGCCGCTGCGGCTCGGGGGCCGCCTCACGGGGGCCCTCACGCTGGCCACCCGCCGCCGCCCCGCCTTCGCCCCGGCCGACGACGAGCTGCTGGGCAAGATTGGCTCGCTGCTGGCCGTGGCCGTGGCCAACGCGCTGGCGTTTGAGGACGTGGCCCGGCGCGAGCAGCAGCGCACCTTGCAGCTCAACGTGGGCAGCGCTTTGCTCAGCATCAAGCAGCGCGAGCCGCTGTTCCGGGCCGTGGCCGAGGAGCTGGGCCGCGTGGTGCCCTTCGAGTACTTCGGCATCCGGGTGCAGCGGGCGGGGCAGCAGGACGCGTTCGAGGGCCTTGCCGAGTTCCGGCGGGGCCCCGGCCCCGGGGGGCCGCTCGAAACCCTGGGCCCCGACCGCTACCAGGGCCCCAACCGGCTGGACCCCGCCGCGCTGTACGGCCAGGCCAGCGCGCTGTTGCAGGCGCCGGGCCTGTACACGGGCGACGAGTTCCGGGCCCTGGCCGTGCGCTACCCGCTGCTGCGCCACGTGTACGAGGAGTACGGCACCCGGGCGCTGCTCGTGGTGCCGCTCTGGCAGCGGGCCGACGGCGCGGCCGTGCTCAGCCTGGCCAGCGCCGACGCCCACGCCTTCGGCCCCGACGACCTGGCCACCGTGCAAACCCTGGCCCCCCAGATTGCCCTGGCCCTGGAAAACCTCTTCGCCTTCGAGCAAATCGAAGCCCTGAAGGCCCAGGTGGAGCAGGAGCGCACCTACCTCATCGACGAAATCAACACCACGGCCACCTTCGACGAGCTGATCGGGCCCAGCGACGCGCTGCACGCCGTGCAGGTGCGCATCGCCCAGGTGGCCCCCACCGACACCACCGTGCTGGTGAGCGGCGAAACCGGCACCGGCAAGGAGCTGGTGGCCCGCGCCCTGCACAACGCCTCGCCCCGCCGGGCCCGGGCCCTCATCAAACTCAACTGCGCCGCGCTGCCGGCCCAGCTCATCGAAAGCGAGCTGTTTGGGCACGAGAAGGGGGCCTTCACGGGGGCCTCGGAGCGGCGCATCGGCAAGTTTGAGCTGGCCGACGGCGGCACGATTTTCCTCGACGAAATCGGGGAGCTGCCGCTCGATTTGCAGGCCAAGCTGCTGCGCGTGCTCCAGGAAAAAGAGTTCGAGCGCGTGGGCGGCAGCCGCGTGCTGCGCACCGACGCCCGCGTGGTGGCGGCCACCAACCGCGTGCTGGCCGACGAGGTGGCCGCCGGCCGCTTCCGCGCCGACCTCTACTACCGCCTGAACGTGTTTCCGCTCACGCTGCCGCCCCTGCGCACCCGCCCCGAAGACGTGGAGCCGCTGCTGCGCCACTCGGTGCAGCGCCTGAGCCGCCGCCTGGCCAAGCCCCTGCGCCCGATCCGGCCCGCCGACCTGGCCGCCCTGCAAGCCTACGCCTGGCCCGGCAACGTGCGCGAGCTGGAGCACCTGGTCGAGCGCGCCCTCATCGTCAGCCAGGGGCCCTACCTGGAGTTTGCCGGCCTGCCCGCCGCCACGGGGGCCCCCGCCGCCGAAACCCCCGACACGGCCCCCGCCCCGCTCCAAACCCTGCGCGAGCAGGAGCGGGCCCACATCCTGACGGCCCTCGCCCGCACCGGCGGCCGCGTGAGCGGGGCCCAAGGCGCGGCCCTGCTGCTCGACATCAACCCCAAAACCCTGGAGGCCCGCATGAAAAAGCTCGGCATCCGCCGCACCGTGGCGGCGGGCTGAGCAATGCCGGGGCCCGGACTGTAGAGACGCGACCCTTCGCGTCTCAATCGCTGAACGGTTTTGATTACTTGCGACGATTGCAACGATTGAGACGCGAAGG
>JANXOE010000160.1 GCA_025353745.1 Hymenobacter sp.
AGCTTCTGGGCGCAGGGCGGCGAGCTGAACTACTACTTCATCTACGGCCCCACCCTGATGGAGGTGACCGAGGAGTACACCCTGCTCACCTGTCCGCCCGAGCTGCCGCCGCTCTGGACGCTCGGCTACCACCAGTGCAAGTGGAGCTACTACCCGGAAAGCAACGTCAAGGAAATCGCCGCCGGCCTGCGCTCGCGCAACATCCCGTGCGACGCCATCTACCTCGACATCGACTACATGGACGGCTACCGGTGCTTCACCTGGAACCGGGCGCACTTCCCCGAGCCCAAGCGCCTGGTGCAGGAGCTGGCCCGGGACGGCTTCAAAACGGTGGTCATCATCGACCCCGGCATCAAGATTGACCCCGACTATCCGGTGTACACCGAGGGCCTGGAAAACGATTTCTTCTGCCGCCGCGCCGACGGCCCCCTCATGAAAGGCACGGTGTGGCCCGGCCTCTGCAACTTCCCCGACTACACCAAGCCGCCGGTGCGCGAGTGGTGGGCGGGCCTGTTCGAAGGGCTGATAAAAGACGTGGGCGTGGCCGGCGTCTGGAACGACATGAACGAGCCGGCGGTGTTCGAAAAAGGTACTTTTCCGCCCGACGTGCGCTTCGACTACGACGGCCAGTCGGCCTCGCACCTCAAGGCCCACAACGTGTACGGCATGCAGATGGCCCGCGCCACGGCGGCCGGCGTCAAGCGCTTCGCCTACCCCAAGCGGCCGTTCACCATCACGCGCAGCACCTACGCCGGGGGCCAGCGCTACTCCTCGGGCTGGACCGGCGACAACATCGCCTCGTGGGAGCACCTGTGGCTGGCCAACATTCAGTGCCAGCGCCTGAGCATCAGCGGCTTTAGCTTTATCGGGAGCGACATCGGCGGGTTTGTCGACACGCCGGACGGCGAGCTGTACGCCCGCTGGATGGCCCTGGGGGCCTTCCATCCGTTCTTCCGCACCCACAGCTCGGGCGACCACGGCGACCAGGAGCCCTGGAGCTTCGGCGAGCCCTACACCAGCCTGGCGCGCCACTTCATCGAGCTGCGCTACCGCCTGCTGCCCTACATGTACAGCACGTTCTGGCAATACGCCACCCAGGGCACGCCCATGCTGCGTCCGCTCACGTTCCTCGACCAGAACGACCCCGAAACTTACCTGCGGATGGCCGAGTTCAGCCTCGGCGACAACCTGCTCGTGTGCCCCATCACCACCCAGGGGGCCGACGGCCGCTGGATGTACCTGCCCCGCGGCGACTGGTACTATTACTGGACCGACGCGCCGCAGCCCGGCGGCTCCGAGGTGTGGGCCAGCGCCGACCTCACCCGCATCCCGCTCTTCGTGAAGGCCGGGGCCGTGGTGCCCATGCAGCCCGTGATGCAGCACGTGGGCGAAACCCCCGTAACCGAGCTCACCCTGCACGTGTACTACAAAAACGGCACCGCCGAGAGCGTGCTCTACGACGACGGCGGCGAAGGCTACGCCTACCAGGAGCAGGGCCAGCACACGGTGCGCCGCTTCACGCTCACCGGCACCCCCGACGCGCTGACCCTCGCCCAGCACACCGAGGGCCCCTACCGCCCCGCCTACGCCACCTACCGGGTGGTGCTGCACGGCCTGCCCGGGGCCCCCGCCGGCGCGCTGGCCGACGGCCAGCCCACCGACCTGGCAGCCACCGAGCTGGAAACCGGCCTGACCGTGCCCAGCCTGACGGTAGGCGTGGACTTTGGCGAGGTGCGCCTCGCGCTGGCCCCGGCCCAAGCCGGGGCCAGCGCCCCGGCCGCGTAGGTTTCCCGCAGTCTTTGCCCAGCCCCAACGGTTGCCGGTTCACGCCGGGGCCGTTGGGGCTTTTTGTTGAGCTGAGGGGCCAGAAGTGGCGGGGCCGCGCAGCTTGCGTTTGAACGGAAAATATGCAAAGGCCCCTGTCTCATGCTGAACGCAGGCGTACGCGCCCAGGGCTGCGGCCGCCTCAGTCCGGCGAGAGGCGCGGGCCGGCCGGAATCATGCTGTGCTTGCGCAGCAGGGCCTCCCGTTCGGCCTGGGTGGGGTTTTTTAGCTGGCGGGCTTCGAGGAAAAATGCTTCCATGGTGCCCGCCGGCTGGTGTAGAATGACGAGCCGGCCCGGCTCTTCGCTGGTCTTGACGAAGGCGTGGGGCACGTTGCGCGGGCCGAACATGGAGTCGCCGGCTTGGAGGTGAAACAGCTCGGTGCCCACCTGAAACTTGAACGCGCCCCCGGTCACGAAAAACCATTCGTCCAGGTTGGTGTGCGTGTGCAAGATCGGGCCGATTTTCTCGAAGCGGGTGGTGTCGTAAATGCTCATGGCCCCGCCGTTGTCCTTGCCCGATACTTTCAAATCGAAGCGGGCCCCCAGGTAGGTGAAGCTCTGCCCGAACCGGTCCTCGCCGGCGGCCACTTTTATGCCGGTGGTCGGGTCATCGGCCGGCCACCGCAGGGCCAGGGCCGGCAGCGCGGGCAGCGCCAGCGGCAAAGCAAAAAATGCGCGACGTTTCATGATCCAAGCTGGTGAAAGTGATACCCGTGCCCCAATCAAATATATTGATTCCAGCCAATAGTATCGGCCGTGCCCAGCCCGCCGGGCCACCGCCCGTCGTGCTTACCTTGGCCGCATGAACCCGACCCTCCCCGGGGCCCTTACCGCCCGTTTTCTGGTGTTGCTCGGGCTG
>JANXOE010000200.1 GCA_025353745.1 Hymenobacter sp.
TGCGCACGCAAAAGGGCCAGCGGATCGGCGGGGGCAGCGGGTTCGGGCATGAACGAAATTACAAGCAAAAAAGCCCGGCACCTCGCGGCACCGGGCTTTTCGCGCCGGGCGGCCGGCTTTTTGCCGGCCGCCCGGTAATCGTTGGGCAGTTGCACGGGTTCCTGGGGCCCTAAGCGGCCGTTCAACCCGCCACAACGATTAGCGGACGGCCGGCTTTTCGCCGGCCGTCCGCTCCGCTCAATCGGCCCCAAAATCCGACTAATTCGCTTAATCCGCCGTCAATCCTTCCACACTTCTTCCAGCAGAATCTGGTTCATGGGGTTGGCGGTGAGGCCGTGCACGTTGTTCTGGCTCAGGCGGATGAGCTCGTCGTAATATAGGCTGATGACCGGGCAGTCGGCCAGCACGAGGCGGTCCATCTGTTGGTAGAGGGCCGTGCGGCGGGCCGGGTCCTGGGTGCGGATGGCCTGCTCGTAGAGGCGGTCGAAGGCGGGGCTGCGGTAGTGGGTTTTGTCGGGGCCGGCGGGGCTGAAGTTGGGGCCGTAGAACAGGGCCAGGTAGTTTTCGGCGTCGGGGTAGTCGCCGAGCCAGCTTTTGGCGAAAAACGCCGCCCGGCCGTTGTCCACCAATTCCTGCTGGGCCGCCGACTGGTTGATGTCGACCTGCACCTGCACGCCCACGTTGGCCCATTGCTTCTGCAAATACTCACCGATTTCCTTGCGCTCGGCCACCGTGCTCAGGCGCAGGCGCAGCGGGCGCTGGGGGCCCCAGCCGGCGGCCCGCAGCAGCGCCCGCGCCTTGGCCGGCTGGAACGTGAAGCCCGGCACCAGCGCCTGGGAAAACGAGGGCAGCGCCGCCGGCACGAAGCCCGACGTGCCGGCCTGGCCCACGTGGTTCAGCAGGTAGGCCGTCAGCTCGGGCTTGTTCAGGGCCCAGGCCAGGGCCTGGCGCACGCGCACGTCGCGCAGGGCGCGGCCCTGCACGGCCTGCTCGCCGGTAAGGTGCGTGCTGTCGAGCTGAATGCCCAAGTACTCGGTGTTCAAGTACGGCACTTTTTGCACCGCGAACTTGCCCCGGAAATCGGCGCGCACGGTGCCGTCGCGGTTCATCACCAGGTCGCGCGAGCCCTCGCGGATGCCCGAGAGGAAATCGAGCTTGCCCTGCATAAACGTGAGAAACTCCGTCTTGCGGTCGGCAATGAAGCTGATGGCCACCGCGTCGAGGTAGGGCAGTTGGCGGCCCCGGGCGTCGCGCCGCCAGTAGTGCGGGTTCTTCTTGTACAGCAGCACGTTGCCTTCGTCCCAGAGCCGGAACTGGAAGGGCCCCGTGCCCACCGGGTGCTCCCGGAAATCCTTGCCGTAGCGCAGCACGGCTTCGCGGGGCACCACGTAGGCGTAGTGCATGGTGAGGATGCCCAGGAACGGAATGAACGGCGCTTTGAGGTGGATGCGCAGCGTCGAGTCGTTGGCCGCCACGAAGCAGGTGTCGCTGGGGCTGCCGTCGGGCTTTTCCAGCACCTTGCCGCGGAAAATCCAGCCGCCGGTGCTGGCCGTGGC
>JANXOE010000210.1 GCA_025353745.1 Hymenobacter sp.
GTCGGTGGACGCCAGGGCCAGCAGCGACTGCCCGTTGGCCGGCAGAAACGCGCCGATATACACCAGCCGGTCGATGCGGTCGGGAATGGCCTCCGCCGTGGCCGTTATCACCACGCCGCCCATGCTGTGGCCCACCAGCACCACGTTGCCCGACAGCGCCCGAATAGCGGCCACCACCTTGTCGCGGTAGGCGTTGATGGTGAGCGCGGCGGGCGGGGTATTGTCCGCGCCGTGGCCCGGCAGCTCTACCACGACCACTTTTTGGCCCTTCTGTTCCAGCTGCTGCTGCACAAGCTGCCAGGCGTAGGGGCCCTGCCAGGCCCCGTGCACCAGCACGAAGGTTGTGGGCGCGGCCGGCGCTGGGTTGTCGTTTTTCGAGCAGGCCGAGGCAATCAGTAGCAACGACAAGGTGGCCGCCAGGGTGTAATTAAATAGCTTTGTCATGAGGGTGAGGCAGGCATGATACCGGCCGAAGCTTGGTGATAAAAATGCCTATTTGATCGATTGTCAGGTGTTTTATTCGGCCAGAAAAAACTCCAGCAAGTCGCGCTGCACCTGCGCCGTGTTCTCTTGCACCAGCCAGTGCCCGGCCCCCGGGATTTTCGATTCCTTCGCGTTCGCGGCCACCAGCCGGCAGTGGTCGGCCAGGAAAGAGGCCGACGCGAACTCGCCGCCCATGGCCAGCAGGGGCATCGGCAGCTTGGTTTTCATCAGCTCCAGGTCGTCCTTGGCGTCCTGGGGGAGCGCGCCGAACCAGTGGAAGCTGCCCGTGGTGGCCCCGGGCTGGGCGTAGGCCCGCACGAGCTCGTTCGTTTCTTCCGTAGTAAAAGGCTCCTTTACGTGCCCCGCCACGGGCCAGAAATCGATCGGAAAGGCGCGTTCTTTCCCGGCCACGAGGGCCCCGGCCACGGGCCGGGCAAAAAAGCCAAACCACCAGTTGGTGGTGTACTGCTGCGTCCACACCGGCTCCACGCCCGGGATGAGGGCGTCCAGCAGCGCCACCTTTTTCACGTCGGCGGGAAACTGCGCGGCGTAGGCGTAGGCCACCATCGGGCCGGTGTCGTGGCCCCCCAGGTCAACGGTTTTGTAGCCCAGCTTTTGGGCCAGCGCGTAGACGTCCGCGGCCATGGTTTTTTTGTCGTAGCCCCCGGCCGGCTTCTCCGATTCGCCTGCGCCCCGCAAGTCGGGCGCCGCCACGGTGAAGTGCTTCGAGAGCTCCGGCAGCCGCCGGTTCCACATGTACCAATTTTGCCCGAAGCCGTGCACCAGCACCAGCGGCTCGCTCTTGCCGCCGATGACGTAATGGATTTTTACGCCGTTCACAGTCGCGGTTTCGTGCTTGAAATCAGCCGGCGGCGCAGTCGCTTGCTGGGCCTGCGCCACGCCGCCCACGGCCCCGGCCAGCAGCGCTGCGCATGTTTGGAGGACGTTTTTCATGATCAAGCGGCTAAAATTGAAAGTGAAGGCGCCGGCGGCCCCAGGGCCCCGGGTCAGGTCAGGGGCAGCAGTCGGTCAGTCAGCCGCACGCTCGTGCTCACGGCGGCCCTCAACACGGCGCTGATCGGGCAGTACCGCTTCGCCTCCTTCACACAGGCCGCAAAATCGGCCGCGCTGATGCCCGCGACGGTGGCCGTCAGCTCCAGGTGGGAGGCGGTGACGGCCCCCATCTCGAAGGAAACGGTGGCGGTTGTTTCCAGCAATTCCGGCACAAAGCCGGCCTCTTCCAGCACAAAGCTGAGCTTGAGGGTGAAGCACATGGCGTGGGCCGCCGCCAGCAGCTCCTCCGGGTTGGTGCCCGCCTCGGCCGCGAAGCGGCTGGCGAACGAATACCGGGCGTGGGCCAGGGCCGCGCTCTGCGTCGTCACGTGCCCCCTCCCGTTTCGCCCGGCGCCTTCCCATACCGCAGTGGCGTACCGTCTCATGCTCCAGGCGTCTGCTTTGGTGGCGCAGCAGGTAGTTTTTAGCAGTGATGTTCCAACGAATTGAATAAAGTGCCCAAGCGCAATATTCAATTGCCATGCCGAATTTATATTGTATTGATTATCAAAAATTTGTATTTATTTTCAGGTTATTAAATTAGCGATATTTCACAAATTCGCTATTATAAAAGGCGTTATATCGCCAAACGGTGTAAATTGTGACTTGTAAAAAGGGGACTTCATGAGAGAGCAAAAGCTGTTGCTGGCCCTGGGCCACGCCCTCGCCGCCTGCCCCGACGAAAAGGCCCTGCTCCGCCTTGTCCGGCGGCGGCTGAAGGGCCCGTTTGGCGTCGACGACGCCTACCTTTTTGCCTGTGACGTGAACCGGCAAAGCTTCGGCTTGCGAGCGGCCGCGGCCGGAAAAAACCGCTGCCAGCACGTTGATTATCAGGCGTTGCTGCGTTCCAACATTCCCCGGCCGCACCCCCTGCTGGCGCCCCTGCTCGAGGGCCCCGGCGCGGCCCTCCTCTCGTTGGCCGAAGCCGGCCGGGCCGCCGACGCGCCTTTCTGCCTGAGGTTCTGGGCCGCGGCGGGCCTGGCCGAAACGCTGGCGCTGGTGCTGCGCCACGGGCCCGACGTGGTGGGCATTTTGTTCCTGGCCGCGGAGCAGCCGCGCGCCTTCGAGGGCCCCCGGGCGGGGGGCCTCGCGGCGCTGGCCGGGCCGATGGCCCAGGCCCTGGCCGGGCTGCGCGCCCGGCCCGGCGTGGACGAAAAAGCCATCCTTTTGTCGTTGAGCCACGGCCTGGCCAGCGCCCGCGACAAAAACGATTTAATGTTCATCATGAACGCCGAGCTGCACAAGCTCATCCCCTTCCACCACAGCTCCATCGCGCTCATCGACGAGGAAACCCAGACGTACCGGCCCTTCGTCGTGAACCTGGGGCTGACGCCCGCCGCGCCGCGCCCCTACGTTCCGCCCAACATTCCTTTCTACCCGTTGACGGACGAGGTTTTGAGCACGGCGCTGCGCCACGACGGCCCCGTGGTCTTCGACCTCGACGAGCTGATGAACCGCCCGCAGCCCATTGCCTACGTGGTGGCCAACCACGCCGCCGGCATCAAAGAAATGGTGTCGGTGGTGCTGCGGCACAAAGGGAAAAACATCGGGTCCTGCGGCCTTTTTCTGGAGCAGCGCGGCACCTGCACGCCCAGCAGCCTGGCGCTCTACCACGGCGTGTCGCGCCAGCTGGCCATCGCCGTGGCCAACATCGTGGCCAACGAAGACATCCAGCGCCGGGAGCAGGAAAAAACCGTGCTGCTCTCCTTCAACAACGCCCTGGCCGCGGTGCGCAGCAAAGGCGATTTGTTCCGCGTCATCAACGACAAATTCAAGAAGCTGTTCAATTTCGGGGAGTACGTCATCAGCCTCTCCAACCCGGAAGAAACGACGTACCGCGTGTTTTTGTACGACCCGAAGTTCGTCGCGCACCCGGACCACGACTGGGCGTCGGTCGCCGATTTTACCACCGACGACGGCGTGTACAAGCCCGCCATGGCGGGCGAGGGCCCGCGGGTGTTCAGCGTGGCCGCGCTCATGGCCCCCGGCGGGCCGGCGTACATGCGCATTTGGGCAGAATTGGGCATGCAGGAGCTGGTGGTGACGCCGCTGCGCTTCAGCAACGAGGTGGTGGGCTCGCTGTGGCTGTACATGGCCGAAACCGACACTTTTTCGGCGGATAAGCTCGGCTTGCTGCGCGGCGTCTGCTCGCAGATTTCCATCGCCGTGGCCAACATCGTGGCCAACGAGAAAATAGCCCGGCAGCTGGCCGAGATCGAAGGCTATAAAAAGCAGCTGGAAGAAGAAAAGCTGTACTTGCAGGAGGAAATCGTGGGCACCTACAACCACAGCGAAATCATCGGGGCCGGCGCGGAAATGCAGAAGGTGTTTCACCTGCTCTCGCAAGTGGCGTTCACCAACAGCACGGTGCTGATTTTGGGCGAAACCGGCACCGGCAAGGAGCTGATTGCCCGCGCCATCCACAACGCCTCGTCGCGCCAGCACAAGCTGATGGTGAAGGTGAACTGCGCCGCCCTGCCGCCCAACCTGGTCGAGAGCGAGCTGTTTGGGCACGAGCGGGGCAGCTTCACGGGGGCCACGGAGCGGCGCATCGGCAAGTTTGAGTTGGCCAACCACGGCACGCTGTTTCTGGACGAAATCGGCGAGCTGCCCCTCGATTTGCAGGTGAAGCTGCTGCGCGCGCTCCAGGAAAGGGAAATCGAGCGCGTCGGCGGCTCCGCGACCATCAAAACGGACGTGCGCATCGTGACGGCCACCAACCGCGACTTGCAAAAAGAGGTGGCCGCCGGCCGCTTCCGCAGCGACTTGTACTACCGGCTCAACGTGTTTCCGATCACGATGCCGCCGCTGCGCGAGCGCCGGGAAGACATTCCGGCCCTGGCGGCGCACTTCGTGGCCCGGTACGCCCGCAACGCGGGCAAGAAAATCTCCACCGTGGCGCACAAAGTCATGCAGGATTTGCTGGCCTACAGCTGGCCGGGCAACGTGCGCGAGCTGGAACACCTGGTGGAGCGCAGCGTCCTGCTCACCAGCGGCTCCACCATCAAGGACATGCACTTGCCCTTGCGCGGCCTGGACCGAAGGGAGGCCGCCGAAGGGGAGGATTTTTACGTGAAAACCATCGACGAGAACGAGCGCGACCACATCCTGGCCGTGCTGAAGCGGTGCAAAGGCAAGGTGTCGGGGGCCGACGGGGCGGCCGTGCTGCTGGGCTTGCCCTTTTCCACGCTCAACTCCAAAATCAGGAAGCTGGGCATTCAAAAGGAGCACTTCTTCGCCCCGAAAGCCGCCCGCTAGCGCCGCCCGGGCGGCTACGCCCCGCCCGGCGCGGCCGCCTGGGCGGCGCGGGGCCCGGCCGGCACCAGCCAAAACGCCAGCCCGGCGCTGAGCCCCGCCAACCCCGCGCACAGCCAGAGCACCCGCTGGCACGTGTGCCCGAACGATTCGCGGACGGCCGCCTGCACGGCCGGCCGCTGGGCCGCCGGCACCGCGGCCGGCACCGCGGCGGCCCCGAGCTGGCCGGCTTCCCGGCCCAGCGCCCGGCGGGCCACGGGCGAGAGGTGGAGGGGGGCGGTGCGCTGCCGGAGCTGGCCGGCAAAGTGCGTGAGGGCGAAGGCCCCCAGCACGGCAATGGCCAGCACCCCGGCCGCGCGCGACACGGCGTTGTTGACGCCCGAGGCGGTGCCGGCGTAGTGGTCGGCCACGGCCGTCATCACGGCCGTGGTCAGGGGCACGACGGTGAAGGCCATGCCCAGGCCGAAGAGCACCATCCCCGGCAGAAAAGCCGTCCAGTACGCCGCCGGCCCGGCCGTCTGGCCAACAAAGCTGAGCCAGCCGAAGCCCGCGGCCACGGCCAGGGGCCCCGCGGTGAGCAGCGGGCGCGGCCCGTGGCGGTCGGCCCAGCGCCCGGCGGGGCGCGAGAGCAGCGCAATCAGGCCGGCCAGGGGCGTGAACGCCAAGCCCGCCTGGAGCTGCGAGTAGCCCTGCACCTGCACCAGGTTCAGGGAAAGGAACAGCATGGCGGCCGTCAGGGCCCCGTAGAGCAGCAGCGTGAGCAGGTTGGCGCCGCTGAAGGTGCGGCTGCGGAACAGGCCCAGCGGCAGCATGGGGTGGGGGCTGCGGGCTTCCACCCCCACAAACAGCGCCAGGGCCCCCGCGCCGCCGGCCAGCGGGCCCCAGGCCAATGGGCTGGCCCAGCCCCGGGCGGGGGCCGTGAGCAGCCCGAAGGTGAGGCCCGCCAGGCCCAGCGCGGCCAGCACGGCCCCGGCCCCGTCGAGGGGGGCGGCGGCGGGGTCGCGGGTTTCGGGCACTTTGCGCCAGAGCACGAGCAGGGCCACGGCGGCCAGCGGCAGGTTGAGCAGGAAAATGCCCCGCCACCAGCCCGCGTCGGCCAGCCAGCCGCCCAGCGCCGGCCCGCCCAGCGAAACCAGCGTGGTGGCCGTCGACCAGGTGCCGATGGCCTGCCCGCGCTGGTCGGCCGGGAAGCCCGCCGAAATCAGGGCCAGGCTGCCGGGGATGAGCAGGGCCCCGCCCACGCCCTGCACCACGCGGGCCGCAATCAGCCAGGCGGGGCCGGGGGCCAGGGCGCAGGCCAGCGACGCGGCGGCGAACAGCCCGACGCCCGCCATGGACACCCGCTTGCGGCCCAGCCGGTCGCCCAGGGCCCCGCCTTCCAGAATCAGGGCCGCCAGCACGAGCAGGTAGCCGTTCAATACCCACAGCAGGTCGGCGCCGCTGGCCCCCAAATCGCGCTGGAGGGCGGGCAGCGCCACGTTCAGCACCGAGCCGTCGATGAAGGCCATGCACGAAGCAGCGGTGGCGGCCACCAGAATCCAGCGGCCGGTGGCCTTGGCAGTGGGCAACGAAGGCAGGGGGGCCAGCATGGGGGCGAAACGTTGAGGTGAAAAAAATGCCCCGGCCCCCGAGGCCGAGGGCCCCGGCCCCGCCGGCGCGCCGGGGCCCTACTCGTCCACCAACACGCCCATTTTGCCCAATTGGTAGTCGCGCACGGCTTCCAGAATTTCCGCTTGGGAGTTCATCACGAACGGGCCGTGCGCCACCAGGGGCTCGTTGAAGGGCCGGCCGGTGCAGTAAAGCAGGTGGGTTTTGAGCGCGGCCTGCACCCGGATCTCGGTGCCGCCCGGCGCGAATTCGACCAGGGTGCGGCCGCCCACCTCGCGGCCGTTGACGGTGGCCTGGCCGTGCAGCACGTACAGCAGCACGGTGCGGTCGTCGCTCACTTCCAGCCGCAGCTCGCCGCCGGCTTGGAGGGCCAGCGTGGCGGCGTGGATGCCGGTGATGGATTCCACGGGGCCCTGCACGCCCCCGAACGGGCCGGCAAAAACGCGCGCGTGGCCCAGGCCGTCGGGCGAGTCAACCCGCGGCACCTGGGCGGCGTCGACGCCCTGGTAGCGGGGCTGCACCAGCTTCAGCCGCGCGGGCAGGTTGACCCAGAGCTGGATGTACTCGATTTCGCCGCCCTCGGCCTGCAAATCTTTCGAGAGGCCCTCGCTGTGGACGATGCCGCGGCCGGCGGTCATCCACTGCGCGCCGCCCGGGTAAGTGGTGTTGCGGTGGCCGTGCGAGTCGTGGTGGTGCATGTCGCCGGCAAAGATGAAGGTGGCCGTCTCAAAGCCGCGGTGCGGGTGCGGGCCGAAGGGCAGGCCGGGCCCGCCGGGCGGCACGGCCACCGGCCCGGTGTGGTGCAGCAGCAAAAACGGGTCGAGGTGCGGCAGCCCGGCGTGCGGAATGGGCTGGTACGTCACCAGGCCGCTGCCCATCGGCAGGGCATCGGCTGCAATCAGCCGGCTTACGGTTTTCAAAGGCATGGGCGGATGAAAAAAGAGGTGAAGTAAAGGGCCCGCCCCAACGAGCCGGCTCGGGCGAAGGCGGATGCCTTTCCGGGTCCGGCCGCGAAACCGGGGCGGCCCCGGCCGGGAAAGAACGCGTAGAATAACGGGTTGGATAAAAAAGTAGCTGAAAATACGGCTTTTGCCGCGGTGTCCGGGCCTTAGGCCCGGGCCGCAAGCGCGTGCGGGGGCACGCGCTTGCGCCAGGCTCTTAAAAGAAATAGCCCAGCCGGACGAGCGGCAGGTGGTCTTCCTTGGAAAAGCCGTACATGGCCGTGAGCACCACTTGCGGCGTGGGGGCCAGCCACAGGCCCCCGCCGTAGCCCCGGTGCCAGGTGCCCGACGACTCGCCGGGCACCCACACGCGGCCCACGTCGTGAAAGCCCAGCACGCCGAACGTCGCCGGAATGACGTAGGTCGTGAAGCGGCCGAGCTGCAGGCGGGCTTCCAGGTTGTTGTAGGCGCTTTGGGTGCCGGCGAAGCGCGTGCGCCGGTAGCCCCGCAGGTTGCTCAGCCCGCCCAGCGCGGCGGCCTGGAAGAACTCGTAATCGCCGAAATTGGCGGCCCCGCCCACCCGCAGCGCCAGCGTGAGGTGCACCGGAAACCGGAAGCTGCGGTACAGCGCCAGCTCGGACGTGAGCTGGGTGAGGGGCCGGGCCGCGGCGTTCAGCGGGCGCAGGGCCGTCAGCTCCGTTTGCCAGGCAATGCCTTGCGGGAAAGGCGCCCGGGCGTCGGGGCTCACCACGTCGACGCCCACGCGGGCCCCGGCGTACTGCTTGGCGGCGAACAGCGTGGCGGGGTGGAGGCGCTCGTCGGGCAGCTGCGACAGCACCCGTTCGGCGTCTTTTTCCACCGTCACGCGCTGGTACACGGCCCCGCCGAAAACGCGCACGTGGGTGCCCAGGGCCCGCTGCAGCAGGGCGGCGGCGGCCAGGTTTTGGAACCGCACCCGGTAGTAGCGCCGGCCGCGGGCCGGGTCGCGCCCGGTGTCGTTGCCCAGGCCGTAAAAGTTGCGCACGTAGTTGGGGGCCTGCAGGTTGGCTTCCAGCCGCAGGTCGAAGCCGCCCACTACGTGGGTAAATAGTCCTTCGTAGCGAAAGTTGAAGGCCCCCGTGGCCAGGGCCACGTTGCCGGTCAGCGACTGCGTGGACGCCCAGGGCACCTTCCGGAAGCCGGGCTGCTTGAGCATCACCCCCAGGCCGATGAACACGCCGTCGTCGATGTTGTAGCTCCAGGGGTAGAGGGGGGCGAGGTACGAGTACTGAAAAGCCGTGCGGCTGTACTGGTTGACGGCCGGCCGGCGGGAGAGGTGCGGGGCCGTTTCGGGGCCCCGGGCCACGGCGATGCCCCCCGGCACGTCGTACACTTTCGTTTGGCGGCCCCGGCGGCGCACCCGGGAGCGGTCGACCAGGCTGTCGCGGCCGGCCCCGCCCACCACGCGCACCACCGGCCCCCGCTGGCTGTAGCCGCCGAGCACGAACACGTCGGCGCCGCCCTGGCCAAAAAGCCGGACTTCCTGGGTTTCGGCGGCCAGGAACGTGCGCTGGTAGAGCGGCGGCCCGGGCCGCCCGTCGGGGCCCAGCGGGGAAACGGTTACCCGGGTGCGGTCGTCGGCCTGGCGCGTCACCGCGAAATATTCCGGCCCGTCGCTGCCCACCACGTCCACCTGCCGGGCCAGGAACCGGTAGTACTGCCCGGCCCAGGCGGGCAGCTGGTCGCGGTGGGCCCTGAGCTTGGCCAGCACCAGGGCCCCCGAGAGGCGGTAGATGGAGTCGGGCCACTGGCGCAGGGCCCCCACCAGCACCGAATCGGTCAGGCCGGCCCGCACGGAGTCGGCCACGGCCCGCCAGTCGGCCTGCGAAAGCCCCGCCAGAAAAGAACGGTCGAAGTGGCGCGCCTGGGAATTGAACGTGTTGACGTTGCGAAAATTGAAGTCGAAGCCTTGCAGGCGGGGCAGCAGGTACTCGACGCTGGCCCGGCGGGGCAAAAAGCCCTGGTTAACAAAAAAAGCCTGGTCCCGGTCGCGGGGCACGGCCCGGAAGAGCAGGCCGCCGCCCGGCCGCGGGTAGGCCAGCCAGCGCCACTGGTCGTCGTGGCGGTCCCAGTCGGCGAGCACCATGTCGAACAGGCGCGCCCGCAGCACGGCCCGCTGGTCCACGCGGTTGCGGGCGTCGGCCAGCAGTTTTTCCAGCACCTCGGCCGTGCTGTAGTTTTTGGGCGCCGGCCGGCCGCGGAAGCTGCGGGGCGGGGCGGGCTCGCGGGCCTCCAGCAGCGCCAGGGTGCCCGCAAACCCCTTGCGGAAGGGCCCCAGCCGCGGGTCGTCGGGCACGAGCACCAGCCGCGGCGTGGTGTGCCCCACGCCGGCCGCTTCGGCCAGGGGGGGCACCACCAGGGCCGCGTAGGGGTGAGCGGCGGAAATCTGGTCCTGCACGATGTCGGCGGCAAAGGTTTGGCGCAGGAAGTCCGGCACCGAGGCGTCGGTGGTTTTGTCGATGGAACGCAGCACGTACTCCTTGCCGTCGGCGGCCCGCAGGCGCAACGACTTGGTCTGGAACCCGCCGCCGCGCCTGAGGGGCGTCAGCCCGCCTTCGGCCGCGCCCAAATCCAGGAGCGGCACCGGCAGCGGCTGCTGCCACTCGCGCCGGTAGTTGGCCCCCTGCAACCAGGTTTTGAACTTGCCGGCGCGGTACCGGGCGCTGGCCTGCGCCCGGGCCGTCTGGCCCGCATACGTGGTGTTGGTGTCGCGGGCCAATTCCCGCACCACGCCCGGCTCCAGCCAGTGGGCCTCGTAGAGCGGCTGCCCGGCGGCCGCGGGCGTCCAGAAGGTGGCTTGCACGGCCCCCCGGGCCCCGTAGTCCAGCCGCACGAAGCCCGGCGCGTGGGCCAGCGGCCCCGCGCTGTGGCCGGCCCGGGCGGTGGCGGCGGCCCCGCTGCTGATGAAGTGCAGCCCGTGGTCTTCGCGGCAGGCCAGGCTGCGCTCGTGGCCGCTGGCGTAGGCCAGGCCGGGGTACTTTTCCAGTACCTGGAGCAGGGAGCGGCGCATCAGCCGGTGGCGGGGGTTGGGCATGGCCTCCTGCCACAAGCTGTTTTTTGCGTCGAGCAGGGGGTGGTGGCCCACCACCAGCAGGTGCTTGCCTTGGTTGCGGCCCAGCATGTCATCCAATTGGAGCACGACGGCGGCCGCGTCCTTGGCCTCGCAGGCCGATTCCTCGCCGGGCTTGTCCCAGGCGTGCAGCCACCACTGCGTGTCGAGCACCACGAGCGTGTGCTGCGGGTCGAGGGCCACTTCGATGGGCCCGGGGCAGCCGCCGCTGGGCAGGAACACGTTGCCGCGGCCCAGGTAGCCTTCCACAAATTTCTCTTCTTCCTTCACCCGCTGCCAGCCCTGGCTGCCGCCGCGCTCCCAGTCTTCGCCGCCGGGCACCACCACCACCCGGATGGGGCACGTTTTCAGCAGGGCCAGCACCTGCAGCAGGCGGCTTTGCGCCGCGCTTCGCCCGGGCTTGCCCTCGGCGGGCAGCCCGTCGCTGAGGTTGTCGCCCAGCAGCACGAGCGTGCTGCGCGGGCCCGCCTGGGCAAACTGCGTGCGCAGCAGCCCCAGGGTGGCGGCCAGCGACGCGTCGGTGCCCACCCCCGTGCCGCCCAACAAGAACACGGTGTAGGCCGGGGCCGGCTGCGCCACCGCCCGGGGGGGCGGCCACAGCCCGCACACCAACAGCCAACACCCGAAAAGTCGAAGGACTGCCATAAATCAATCGTTTAACCAAGCTGCTGGGCCAGCCAACCCGCAACGAAGGCAGCGTCCTGCTGCCAGGTGGGCTGCCCCAAAACGAAGTGGTTGCGCCCTGCAAACACCTTGTAATCGGTCACCGAGGCGCTGTTTTGGTAGCGCTTAAAGTTTGAATAATTGAGCGATGCCGGGATGAGGCGGTCGGTGGTGCCGGCCACGAACAGCAGCGGGGCGTGGGGCCGGCGAAAATCGACCTTGGCCGCTTTCGTCAGCCCGTCGCGCAACACCCGCTTCGACTCGGGGACGGCAAACTGCTCGTAGGCCGCTCGCTGCCGGGCCCGGGGCATGCCGTTGGTGAAGGCGTACCGCCACTGCTTGAACGACATCAGAAAGCTCTTGTCGGCGGACGTGAAGTACCCCAGGGGCCCCCACACCGACCGGTAAAAGGACGGCTTGAGCGTGACGACGCCCTGCGGGGGCACCGAATGAATGGCCACGCCCGCGGCCGCCGCGCCCTGCTGCAGCAAGAGCTGCGCGAGCAGGCCCCCCAGCGAGTGCCCGACCAGAATCGGCTTCGCGGGCAGCTGCCGGGCAAGGTCCGCGAAGTGCGTCGTGAGCCCCGTCAGGCGGACGGAGGCCACGCGGGCGTCGGGCTGCCGGCTGCGCAGCACGGCGGCCGGCGCGTCTTTGTAGGGCCAGTCCGGCACGAGGCAGGCGTAGCCCCGGCTTTCAAAATACGCCTTCCATTCGTCCCAGCAGCTGCTGCTGACGAAGGCACCGGTGATGAACAAGATGGTTCGGGGGCCGCGGCTTGGCATGGCGAGGAGGAGAATAAATGGCGGGCAGTCCCCAGTAGCCCCTGCTTCCAGCGGCGGCTACTGCGGCCGCACGGCGATAGTCAAAACATTATATAATGAGTAAAAATTTGATAAATAAAGCATTAAGACTGTAAAATGTTGGTTTATTATTGGCGTGCCGCCGGTTTTTGAATCCCATTCCTAATATAATAGTAATTGAATATAAAAGATATAAAAATAAACCGTGCGCGCCAAAAACCTCGGGGGCCCCGCGGCCGGTTGCCGTTGCGGCGGCATCGGCGCGGGCAAGGGCGCTAGGTCAACGATTGGAAACGGGCTTCCAGGCGCGGCATCAGGTGCCAAGGGGTGCAAAAAGCGGCTTGCCCGGAGGAGCAAGCCGCTTTGGTGGAGCGAGCCCGGGTGTTCGGCTTCGGCCGCGGTTCCGGGGGCTCATTCCACCGCCAGGCGTTGGCTCAGCGCGCCGCAGCGCAGCACGTAGAGGCCCGCGGAAAGGCCCCCCAGCGGCAGCACGGCTTCGGCGCCGGCGGCCGGGGCCGGCCGGGTGCGCACCGCCCGGCCCAGCGCGTCGAGCAAGTACAGCGGGGCCGTCGGGGCGGGCCCCAGGAGCCGCACCACCACGGCGTCGTGGGCGGGGTTGGGGTAGGCGAGGAGCTGCGGCGGGGCGACGGCCCCGGCCAGGGCCACCGTGCGCACGGGCGAGTAGGCCCCGGTGCCGTCGGCGTCCACCTGGTGCAGGCGGTAGTAGAGCAGGGCGGCGTCGGCCGGCAGCCGGGCGTCGAGCAGGCTGTAGGCGCGCGGCGCGCTGCTGGTGCCGGCCCCGGCCACGGTGCCCACGGCCACGAACACCGTCCCGTCCACGCTGCGCTCGGCCGTGAAGCCGACGTTGTTTTTCTCCGAAGCCGTGGCCCAGGCCAGGCGCACGGCCCCCGCGCCGACGGCCGTGGCCGTGAAGTCCGTCAGCTCGACCGGCAGGGGCGGGCTGACGACCAGCGTTTGCAGGCTGCCCTGCTTGGCGCAGCTCCGCGAATCCGTGATGCTGGTGAGGGAGAACGTGTTGGACGCGCCCGGCGTAAACACCACGTCCACCCAGTAGTTGCCGCCGTTGAAGGTGTCGGTGGGAAACACGCTGCTGCCGGCGTACTTATACACGCCGTTGGGGCCGTCCTCGCCGTCGGCCAGGGCTTTCAGGGGCCCGGAGGTGACGCCCGCACCCGCGTTGAAGAAGTTGCCGTTGAACGCGTAGTGGCCCGCCGGGGCGTGGTACGACGCCACGTACGTGGTGTTGGCCGCGATGCTCACCGGCGCCGCAAACGCGGCCTCTTGCCAGCCCGGGGCCGTGCCGTCGGCGAAAAGGACCTGGCCCAGGAGCGCGCCGGTGTTGCTCCACAACGACCCCGTGTGGGGCCCCGTGTTGGCCGCTCCCTGGTAGAAGCGCAGGCCCGTGAGCTGGCCGGCCACGGCGGCGCGGAACCGCACGCCCAGCTCGGCAGCGCTGTTGTCGTTGGCCGCCGTTTGATCGGGAAGGGTGGCGTTGCTCCAGATGCGGCTGGGCGTGGGCGAAGAAGCTTTTACGCCCGTGTTGAAGGGGGTGCCGCTGGCGATGTTCGCGTACGTGGTGCCGTTGATCACCAGGGTAAACGGCCCGGCGCCGGCGCTGGCGGTGAAAACCAGGTTGATGTCCTGGCCGGGCTGCACGGGGCCCGACGCGGCCAGCGTGCCGGCCGGCAACGGGTTGACGGTCACCCGCGCCGTGCTCAGCGCGGCGCCCGTCGCGACGCAGCCGGCGTTGTCGGTGACGCTGGTCA
This sequence comes from Hymenobacter sp., assembly GCA_025353745.1. Classification (GTDB taxonomy): domain Bacteria; phylum Bacteroidota; class Bacteroidia; order Cytophagales; family Hymenobacteraceae; genus Hymenobacter. The sequence goes on from JANXOE010000210.1 coordinate 13,700, forward strand.
GCACGTAGTCGCGGGGCCCCGGGGCCACGTCTTGCTGGAAGAGCGCGTCGACCCAATAATTGGCCGTGTTGCCCCCGTTCGGAAAGCCGCCGCCGTACTTATACACGCCGTTGGGGCCGTCCGTGCCGGCTTGCAGGGCCGTGAGGACCCCGTCGGCGCTGGCCACGCTTTGGCCAGCAAAAAACCCGGGGCTGATGGCGAACCCGCCGTCCGGCGAGTAGTAGGAGGCGATGTACGTGGTGCCGGCCGCGATGGCCACCGGCGTGGCAAACGTTACTTCCTGCCAGCCGCTGGCCGTTTCGGCGACGAAGGCCGCCGCCGCCAGCTTGGTGCCGTCGGTGCGCCAGAGGGCCCCCACGTGCCGGCCCGTGTTGGTCAGGCCCTTATAAAATCGGAGGCCCGTGACGGAGCCGCTTACCGACGCGCGGAATTTGGTGCCCACTTCGATGGGCTGGCCGTCGTTGCCGTCGGGGTTGGCGGGGGTGCCCGTGTCGCCCCAAACACTCGTTTGGCCCGGCGTGAAGGTGGCGAAGGTCTGCCCCACGTTCACCGCCGGGTAGGCTACCGCGTTCACCACCAGGTCGAAGGGCCCCTGGCCGGTGGCGGCCGACAGCTTGAGCGCGGCGGGGCTGCCCGGGCACACCGACGGCTGCACGGCGGCAATGGTGGCCGTGGGCGGGGTGCAGGCCGCGGCCCCGCCGTACGTCGCCACGTAGGATCCGGGGCCCGCGGAGAAGAAAGCGTACGAAATGCCCTTGATGGTTTCCGTCCGGTAAGGCAGCGGGGCGCCGTTGGCCTTCAGGCCGAGCAAAGGGCCGGTGGCGGCCGTGATGGGCAGCATGCCCTGGAGGTTGCGGACGTTGTTCCAGAGCGACACCGAGAAGCTGAGCTGGTTGGCGCTCCAAGCGAGGGCCCCGAACGCGGAATTGTTGCGGCCGTCGAGCCACGTCAGCATTTGCCGGGCCGAAACCACGGGCACCTGCCGGGCCTGCGCCGCCGCCACAATGGCGTCGGACCCGGGCGAGCTCACCTGGTCGGTGTGCATGTTGGTGGTGAACACGCCGTAGTAGCCTTTGGCCCCCAGGGCGTTGTCCAGCAGGGTGTTGATGTGCGCGGAGTAGGTGATGCCCGACTCGTCGGTGAGCTGCGTGGTGGCCTGGTAGCAGTCGATGAGCGTGCCGTCCACATCCGCAAAGCGCATGGGCATGCCCGAGCCGGTGAACAGCCCCGGCCGGTCCGCGATCCAGGCCCCGGGCCAGTAGTAGTAGTTGGCGTCCAGCCGGATGCCGCGCTCCAGCTCAATTTTGGGCTGGCTGGCCCAGTCGCTCCACGAAATGCAGTGCGTGCGGTGCGTGCTCGGGGGCGCGATGCTGGGCAGCTGCGCCGCCAGCTGCGGCAGCTGGTCGTCGAAAAATCCGCGCAGCGTGGCGGGCGTCCAGACGGCGCAGTTGGTGTTCACGTGGAGGCTGATTTCAAACCCCTGGGCCTCGAAAGCCGCCGCCTGGGCGTCGGTGATGGGCGTGCCCGGGTAGATGTAGGACGTGGCCCGCACGGCGGTCCAGTCGGCCACGGCCTGCGCCGTGTTGGAGGCGCTTTGGGCCAGGTGCTGGTTGAACCGGCCCACGGTGCCGCCCGTCGCGTGGTCGTCGCCGGTCATCACCACGGCGGCTTTCAGCCCGCGGGGCAGGTACCAAAACCGGGGCAGCGGCTTGCGGGCCCCCCGCACGATGATGTTGGCCAGCAGGCGCTGCTGCTCGTCGGCCTGCGGAATGGCCACTTTGTTGAAGTCAATCCAGTCGGAAAAAAACTGGTCGTCGGAGCGGATGGGGCCGCTTTGGCCGTCGCGCTTTTGCCCGGCCCACGCGGGGTTGCCCTGGCGGGTGTACACCACGGAGCGGGCCAGGTCGTAGGCGAAGGCCACGGCCTGGCCGCCGTTGGGGCCCACCGCTTTTTGGGTGACGGCCGGGTTGCCGGTCGCCGCCGTCGCGCTGGCGTACAGCGTGGCCAGGCTGGTGGCCCCGTTTAGCGTGTAAAGGTCGGCGGGGCCGTGGAACTGGATGGTTTGGTCGACGATGCCCGCGCCGGCCCCGCTGGCGGTGTTCACCAGCAAGTATTTATCGGCCAGGGTGCCGCCGGCGGGCGCGAGGCCCAGCAAGGGCGCCAGCCGCGCATCGGGCTTGAGCGCGATGAGCGTGCCGCCGGCCGTGACCCAGTTGGTCAGCAAAGGCACGTCGGCCGCCGCGAGCGCCACTGCGCCCAGCACCACCACGTCGTAGGCGCCGAGCAAAGCGGGGTTGGCGCGCACTTCCGCAAGGTCTTTGGCAGCAAACTCGTTGAACCCCTCGGCCCGCAAAATTTCCACCGGAAAGCGGCTGAACGGGTTGGCCGCCGAGCTGATGACCAGCACGGGCCCCCCGGGGCCCTCGCCGGGCGAAGGCAGCGGCGGCGGCGGCGGGGCCTGGGTGGTGAAAGTGGCGTTGTAGGTGGCGGCCAGCGCGTTGCCGGCCAGGTCCTTGACGCGCGGGTCGGCGGCGCCGCCCTTCACCGCCACGGTGTAGGCGGTGGAATAAGCCAGGGCGCTGGCCGGGTTGAGCGTCACCGTCCGGGTGCCGGCGTCGTAGCTCAGGCCGGCGGCCACCGGCGCGCCGCCGTTCAGCAGCTGCACGGTGGCGCTCGAAACGCTGGCCGCGCTCAGGGCTTCGTCGAAGGTGATGCCGACGTTGGCCGTCACCGGCACGCCCACGGCCCCGGCGGCCGGCGCGGTGGAGATAACCCCCGGCGGGCTGGTGTCGGGCCCCACCGCCGTATTGAACACGGCATCGACAAAGTAGTTGCTGGCCTGGTAGTTATCCGTCGGAAAGGTGGGGCTAGGGGAGTAGGCGTAAACGCCGTTGGGGCCGTCTTCGCCGTTGGCCAGGCCGCGTAGCGCGCCCCCGACAACGGCTTCGGCAAAGCCGGCATTGTCCGCCGAATAATAGCCGGAGGGGCTGTGGTAGGAGATGAGGTAAGTGGTGTTGGCCTTGATGGCCACCGCGTTGGCAAAAGCCACTTGCTGCCAGCCCGACGCGCTTTCGTTGGTGAAGGTGGCCTGCGCCAACAGCTCCCCCGTGCGGCTGTACAGCTGCCCGGTGTGGGGGCCGGTGTTGCCGCTCTGCTTGTAAAACCGCGCCCCGGTGATGAACCCGTCGGCGTTGGACCGGAATTTCATCCCCAATTGAATGGCCTGCGCGTCGTTCTGCAACGGGGCCGTCGGCGCGGCGGTGGGCTGGAACACCGTGCACGGGCACACCTCGGGGGCCGGGGCCGTCACCGTAACGTTCACGGCGACGGGAGCGCTCGTGTTGCCCGAATCGTCGAACGCCCGGCTCTGGACGGTGGCGGGGCCCTGCACCGACGGCGTCCAGGCGTAGGTCCAGCTGGTGGTGCCGGCGGCGCGGCGCCAGCTGGTGCCCCCGTCGGTGGACACCTCCACGCCGGCCACCACGTTGGCGTCGGCGGCCGTGCCCGCCACGGCGACGGCCTGGCCCGCGGGCACCGAAGCGCCCGCCGCCGGCGCGGTGATGGCCACGGCCGGCGCCTGCGCATCGGCCGAGGCGGTGGCCGGCACCAGGCCGGCGGCCAGCGTGGCGGGCTGCACGCCCATGTCGGCGAAAAGGTTGACGGTGGCCTGCTGCATGTCGGGGCTGGGCGCGTCGTTGCCCCGGTCGTGGTTGCCGTCCAGGCCCCACGCCCACTGCACGGTGCCGGCCCCGAACACCAGCGCCCCGCTGCTGTGCTTGTAGAGGGAAAGGTGGTGCGTGAGCCCGCCCAGCACGGTTTGCGAAAGCAAAATGCGGCCGGCCGGGTACGCTTCCCGGTACGTTTCCTGCTCGGGGTCCCACTCGTAGCCCAGCGTGCCGTTGGTGAAAGTGGCGGTGGCCCCGCTGCCCAGCGTGGCCACGCTCGTGTTGCGCCAGAAGCGCAGGCCCTTGTAGCTGGCCGGCACCGTGAGGGCCCCCTGGTACTCCGTCCAGCTGATTTGCCCGCTCAACTCATTTTCCGGCCGGCAGCCGCCCGCCCCCGCCAAGCCGCAGCCGCCCCGCCACAGGCCCGTCCATTCGGGGCTGGGGTCGCACTTCGTGCCGCAGGTATTTTCGCCCAGCGTGCCTTCTTTGTAGCACACCAGGGTGCGGTAGTTGTTTTCCCACCGGGTTTTCCAGTACACTTCGTTGCCGCTGAAAAAAGCCAGGTGCCTGCCCGCGTCGCGGGCGGCGGCCACGTTGGCCCGCGCCCCGCCCGACCAATATTCGTCGTGCCCCACCGACAGGAACACCCGGTGGCTGGTGAGCAGGCCGCCGCGCCGGTCCGTGTCCACGTTGGTGCTGTAGCTCACGTCGTAGCCGTTGGCTTCCAGCCAGCGAATCATCGGGTATTCGGCGTTGAAGGGGCCGTCTTCGGCCACGCCGCCGCCGCCGCCGCCGTTGCGCGTGATGCAAGGCCGGTTGTAGCTCACCTTGGACGCCTTGCCCGTGGCGCCGGTGTACAGACTTTTGCCGTTGCCGGCGTCGCCGTACACGTTGTAGGCCTGCCACGTCGCGTCCGAAGTCTGAAAAAGCAAGTCGGAGGCCCCGGCGTCGTCGCGCACGACGAACATAATGTGGCTGGCCCCCTGGGTATCGGCGCGGGTCAGCCGGGCCATGTAAAGGCCCGAAACGGCGTTCGCCGGAATGTCCCAGTGGGCCGATTCGGACCAGTTGCCGCAGTCGAGCAGGCCGGTGGTGGCCTCGGCGCTGCAATCGACCTGGAGCTGGGGCAGGGCGGCCGTCACCGCGGCCGTGCCCTGGCGCCGGGCCCCCCGGCCCTGGTAATAGCCCAGCCGGTAGATGGCCACGGTGTAGGCCCTGGCGTCGGTTTTGATTTTGAAGCGGGCCGTTTCGCCCTTGTTGTAGCTTATGTCGGTGGCGAAGCCCTGGATTGACAAATCTCCGGCCCCGTTGATCTGCCATTCCGAAGCGGGGTTGCCGGCCTTGGCATTTTCGGTCACCACGGCATTCTGGGCCCACCCAGCCAAGGCGAGGATAACCAGCATCGACGTAAGCAGCGCCTTCGCTAGCGGCGTGCGGCGGGGCAATCGGCGCGGCTGCCCAAGTGCGGCTCCAACCGCGCATTTGCACGGGCGCAGGAAAATCCAAAGGGGAAGGATTTTGAAAGCCTTGCAGGAAACCAGAGGGTTTGTAGATGTTCTCATGCGCACAGCGGGTTAAAAGTCAATGCATTGATTGAGAAAAACATGCTTCAAGCCCTCCAGGGCCCAGGGCACAACGAGCTACCGTGCCACCCGTTTCGGGGTGGGCATGCGGGGCAGACCAGGAAAATTGGAAAGGGGGCAGCTCGCGATTAACAAGCCATGCTGCGGGAGTTGGGGTAGCCAAAAAACGCTTTCGCGTTCTCCTACAGATGGGGCAGCGGTAGCAGAACTCTCTAAAAAAGGTGCTAAATGGTTGTGCTTAAAGCCTATTGGGCCCGGATAAAAATATCTGAAAATTATTTTAAAAACAACAAAGACACAATTTATTATGAAAATTGTGCTAGCAATTGACGCAGAGCGGTTTTGTGCGCCGAGCGCGGACGTAATGCGCGGACATAAGTTGTGGCGGGGCCCTTGCCAGCGCGGCAATCGTTCGACGTCGGCAGGGCAAAAAAAAGCGGCTTGCCCCCAGGGGGACAAGCCGCTTTTTTGACGATAAAAAAAGCCGTTACTTCTTCTTCAGGCCCAGCTCAATAAGGCGCTCGTTGAGGAACTCGCCGGCCGTGATGTCGGCTTCTTTTTTGGGGTTGTCGGGCGTCACGCAGTGCGCCAGGGCCGCCAGGCTCATTTCGGAGCGCGGGTGCATGAAAAACGGGATGCTGTAGCGCGAGGTGTTCATTTTCTCGCGGGGCGGGTTCACCACGCGGTGGATGGTGCTGCGCAGCACGCCGTTGGTGAGGCGCTGGAGCATGTCGCCCACGTTCACCACGATCTGGTCGGGCAGGGCGGTGATGGGAATCCAGTGGCCGTCGCGGCGCAGCACTTGCAGGCCGTCGGCGCTGGCGCCCATCAGCAAGGTTATCAGGTTGATATCGCCGTGCTCGGCGGCGCGCACGGCGTCGGCGGGCACGGCGTCGGGGTCTTCGATGGGGAAGTAGTGGATGGGGCGCAGGATGGAGTTGCCGTGGCGCACCTTGTCGTCGAAGTAATTTTCGGGCAGCTCCAGGTACAGGGCGATGGCGCGGAGCACGTCCCCGCCGGCCGCTTCCAGGGTGCGGTAGGCGGTGAAGGTGCTGGCCTGGAAGCCGGGCACTTCGGCGGGCCAGATGTTGTCGGGGTACTCGGCTTTCACGGGGTCCGCGTCGTCGGCCACTTCCTGGCCCACGTGGTAGAACTCCTTGAGGTCGCCGGTGTTGCGGCCCTTGGCGTGCTCCTTGCCCTTGCTGATGTAGCCGCGCTGGCCGGCCAGCTCCGGCTTTTCGTAGGCTTGCTTGGCGGCGTCGGGCAGCTGAAAAAACGCCTGCACGTCGGCGTAGAGCTGCTTGGTTTGGGCTTCGCTGAGGCCGTGGTTTTTCAGGGCCACGAAGCCAATGCTCTGGTAGGCGTCGCCGAGCTGCTGCACGAACCGGGCCTTGCGCTGCGGGTCGCCGGAGCGGAAATCGGCGAGGTCGAGGGACGGAATCTGGTCCAGGAGTTGGTCTTGCATGGCCGAAAAGCAGAAGATGAAACGGAAAATAAAAAAAACGGGCCCGCGGGGCGGCCCCAAGTTTGCGGGGCGCAAGTTAAGAAACGGCCAACGGCGGCGGCCGGTTCCGGGCCGAATGTGCCAACCAAAGGCAAAGTATTGCGTTATTTGCGCGATTGTTCTTTTCCCGATCTGCCATTCTTTCGCCTTTATTTATTCTTTTCAATGAAACACCGCTTCGCTTCCTGGTTGCCCACCGGCTTGCCCCTGGCCCTGGGCCTGCTGGCCGCCTCTGCCTGCGACACCAGCAAATCGTCGGCCGACGCCGCCGCTTCCAATAGCAACGTGCCGGCCACGTCGCCCACCAACTCGCAGCGCAACGCCCTGGCGGCCGACGCGATGGAGAAAAACGGCATCCGCCTCACGCCCTACAACGACTCGCCCAAGTTTCCGGAGGCGCAGATGCGGCTGATTTCGCCCCTGGCCGGCTCCAGCGTGCCGAGCGGCGACGTGCGCTTCACCTACCAAATCAGCAACTTCGTGCTCACCAAGATGAGCGGGGGGCCCCACATGGGCGAAATGGCCAACTCGGCCAAGGGCCAGCACATCCACAACATCGTGGACAACCAGCCTTACACCGCCCACTACGAAACGTCGTTTGCCAAGCCCCTCGCCGACGGGCAGCACGTGGTGCTCTCGTTTCTTTCGCGCTCCTACCACGAAAGCCTCAAGCAGCGCGGGGCCTACGATTTGCGCCTCGTCAGCGTGGGCAACGGCCCTGCGCCCGCCACGCCCTTGCTCGACGTGACCAAGCCCCACCTGTTCTACAGCCGCCCCAAGGACACGTATTCGGGGGCCGACGCCAAGAAAATCATGCTTGATTTTTACCTGGTGAACACCACCCTCGACCCGAGCGGCAACAAGGTGCGCGCCACCATCAACGGCAACGAATTCATGCTCGACAAATGGGCGCCCTTCCAGATGGAAGGCCTGCCGGCCGGCGAAAACACCGTCAAGCTGGAGCTGGTCGACAACGCCGGCACCCTCATCCCGGGGCCCTACAACTCCGTCACGCGCACCTTCACGGTGGCCCCGTAAATTTTCAGTGAGCAGCGAGCGGGTTGTCATTCCGAGCGCAGCGAGGAATCTGGATGATCAAGCGGCCCAGATTCCTCGCTGCGTTCGGAACGCAAACCCGCTCGCTGCTCATGCTCACTGATAAATCCCGCGGCCCCGCCGCGGGATTTTTTTTGCGCGGGGCAGGGCCCCGGGGGGGCGGGCCCGCCGCCCGGCCCGTACTTTGCCGCATGGCCCCCGCTGCTTCTGCCGCCGCTGTTTCCGTCGCCGTGCCGCCGCTCACCCGCGAGCTGGTGCTGCGCGCGCTGCGGCAGATCGAGCGGGCGGGGGCCGCGCTGCCGCCCAGCACCGTGTACGAGCTGGTGTACCGGGGCCGGCGCTACCCGCCCCGCGCCGTGGCCGAGTGGGCCCACCGCCTGGCCACCGGCGACGCGGGGGCCCGCTGGCCGCACCCCGCCGGCACGCCCACCAACGCCGTGCTCGAAGCCCTCGACTTCACCATCAGCACCAAGCGGCCCGTGCTGGGGCCCGGCACCGGCCCCGACGCCGCCGAACCGGCCGACGGCCTCTACCTCGGGGGCCCCGGGCCGGCGCTGGCCGCCGAGCCGGCGCCAGCCTACGCGCCGGCCCCCGCGCCCTACCTCCGCGCCGAGGCGCTGGGCGAGCTGCTCATCGACGAAAGCGAGCTGGACGGGGCCCTGGCCGGCCTGGCCCGCCGCCGCAACCTGCTGCTGCAAGGCCCGCCCGGCACGGGCAAAACCTTTCTGGCGCGGCGCCTGGCTTGGCTGCTGCTCGGGGCCCGCGACGAAAGCCGGCTCGAATTGGTGCAATTTCATCCCAGCTACGGCTACGAAGACTTCGTGCTCGGCTTCCGGCCCGACGCGCACGGGCAGTTCCGGCTGGTGCCGGGCGTGCTGCCGCTGCTCTGCCAGCGCGCCGCCGCCGACCCGGCGCGGCCCTACGTGCTGGTCATCGACGAGCTGAACCGCGGGCAGGTGGCCCGCATTTTTGGCGAGCTGCTGGGCTTGATTGAGCGCGACAAGCGCGGGCCCGCCCACGCCCTGCGCCTGCCCTACGCCCCGCCCGAAGCGCCCCGCTTCTTCGTGCCCGAAAACCTGTTCGTCATCGCCACCCTCAACCTGGCCGACCGCTCGCTGAGCCCGCTCGACTACGCCCTGCGCCGCCGCTTCGCCGTGGTGGAGCTGCGGCCGCAGTTCGGGCCCCGGCTGGGGGCCCTGCTGGCCGGCCACGGCGTGCCCGCCGCGCTGGCCGAGCGCCTCAGCGCCCGCCTCGGGGCCCTCAACCAGGCCGTGGCCGACGACCCCGGCCTGGGCCCCGAGTTTGCCATCGGCCACAGCTATTTTGTGCCGCCGCCCGGCCCACTGCCCGACGCGGAAGCGTGGCTGCGCCTCGTCATCGACCAGGAAATTGCCCCGCTGCTGGCCGACTACTGGCGCGACGAGCCCGCCACGGCCGCCGCCCAGCTGCGCCGGCTGCGCGCGGGCCTGTTTTAACGCGAAGCGCGGGCTTCGCGCCCGGCTGCTTGCCCACCAAAATCACTCACCCCGGAGCCGCCCCACGGCGCGCAGCCGCGTCTTACTCATGGCCCCCACCGTTCCGCTCGCCACGCTCTACTACCTGCTGTGCTACGCCTGGAACCGCCTGCCCGCCCCGGCCGACTGGGCCCCGGGCGGGGCCGCGCCCTTCCACCGGCCGCTGGAGCTGCTGGCCCAGCTGCTGCTGCACGCCACGCGCCGGCTGCTGCGCACGGGCCTGCCCCTGGCTTTTGAGGAGCACGAGGCCGTGCTGGGCACGCTGCGCGGGCGCGTGGAGCTGGGGCCCTCGCTGGCGCGCGGGCTGCTGCCGCAAGGCCGCGCCGTGTGCCGCTTCGTGGAGCTGGGGCCCGACGCGCCGCTGGCCCACCTGCTGGCCGCCACGCTGGCGGCGCTGGTGGGCCGGCGGGCGCTGCCCCTGGCGCTGCGGCGCGAGGCCCAGCACCTGCGCCGGCGCCTGCCCGGGGCTGCGGGGGCCCTGGCCGCGGCCCCCACGGCGGCGCTGTTCGGGGCCCTGCACCGGCAGCGGCCGGCGGGCGAGGCGGCATTTGTGCTGCACCTGTGCGAGCTGATTTGGCGGCACGCGCTGCCCGTGCCCGGGCCCCCGGGCCGGGCGCGGGTGCTCGATTTCCGGCGCGACGAGGCGCTGATGGCGCGGCTGTTCGAGCAGTTCGTGCGCAACTTCTACCGCCGCGAGCAGCGGCAGTACCGGGTGTTTGCCGAAACCATTGCCTGGCAGGTGGCCGACGCGGCCCCCGCCGCCCTCGACCTGCTGCCCACCATGCTCACCGACACCACGCTCGAAAGCCCGGCGCGCAAAATCATCCTCGACACCAAGTACTACGCCGCCGCCCTGCGCCCGCGCTACGACCGCCAGCGGCTCATCGCGCCCCACCTCTACCAGCTCTACGCCTACCTCCAAAACCAGCGCCCCGCCCCCGGCCAGGCCCTGGAAGGCATCCTGCTCTACCCCGCCGCGCCGGCCCCCGCCGGGGCCCTCGACGCGCGCTACACCCTCGGCGGCCACCCCGTGCGCGTGGCCACCCTCGACTTGCACCAGCCCTGGCCCGGCATTGCCGCCGACCTGCTGGCCCTGGTGGCCTAGCGGACACCCACAAAAAATGCCCGGCTTTCCAAGCGGAAGACCGGGCATTTTCCAGCAATAAGCGAGCGGTTGGCCGTGGGGCCAACCCATCAACTATTTCTTAACTTCGGTGGTGGTGGTGGTCGAAGCACCGCTCATTTTCGAAGCGTCAGCGCCGGCAGCGGGGGCCGTTGCATCAGCAGCACCGGCAGCGGGAGCAGCCATAGCGGTGGTGTCGGTGGTAGCCGTGGTGGTGGTTTCGGTGGTAGCCGGGGTGGTGGTGGTGGTT
>JANXOE010000215.1 GCA_025353745.1 Hymenobacter sp.
ACCGGGCCCTGGCCGAGATGCAGCGCCTGGGCATTACCCCGATTCTGGACCTGATGCACTTCGGGGTGCCCGACTGGGTGGGCAACTTCCAGAACCCCGAGTTGCCGGTGCATTTCGCGGCCTACTGCGAAGCCGTGGCCCGGCGCTACCCCTGGGTGCGCTACTACACGCCGGTGAACGAGATTTACGTAACGGCCAAGATGAGCGCCAAGGACGGCCTCTGGAACGAGCAGCTCCGGTCCGACAAGGCCTTCGTGACGGCCCTCAAGCACTTGGTGGCGGCCAGCATCATGGGCACGCAGCGCATCGCCAAGCACCGGCCCGATTGCGTGATCGTGCAGAGCGAGTCCGCTGAGTTCACGCACGAGCTGCGCGCCGAGCACACGCCCGAGGTGCAGCTCCAGAACAAGCTGCGCTTCGCCTCGCTCGATTTGCTGTACGCCCACCACCCCGAGGGCGAAGTTCTCAACTACTTATACGACAACGGCATGACCCGCCGCGAGTACGACTGGTTCATGGCCGGCGAGCCGCCCGGCTACCAGATCATGGGCAACGACTACTACGGCCGCAACGAGAAAATCATGCTGCCCGACGGCACCGTCGTCACCAGCATGGACGTGCTGGGCTGGTACAACATCACCCACGACTACTACCAGCGCTACAAAAAGCCGGTGATGCACACCGAAACCAACGTACTCGAAGCCAAAGACGCCCCCACCTGGCTCTGGAAGCAGTGGGTGAACGTCCTGCGCATGCGCCAGGAAGGCGTGCCGGTGCTGGGCTTCACGTGGTACTCGCTCATCGACCAGATTGATTGGGACAAAGGCCTGGGGCGCAAGGTGGGCACCGTGAACCCGTGCGGCCTTTACGACCTCGACCGCCGGCCCCGGCCCGTGGCCGAAGCCTACCGGATGCTGCTCCGCGAGTACGGCCAGATCACCATCGTGCCCCACGGCGAGCTGTTTGAGGTGACCGAACGGCCGGCTACGCTCAAGGTAGAAGTATAGCCGGGGCCCCGGCTGGCCTTGCAGGGCCCCCGGGCCAAGCCCCCGCTTTTGCCCCGGGTGGGCCGGAGCGCAGGCGGGGGCCTGGCCGTTGCGGCAGGGAAAAGCTAGTTTTTGATCAGCTTGAGGGTTCGCGGGCCGGCGGCGGTTTGCAGCTGCGCCAGGTACACGCCGGCGGGCGCGGCGCTCAGGTCGCAGCGGAGGCTGCCGGATTGGCCCGCGGCAGGCAACAGGTGCAGCACCCGGGCCCCGCGCGCGTCGAACACGTCGGCGCGCAGCACGGGGCCGGCGGCCGTCAGCTCGAAAACGCCCGTGCTGGGGTTGGGCGCGGCGGAGGCCGTGGCGTTGCCGGCCGCGGGGGCCGTGCCCAGCGCGAGCACCGACGAGGCCATTTGGATGTCGCCGCCCAAGGGCCCGGTGCCGGTCATCTCCCGGATGTTGTCGGCCCCGTCGACGCGCCAGCGGTGCAAGCCGCCGTGAATGGCCTCGTCGACGCAGTACACATAAAGCTTGTTGCCGGCCCGCGCCATGAACATGGTGGCGATGTTGTTAGCGAAGCCGGCCACGGCCTGGCGCCGGTCTTTGAACTGGGCACTGCCGTCGTTGGCTTGCCCGAACTGGCCCACAAACAGGCCGTCGTCGTAGTAGTGCATCCACTGGCTGGAAAAGCTGCCGTTCTGCCCGTCGTAGCCGTACACCACGTTGCGGCCTTCGGCAAACACGCTCACGCCGTTGTGGCCCCCAAAGGCGTCCACGTCCGGGAACGTGCCCTGGCCGTCCGGGGCCGTGATTTGCCCGCCGGGGCTGGCGTTCCACAGCCAATCGCCGGAATTTAGCTTGATGCCGCCCAAGTGCATGCTCGGCCCGCTGTGGTTGGCCTGCGGGTTGAACGACACGAGCACCCCCGATTCGGTGATGGGCAGGCGGTTGGTCATGCCCCAGGCGTAGTTGGCCACCGGGTCCTGGCTGTGCCGGTAGTCGGTGCTGCTCACGTTGGCCGAGCCCAGCAGGGCAGCAGGCCCCCACTGGGGATTGCCGGCCGCATCGAATCCGGCCAGGGCCTGGCGGTAGCCTTTTTGCACGTTGTTGGCCACGGTCAGGCCCACGTCCCAGTAGCGCAGGTCGCCGTTGGCGTAGAGGTTGTGGGCCTTGCCGCCGTCGTACCAATCCGACACCTGCACGCCGGTCAGGCGCAGCGGGCCCTGGGCGGGCAGCTCCACGATGGCCAACTGCTTGGGGCTGGACGTGTTGCCGTCGGAAACCTGCCCGTAGGTGCGGCCGTTGCTCAGCGTCACCACCGTGTTGAAAGGCGTGAACCGCTTCCAGTCGAGGCCGGCGGCCCAGTTCTTTACCAGCTTCCAGCTGCTGCCGCCCGTAGCGCTGGGGTCGCCCGGCTGCAGCGCTTGGGTGTTGTCGACCCGAAATTCCAACCAATCGCTGAACACCCGGCTCGGATTGTTGGGGTCGACGGTGGTGTGGTGCTTGTCGGCGATGTAAGCAATTTGCTCCAGGTACGCCCGGTTGGCCGCGAAATGCAGCAGCCGGCAGTTGCCGCGGTCGCCGAGCCAAAACGAGCCATCGGCCGCAAACGCCACGAAGGCCGTTTCGGTCCCAGCCGGGTCGCGGTCGGTAGCGTCGTAGTCGAGCGGGTCCTGGTCCAGGAAGAAAAACTTATCGTTGGTCACGTCCGGCCCGTTGGTGGCGTAGCCGCCGGCCTGCCCGTAGGTCCACTGCACCGCGCCGGTGCGCGTGTAGGCCTTCACCTGCTGGCTACTGCCGCCGTCGGCCACCAGCACCAAATCGTCGTTGGCCGGGTCTACGGCCACGCCCAGGGCGCCTACCACGCCGGGCAGCGTGTTTTGCAGCTGAAAATCGGGGGCTTGCGCCGAGAGGCCGGCGTTGTGGTACCGGCTCACGGCCCCGGCGCTAATAACCCACAAATCGCCGTTGGGCGCAAATGCCAGCCGGCCGGGTTGGGCCACGGCCAAGGCGCCCAGCGCCGCGCCGCTCGTTTTATCGAACAGCCGCACCACGCCCAGGCGGCCGTGGGCCACGGCCAGCACGTTGCCCGTTTTTTGCACCGCCAGCCCGGAAATGGCTTGCTGCCGGGAAAAGGCGGCGTTGCGCCGGCCTTTCTGCTGCACCAGATCGACGACGCCGTAGTAGATATTACTACCCAGAAACTGCACGTTTTGGCCCTTCGGCAAGGGCATTCCGCCGCTGGTAGACACCCGGTTGGCCACCACAAAGCTGGAGTTGTCGGGGTCCCAGCCGCTGTTGTTGGAGGCAGAATAATACGCCACCCCATCGGTGGCCACCGCCACCCAGGTATCGTTGCGGTCGGGGCCCTGGGCCTCGGGGGCCACCTGCGGGGTTTTGGTATTGAAGCGCTTCATGGCCGGGCCACCTTCGTTGTAGCCCAGTGCCACAAACCCGTCGGTGTCGGTGAAGGCCGCATCGTATATCCCCACGTAGCTCCGCCACACGTCGCGGGTGAAGCTGGCCGACGTGTTTCCTACCACGCCTTCCCACACGTAGCGCACGTTGTGTGTCAGCACTTTCACTTGGTAGTTGCCCGCGGGCACGGCGTGGCCGTCGTCGTCGAGGCCGTCCCAAATGGCTTGGTGGGGCCCAGCTGCGTAATCGGCACGGCGCCACAGCGTGCGGAGCAGCGTGCCATTGGCTGCGTACACGCCCGCGCTCGTCGAATAGCTGCGGCCCAGTGTGAAATTAATGGTAGTCGGGGCCCCGCCCGAGCCCTGTGCCCGGACGGCGGGGCCACCCAGGGCCCCCAATAAGACTAATAGCCCCGCCAAACGCGGAGACGAAGGTGAATGCCGCATAGCTGTATAGAAAAATAATGATCGCAGTGGCTTAGTGCCACCCTTACAGGGGGCAAATCTAAACTCCCCCAATAATTATATATTACCAATATTTTGGCTTTACCAAATTTTATGATAAGAATGTAATTCTATCGTAAAAAATCCTATTAAAAAACTCATAAAACGTTTAATTAGCAACATTTTTCTTCAAAACACAATAATAATTATCATTATTTATAAGATTTTATTTAATTTTATTCAATGTATAATTGTATAATTTTTATATAATCACAGGATTTAACCCGACATATTGTTGAGAGGGCCTCTTGGTGCGCACCGCTGAAGCAAACCAAGAGCGCCCGACGCGCCCGGACCCGTTCGCTCAGCTTGAGCTCAACAGTAGGGCCCCGGGCCGGACACGCCGCAGCCAAGACTGGCCCAAAGCAGCATTTCCTGCATTGGCAATCTGACAAGAACCATAAAATAAATTCGAAAGGTGAAATCGCGGATTTGGATAAGTCGCCGCGTATGGGCACCGGTCGGCCCAGTTTGTTGGGGCCGAGGGCAGCCCTTGCAATGCCAACGATTGCCTCAGGTTTTAGGACATTCTGCAATACTGAACAAAATAACAATTATATTATTGGTTTTCAAATACTTATTCAATAATTTTATTATTTTAAGATCTAATATGAACATCGGGGACGTATGGTAGCGGCCGGTGCTGAAGCGGACAGTAGTGCCCTTGCGAAATACAATTTTTATAATAATTATTTACAGAATATTTTTATTAAAATACCGCGATAGTGAATTATTTACTTGACAAAAGACAACCCGTGACTATATTTGCTGTATAAGGAGTTATCAAATATTTTTTTGGATTCAGTGCAGTAAATAGTACTAATCCAAGCCACAAACGTACCCGGGGCTCAGTTCCGGTTCACAAGTCGGCTTCGCATCGCCGGCTACTCCGACGCGTGCATCGCCTTGCCTTGCAGGCCCTCTGCAACCTTGTTGCCTTTTCACATCCTGTCATCGCCGCCTTTGAAATTAACTTTCTACAACGCAACATTCTCAGCAATGGAGTATAACCTTCTGCTCTCCGAAAACAAGCGCTCGGCTACTACCTACGAAGGGCACCGCGCCACCAAAACCCGCCCGGTGCGGGCGCTTCCCATCAAGCGGACCTTTGACGTAGTGTTTGCTTTTTTGGTAGTGGCTCTGCTGCTGAGCTGGCTGGTCCCGCTGATAGCCCTCATCATCAAGCTTGAATCCAAGGGCCCGGTGTTTTTTAAGCAGTTGCGCACTGGCAAAGACAACCAGCCGTTCTATTGCTTTAAATTCCGGAGCATGCAGGTCAACGACGAGGCCCACCACCGGCAAGCCAGCAAAGGGGACGCACGCATCACGCGGGTCGGGGCCTTCATCCGCAAGACCAACATCGACGAATTGCCGCAGTTCATCAACGTGCTCCGGGGCGAAATGTCCATCGTTGGCCCGCGCCCCCACATGCTCAAGCACACGGAGGAATACTCCCAGGTGGTGAGCGGCTTCATGCAGCGCCACACCGTTACGCCCGGCATCACGGGCTTGGCGCAGGTGCGGGGCTTCCGGGGCGAAACGAAGGAAACCATCGCGATGGTCAAGCGCGTGGAGCTCGACATCTGGTATATCGAAAATCGGTCGTTTCTGCTTGATTTGGAAATAGTGGCCATGACGGTGGTACAGGCGGTCAAAGGCAACGAGAATGCTTTTTGAGCGTGACGCGCACAATTAAAGTTAAAGTACCAAACCGGCTGATGCCCTGGGCCGGAGCACAACGCCGTTCCGTCCAATTTAAGCCCGACAGGTTCTTGTTTTGGGCCGCAGACCACATGCCCCGCCGCTGATGCCCAACGCTCGTTTGCCGTTCCAGCCAACGCCTTAGGGCGCGGGCTCGCGGCGGACGGGCGTTGGGCATCGCCGGGGGTGGTGCCCGGCGGGCGCGTGAGTATTTGGCGGCGGACGGCGGCCTGAAAGAAGGCCAGAACCGCAAACGCCCGACTTTGGCCCGCACAGGTCTCCGGCGCTCGGAATGCCAGGGCCCCGGCATCTCTTCGCTATTGGCATGCCGCTGGCTTACGCCGACCCCACCTTACGCCAGGTGTCTAGTTGATAACGTTGGTATTAGATTTTTTTGATATCTTTAGGAGGCCGCGCTTCAGCCAGTTTTTACGGCTCACGCAACCTTGATTCCACAGTCCAATTTATCAATTTTAACCCTGCCCTGTATGTTCGCAAAAAATACAAAAACCACGATTTTTCCTTTCACCGGGCATTTAAAATCTGTACTTTTTCTGACGATAATTTTTTTGGCATCATGCACTACCGGACGAAACCTCGTCTACTTCAGTGACCTGAAAAGCGAGGCTTCGAACCAAACCCCTGTCGCAAACAACATAGAGCCCAAAATTCAAACCGACGATTTGTTGGGCATCGTCGTAAGCAGCCAGAACGCCGAATCTAACCTGCTCTTCAACAGCGGCATGTTATTACCAGCCGGCCCCATAGCCGGAGCCAACGCAGCGGCCAGTCGACCGAGTGAAGGCTACTTGGTGGATTCAAACGGGGAAATCAATTTCCCAATCGTGGGAAAAATAAAGCTGGCCGGCCTGACGAAGGAGGAGGCAACCGATAAAATCACCGGTATTATCGGGAAATCCGTAAAAATGCCCATTATAACCGTCCGGTACTTAAATTTTCGGGTCACAGTCATCGGCGAGGTAAGCAAGCCCGCTAGCTTCATCGTGCCAACCGAAAAAATCAACCTTTTGGAAGCTTTGGGGCTGGCCGGCGACATGACCGCGTATGGGCGACGCGACAATGTATTGATCATCAGGGAAAAAAATAACATTCGGAGCACTACGCGCGTCAACTTAAATAATAAGGCCCTGCTGAATTCTCCGTATTTTTATTTACAGCAGAATGACATAGTGTACGTAGAGCCGGACAAAGTCAAGGCCTTGCAAGTCAGCGCCCGAAATACCAATCTGCCTATTTATCTGTCTTTTATTTCCCTCGCAGCCATTTTGCTCGCCAATTTCCGCTATCTCCGCAATTAAATTAATAAGCATTCGCCATGGAAATGTTTCCACTTGAGTCTGAGCAGTCCAACGCCAAAAGCATCGGCGCCATTCTTGCCGGTTACCTGCGGTATTGGTATTGGTTTTTGCTGGGCGCGTTGATTGCCATTGGCTGCACTTTCATGTATTTGCGCTACTTGGCGGTGCCCCAGTACTACGTTACCAGCGTCTTGCTGGTTAAAAACAACAAATCGGCCCCCGATTTGTCAGGAGCTGGAAAATTTGCAGCGTCCGACATGCCGCAGCAAACGAAAAGTGTAGACGACGAAATAGAAGTTTTAAAAGCAAAAAGTTTAATGCTGCGCGTAGTGACCGAGTTGTCGCTGAACACCAGCTATTATATCAAGGGCCGGTTTAAGGACGTGGAAGTTTATGAAAAATACTTGCCTATAAAGTTGATCGTTAATAACTTGGATTCTACCGCTTACGACAAAACGGTCATCGTTCAGTTGACGTCCAATAATTCTTTCCGCTTGGATGAGCATACTGGCGGTGTGCACAGCTACGAGTTTGGCCAGCAGATTACCCGGCCTTACGGCACGTTTACAATTGTTTCGACGCCTGATTTCGCTAAATTTCAACATTCCAAGGACAAGAAAATCATTATTCGCTTCCGCAACCCCCACGACCTCGTAGCCCAGTTCAGCTACAACCTGGTGGTGGCGCCCGTGAAAAAAGAAAGCAACGCCTTGCGTGTGAGCTTGGTGGAAGCATTGCCCGAACGAGGCATAGCCATCATCAACAAGCTGTTGGAAGACTACAACAAGGAGGCCCTGGAAGACAAGAATCTGATGGCCACAGGTACCATTGCTTTTCTCGACAATCGCCTGCGCAATCTCACGGCCGAGCTGAACGGCGTAGAGAAAAATGTGGAGCAGTACAAGCGCCAGAACGAAGTGGCCGACGAAAGCTCCCAAGCCACGAACTACGTGGCGCAAGCCAGCGACAATAGCCAAAAGCTGAACGACTGGGCCACTCAGATAGATGTGCTTGAATCGATTGAAGACTACCTCAAGCAGGGCAACGGCCAGTCGCAGATGGTGCCCAGCACATTGGGCATCCAGGACCAAACGTTGCTGGGGCTCATCACCAAGTTCAACGACTTGCAGATGGAGCGCGAACGAATGCTGCGCACCAGCGAGCCCGGCAACCCGCTCGTGGTGACCATGAACGAGCAGATTGCCAATTTGCGGTCCAACATTCTGGAAAACCTGCGCAACATCAAAAACGGACTAACCATCACAAGCAACCGACTGAGGGCCAGCTCGCGCCAGTTTTCTTCGCGCATCCGCAACGTGCCGGTGATCCAGCGCGAGCTGTTGGAAATCAGCCGCCAGCAGGCCATCAAACAAACCTTGTACGAGTACCTGCTGCAAAAGCGGGAAGAGGCGGCCCTGGTGCTGGCGGCCACCATTTCCAATTCGCGCGTCATCGACCAGGCGATGCTGATGGACCCGTACCCCATCAGCCCCAACAAGCAGCTGCTGTACCTGGTGGCGCTAATGGTGGGCCTGGCCGTGCCGTTTGGCGGCATTTATATGAAAGGCCAGCTCAACGACAAGGTGCAAATCCGCCAGGATGTGGAACAGCTGACGCGCACGCCCATTCTGGGCGAGTTGGCCCACCACACCGGCGGCACCCTGGCCGTGACCAAGAACAACCGCAGCCCAACCGCCGAGACGTTCCGCTTTATTCGCGCCAACCTATCATTTGCAGCCGGGGGCCGCGAAAACAAGGTGTTGCTGGTGACGTCGGGCATGGGCGGCGAAGGCAAAACTTTTTTCAGCATCAACCTGGGAGCCAGCCTGGTGCTGGCGGGCCAGCGGGTAGTTTTGCTGGAGTTGGACCTGCGCAAGCCGGCCCTGTCGCAAGAACTCGACCTGACGGCTGGACCCGGTCTGACGGACTACATTGTTTCGAACAGCGTGTCGGTTCACGATCTGGTGAAGGCCTCCAACAAAGTACCCGGCCTGATGGTGGTCAGCTCGGGGCCCATTCCGCCCAACCCGGCCGAGCTGATGATGTCGCCGAAGCTGGCCCACCTGATAGCCGAGCTGCGGCAAAGCTTCGACTACGTCATCATCGACACCGCACCCGTGGGCTTGGTGGCCGACGCCCTGGGCCTGAGCCCGCTGGTGGACTCGTCCATTTACATGGTGCGCTACAATTACACTTACAAAAAGCAGTTGGCCACCGTTGACAACATTTACCGGACCAACTCGCTCAATCACATTGTGATTGTGTTGAACGACGCCCCTGGCACCGAAACCTACGGCTACGGCTACGGTGAGCCAACTGCTAAAAATGCTGATAACCCGGTTATCGTAAAAGTATAGCCGCGGGCGGCGCTAGCATTGGCCCTTGTTATGCTACCGGCCCCGCCATTATCCTTGTGTTTATGTTGCTACCCACTTCCCCGCACCAGGCAAAGGGCGTTTTCCAACGCCTGACGGCCCATCCCAAGTACTCCAAGGTGATGGACTGGGGCCGGCTGGCCAGCATTACGGGCTCGGCGCAGATGGTGGTGCAAGGCGTCAGCTTCGCCAGCGGCATCCTCGTAATCCGGCTGCTGCCGACCAAAGAGTACGCACTGTATACGCTCGCCAATACCATGCTCGGGACGGTAATTGTACTGGCCGACGGCGGCATCACCAACGGGGTGATGTCGCAGGGCGGCCGGGTGTGGCAAGACCGCACCCGCATGGGGGCCGTGCTGGCCACCGGGCTCGAGCTGCGCCGAAAATTTGCTGTCGTCAGTTTGCTGGTAGCCGTTCCTGTGCTGGTGTACTTGCTGCGACACCACGGCGCGAGCTGGCCGATGGCCGCCCTGTTGGTGGCCGCGCTCGTGCCGGCCTTTTTCACGGCCCTCTCCGGGGGGCTGCTGGAGGTGGCACCCCGCCTGCATCAAGACATTGTGGCGCTCCAGAAAACGCAGGTCGCGGTCAACTTCGGGCGGCTGGCAGTGGTGTGCGCGACGCTCTTTGCGTTTCCGTGGGCCGCCGTGGCCATAGCCGGGGCCGGCCTGCCGCAGGTGTGGGGCAACCGGCGGCTGCGACGCATCTCACTGGCCTACGCCGACTGGCACCAGCCGCCCGATCCTGCGGTGCGCCGGGAGATTCTGGGCATTGTCAAGCGGCTGCTGCCCGACGCCATTTATTATTGCTTGTCAGGACAAATTACCGTGTGGCTTATTTCCCTGGCCGGTTCCACGGCCGCCGTGGCGCAGGTCGGGGCCCTGGGCCGGTTGACGGTGGGCCTGAGCTTGTTCGGGGCGATGATCAGCACGCTGATCACGCCCCGGTTTGCCCGCTTGCCCAGCGATTCACCTTTGCTGCTGACGCGGTATTTCCAGCTGCTGGGCGGCTTGGTGGTGCTGGGCCTGTGCATTGTAGGCGGCGCGTGGCTATTTGCCGACCAGCTGCTTTGGATATTAGGCAAAAACTACGCAAACCTGCACACTGAGCTGGTACTCAACATGGCAGCCGGCAGCATCGGCCTGATGTACGGCGCCTCCTTTGCCTTGTGCACGTTCCGGGGCTGGGCCATCAATCCCCTGATTTTCATCCCAATCAGCATCTTGTCCATTGCCACCGGCATCGCTTTTTTTGACGTTTCCACCCTTAAAGGCATCATCACCCTCAACCTTTTCGTCGTCACCATTCAAGTGATCATGCTGGTTACCTACGGCACCCTTAAAATGCGGCAGGCGCGGCGGGCAATGCAGCTGGTGGCGATTTGAGCCGGTCCGGCAGCTTCTTTTAATTTATATAAGTTCAGCTATTTGTCTTCTATGAACCTTAGCGTCATCGTTCCCACTTACAAACGCACTAACGACCTGCGCCGGCTGCTCGATTCGCTTTTCCAGCAAACCGTGCCGGTTGCGCAGGTATTGGTGGTGGTCGGGCCCGGCGACGAGGAAAGCATGGCCCTGGCGCGCGAGTGGCAGGCCGGCCAGCCCGCCCTGACGGTGCTGCCGGCCACGCGGCGCAGCGTGGTGCACGCCCTCAATCTTGGGCTGGCGCGCGTAACGGGCGACATTGTGTGCCTGCTCGACGACGACGTGTGGCTTCCCGCCGAGTGGGCCGCCCGCATCGCGGGCGCGTTCCGGGCCGATGCCGGGCTGGGGGCTTACGGCGGGCGCGACCGCCTACAAGTCAACGACCCGAAGCTGGCCAACCCGCCGCTGGCCAGCGCGATTGGCCGGTTCCGCTGGGACGGCGCCCTGAACGGCGGCCACCACTGCGGGTCCACGGTGTCGCCGGTCCACGTCGACGTTCTCAAGGGCTGCAACCTGTCGTTTCGGCAGGCAGCGTTTCCCGCCATGGAGGTCGACCCCGGCCTCGAAAGCCAGGGTGCCGAAGTGTGCTGGGAGGTCGACATCTGCCAATGCATCGGCCGAACCGGCTACGGCTTGCTGTACGATAACGACAACTACGTTTTGCACTACGCCTCGGCGCGGCCGGCCGACGACGACCGCGGCAACATGTTTTTGCCCGCCTGGGCCAAGCGCACCTTCAACGAGGGGCTGGTCACGGCCAAGTACCGGCCGCTGCCGGAGTTGGTGCTGCTCGGCTTGCGGAGCTTCTTGGTGGGCACGCGCATGCAGCCGGGCCTGGTTTGGGGGGCGCTGCTACTGCGCAAATACCCGTCCTGGCCAGTACTGAAGCTGCCTTGGCACTACGCTTATGCTTTCTGCAAAGGCGCAGCTTACGGCTGGCGCCGGCGCAGGGCCCTCAACACCGTTGGCCCCGCACCCAGCCCCAGCGCCGAAGCGCTGGCCAGCGGCCACAGCAAAATTCTGATCGCCAATCAATTTAAAACCAATGGAATAACGGGCCAAGAACTACTTAGAAATGACCGGTAAGCTCGTTTTTTCGCACCCTACCGGTAACGCCAACGTGCGCGCCGCCGCCGCTGGCTTGGCTCAGACCGGGCAGTTGGCGGCGTTCCACACCGCCATTGCCGCATTTCCGGGCAGTTGGCTCGACCGCCTGGGTGCGGCGGGCCCGCTGACTGCCCTGCGCCGCCGGCGCTTCGACGCCCAGCTGGCGCCCCTCACGCATACCTGGCCTTGGCGCGAGGCGGGCCGCATGCTGGCCGACCGGGCGGGCCTTGCGACACTGATACGCCCCGAAGCCGGTTTCTTCTCCCTCGACGCCGTGTACCAAAGCCTTGACCGGCGGGTGGCCACCAGCCTGCCGCGCGCTGCCCGGCAGGGCGCGGGGGGCGTGTACGCCTACGAAGACGGGGCCGCTGATGCCTTTTTGGCGGCCAAGGCTTTGGGTATGAAATGCTTTTACGACCTGCCTATCGGGTATTGGCGAGCGGCGCGCCGGCTGCTGGCCCCCGAGCGCGAGCGGTGGCCCGAGTGGGCCCCCACCCTCGCGGGCTTCGGCGACTCGGACGCCAAGCTGGCACGCAAGGACGAAGAGTTGCGCCTGGCCGACCGGATTTTTGTGGCCAGCCGCTTCACTGCCGCCACGCTGCGCGACTACCCTGGCCCGCTGGCCCCGGTTGAAATCATTCCGTACGGCTTCCCGCCCGTGGGCGGAGCCCGCGCCCGCGGGGGCCCCGGCAACCGGCCCCTGAAGCTGCTTTTCGTGGGCAGCCTTTCGCAGCGCAAGGGCGTGGCCAACTTGTTCGCGGCGGCGGCTGCGCTGGCACCGCGCGTCGAGCTGACCGTGGTGGGACAAAAGGCCGGGGGGCCCTGTCCGGCCCTCGACGCGGCCCTGGCCCGCCACCGCTGGATTCCGAGCCTGCCGCACGCCGACGTGCTGCGCCTGATGCGGGCCCACGACGTGCTGGCCTTCCCGTCGCTGTTCGAAGGCTTCGGGCTGGTCATCACCGAGGCCATGTCGCAGGGCACGCCCGTGATAACCACCGACCGCACGGCCGGCCCCGACCTCATCGAACACGGCCACAGCGGGTGGCTCGTCGAGGCCGGCTCCACCGAGGCCTTGCAGGCCGCCATTGCCGAGCTGCTGCACCGGCCCGCCGCCGTGGCCCGGGCCGGCGCGGCCGCCCAGGAAGCCGCCCGCCGCCGGCCGTGGGCGGCCTACGGACAAGAATTGGCCGACGCCCTGGCCCGGTAATCGGGGCCCTATTTTCTTTTCGCCATGACGCCCTCCCTCACCCACTTTTCCGCCGCGGCCCGGCCCACGCCCCCCGCACGGGCCCTGGCCGCTGTCGACCCCCTCCGGGATCTCAAGCGGGGCATCTGGGCATATTTTCTGCTGTTGATTTTTGAGGGTGCGCTACGCAAATGGGTGTTGCCAGCCTTGGATGCGCCGCTGCTTGTCGTGCGCGACCCGCTGGCGCTGTGGCTCATCGTGGCCACCTGGCGGCGCGGGCTGCTGGCCACCAACTTTTACCTTGCCGGCATGACCGTGGTGGCCGTTATTGCCTTTTTTACGGCCTTGCTGCTCGGCCACGGCAACCTGTCCGTGGCCGTGTACGGCGTGCGCATCCTGCTGCTGCATTTTCCGCTCATCTTCGTCATCGGGCGCGTATTCGACCGGGCCGACGTGGAACGCATCGGCCGGGCCATGGTTTGGATTTCCATTCCCATGACCGTGCTCATCGCCCTACAATTCTATAGCCCGCAGTCGGCCTGGGTGAACCGCGGTGTGGGAGGCGACCTGGAGGGGGCGGGATTCAGCGGCGCGCTGGGATTTTTCCGGCCACCCGGCACCTTCTCGTTCACCAACGGCAACTCCTTCTTTTACAGTCTGCTGGCCTGCTTTGCACTCTACTTTTGGCTCACCCCGCGGAGCATGAACCGGCTGGTGCTGGCCGCGGCCACGGCCGGGCTGCTGGCGGCCGTGCCGTTTTCCATTTCGCGCACTCTGCTGTTTCAGGTGCTCGTCACCGTGGCGTTCGCGCTGTTTGCCGCCTCGCGCCGGCCCCGCTACATGGCCCGCATTCTGCCGGCGCTGGTGGGGGGCACGGTGCTGCTGGCCGCGCTGAGCCAAACGCCCTTGCTGCAAACCCCGCTGGAGGCCTTCTCTACCCGCATCGATCAGGCCAGCGACTACGAGGGCGGGGTAAAGGGCACGCTCGGCGACCGGTACCTGGGCGGCATGATGAGCGCCCTTACCGGGGCGGGCTCGGCCCGGGAGCCCTTTTTCGGCTACGGCATCGGCATGGGCACCAACGTGGGCAGCAAGCTGCTTTCGGGCGACCGGGGTTTTTTGCTGCCCGAAGAAGAGTGGGGCCGGCTCATCGGCGAGATGGGCGTGGTGCTGGGCCTGGCCACCATCCTGATCCGCCTGTCGCTCACCGTTAGGATTGCCCTGGCCGGCTACCGCCAGCTCGCCGACGGCCAGTTTCTCGCCTGGCTGCTGATCAGCTTCGGCGCCACCACCATCCCGCAGGGGCAATGGGCCCAGCCCACGGCTTTGGGATTCAGCGCGTTGATGGGCGGACTAATGCTGGCGGCCCTGCGCCCGCCCCGCGCTGCACCGGCCCCAACGCCCGGGGGCCCAACGCCCCCGCGCTAATCCTTTGGCCCCGATGAACATCGTTTTTTTCGCGCACCCTGCCTTTCTGGGCCACCAAAGCATGCCGCGCTTTGCCCAAATGCTGGCCGAGGGCATGGCCGCCCGCGGCCACACGGTGGCCGTGTGGGCTCCAGAAGCAGTGTTTTCGCGGCTGCCGGCGCCGGGGGCCCTCCGCAAGTGGCTGGGCTACCTCGACCAGTACGCCGCGTTTCCGGCGCAGGTGCGGCGGCGGCTGCGGGCCTGCCCGCCCGATACGCTGTTCGTGTTCACCGACCACGCCCTGGGGCCCTGGGTGCCGCTGGTGGCCGGCCGCCCCCACGCCGTGCATTGCCACGATTTTCTGGCCCAGCGCTCGGCCCTGGGCGAGATTCCCGAAAACCCTACCGGCTGGACCGGCCGCCGCTACCAGGCCCTTATCCGGCGCGGCTACGCGCAGGGCCGGAATTTTATCTCGGTGTCGCGCAGCACCGAGGCCGATTTGCGGCGCTTCCTGCCGACGCCCCCGGTGCGCTCCGAAGTGGTGTACAACGGCCTGAACCAAAACTTTACGCCCCAAGACCCGGTGACGGCCCGGGCCCGGCTCGTCCGCCAAACCGGCCTGCCCCTGGCCAACGGCTACCTGCTGCACGTGGGCGGCAACCAGTGGTACAAGAACCGGCAGGGCGTGCTGGCGCTCTACAATGCCTGGCGGGCCCGCAGCGCGCGCGCCTGGCCCCTGCTCTTCGTCGGGCAGGCCCCCGACGCGGCCCTGGCCGCCGCCCACGCCGCCGGCCCCTACCGCGCCGACGTGTATTTTCTCGCCCACGCCGACGACGAGCTGGTGCGCCTGGCCTACGCCGGGGCCCAGGCGTTCCTGTTCCCGTCGCTGGCCGAAGGCTTCGGGTGGCCCATTGCCGAGGCCATGGCGTCGGGCTGCCCGGTCGTCACCACCGCCGAGGCCCCCATGACGGAGGTGGCGGGCACGGCCGGCTTCCTGGTGCCGCGCCGCCCGATCGCCGACGGCCCCGCCGCCGCTTGGGCCGCCGAAGCGGCCCGCACCGTGGAGCAGGTAGCCGCCCTGGCACCTCCGGTGCGGGCAGAGGCGGTGGCCGCGGGCCTCGCCAATGCCCGGCGTTTCGAGGCCGCGCGTTCCCTCGACCGGATCGAAATCATTTACCAGGATATTGTCCGTAGCCCAGTTTCTATATGACTATATTTGCAAAGCATGCTTTGTTTTATTAGTAATAACTAAATGCTAAAGAACTATTCGCTACTTGCCCCGCCACCGCTTCGTTCCGCTTCCTTATGAAACTATTAGTAAGCAGCATGACCTTCGCCCCTGACCACAGCGGCATTTCCCTGTACGCCACTGATTTTGCGGCCTATGCAGCAGAGCAGGGCCACCAGGTAACGGTGGTGACGGCGTTTTCGTGGTACCCCAAATGGGCGAAAAGGCCGGAAGACGAAAGGACTTTGTTCCGAACGGATTTTTACAAAGGCATGAAAGTGCTTCGGGGGTATTTGTACGTCCCCAAAAAGGTGACGACGATAACCCGCATGCTACAGGAAATTTCCTTTTTACTATTTGCTTTAATTAATTTTGTGCGCGCCGGCAAGCACGACGCCATCGTTCTGTTCACCACGCCCATCAACCTGGGCTTAGTTGGGGTCTTGTTTCGCAAGCTGTGGGGGGCCAAGCTGGTGATAAATGTGCAAGACCTTCAGCTAGATGCGGCCAAATCGTTGGGCATGGTCGGGAAGTTGCCGATTGTGCAAGTGATGAACGGCATCGAGAAATACAGCTACGAGCACGCCGACCTGGTGACGTCCATTTCGACCGCCATGGTGGACATCATCAAGAGAAAAGGCGTCGCGGAAGAGAAATTGTACCTGTGGCCCAATTGGATCAACGTTTCCGAAGCCAACGGCCAGGGCGCCAAAGGCGCATTCCGGGAGAAATTTCCGGAATACCGCGACAAAACCATCGTCGGCTACGCCGGCAACATCGGGATTAAGCAGGGACTGTCGGTATTGATAGATTTAAGCAAAGAGTTTGAGCACCGCTACGAGCTGGTTTTCTTGATAATTGGCCAGGGCGGCGACATCGTGAATCTCAAGGCTTACGCCCAGCAAAAGCAGGCCAAAAACCTCCATTTCATTGACTTTTTATCGCAGGAAGACTACTTTAATTTTCTTTCTGACGCTGACATTGTTTTCCTGTCCCAGAAAAAAGATTCCGGCGACGTTTATTTTCCGTCGAAATTACTGGGCATAATGGCGAAAGAGAAATTAATCTTTGTTTCGGCTGACAAAGAATCAGAAATTTATAAAGTCGTTACCAACAACCAAGTAGGAGCATCGGCAGACTTTGGCGACATTGCCCAAATGCGACGTTTGCTGAACGATTATCTGCTCGACAAGCAACGGTTCGAGCTGTATAAAACGAATGCTTATAAATTCGTCCAGCAGTACGACCGGGAAGTCGTGTTGAAAGAATTATTTAATCGGGTAGACGAGTTGTACTCCAGCCGTCAAAAGCCAGCCAGTACACTCATTGCCAATGGTTTATAGATGATTTTTAGCATCGTTTCATCCTAAAATAAATCTGTCATAAATAAATTTTCGCAACATGAAAAAAATTCTAGTTACTGGCTCCAGTGGACTAATCGGGAGCGAAGTGGTGAGGAGGTATTGCCAGAACGGCTGGAAGGTCTACGGAATTGACAATAACATGCGCGCCGATTTTTTTGGCCCCAACGGCGATACCCGGTGGAACCAAATGCGCCTGTTGGCCGACCATAAAAACTTTGAGCACATTGAGTTGGACATCCGCGACCGGAAGGCGGTGGGCGAAACGCTTGCCTCGCTCCGCCCGGACGCCATCGTGCACACCGCGGCCCAGCCCAGCCACGATTTGGCGGCCAGCCGGCCGTTCGACGACTTCGACGTGAACGCCGTGGGCACACTCAACCTGCTGGAAGCCACGCGCCAGCACTGCCCGGAGGCCACGTTCGTGCACATGTCCACCAACAAGGTGTACGGCGACGCTCCTAACCGGCTGAACCTGGTGGAAAAAGACACGCGCTGGGATTTTGCCGACGCCGAATACCACGACGGCATCAAGGAATCGTTCAGCATCGACCAGTCGAAGCACTCCGTTTTTGGGGCCTCCAAGGTGGCCGCCGACGTGATGGTGCAGGAATACGGCCGGTATTTCGGCATTCCTACCTGCTGCCTGCGGGGCGGCTGCCTCACGGGGCCCAACCACTCGGGCGTGGAGCTGCACGGGTTTCTGAGCTACCTCATCAAGTGCAACTTAGAGGAGCGCAAGTACACCATTTTCGGGTACAAAGGGAAGCAGGTGCGCGACAACATCCACTCGCACGACGTGGTGCGCTTTATGGAAGAATTCATTGAAACGCCCCGCGTGGGCGAGGTGTACAACATCGGCGGGGGCCGGGACAACTCGATTTCTATCCTGGAAGCGTTTCAGCTCATCGAAGATATTTCGGGCAATAAAATGCTGTATGACTACGTGGACCAAAACCGGTCGGGCGACCATATCTGCTACATCTCGGACCTGAGCAAGATGAAGGCGCACTACCCAAATTGGGACATTACCAAAAACCTGCGCACCACTTTTGAGGAAATCCATCAATCGTGGACGGCCCGGATTAGCGCTTAGTCCGGCCCGGCCCGGAATCGGGCCCCTTTCTCCACTCGAAACGCTGCACCCGGATTGCGTCCGTCGCCCCGCCGCATGACCATTTTGCACATCACCGCCGACATGGACCCGCGGGCGGGGGGCGTGTGCCAGGCCGTGCGCACCATGGTGGCGGGCCTGGCCGCCCGCGGCGTGCGCAGCGAAGTGGCCAGCCTCGACGACCCCGCCGCGCCCTACGTGGCCGCGGAGCCGTTCCCAATGCACGCCCTGGGGCCGGGCCGAGGGCCCTGGGCCTACAGCCCGCGCCTGGGGCCCTGGCTCGACGCCAACCTGGGGCGCTTCGACGCGGTGCTGGTGCACGGCTTGTGGCTGTACGCGGGCTACGCCGCCCGGCAGGCCTGGCGCCGCCGGGGCGCGGCGCGGCCGCCGCTCTTTGTGATGCCCCACGGCATGCTCGACCCCTACTTCCAGCGGGCCCCGGGGCGGCGGCTCAAGGCCGCGCGCAACTGGGCCTACTGGAAGCTGGTGGAGGGCCCCGTGGTGAACGAGGCGACGGGCGTGCTTTTCACGTGCGAGGAGGAGCGCCGGCTGGCCCGCGTGCCGTTTCGCCCTTACCGGCCCCGGCGCGAGCTGGTGGTGGGCCTGGGCGTGGAGGAGCCGCCCGCCTTCGCCCCGGCCATGCGCGCCGCCCTGGCCGACATCCTGCCGACGGCCCCCGAACGTCCGTACCTGCTGTTTCTGAGCCGCCTGCACGAAAAAAAGGGCGCCGACTTGCTCGTCCGGGCTTACGCGGCCGGGGCGGCCGGCCCCGACGCGCCGCCCCTCGTGGTGGCCGGCCCCGGCCTCGACACGCCCTATGGCCGGGCGGTGCGGGCGCTGGCGGCGGGGGGCCCGGCGGGCGCGGTGGCGTTTCCGGGCATGGTGGCCGGGGCGGGCAAGTGGGGCGCGTTCTACGGCGCGGCGGCGTTTGTGCTGCCCAGCCACCAGGAAAACTTCGGCATTGCCGTGGTGGAGGCCCTGGCCTGCGGCAAGCCGGTGCTCATTTCCAACCAGATCAATATTTGGCGGGAAATTGAAGCGGCGGGCGCGGGCCTGGTGGCCGACGACACCCCCGCCGGCACCCACGACCTGCTGGCCCGCTGGGCCCGCCTGCCGGCCGCCGAGCAGCAAGCCATGGGCCGGCGGGCCCGCGCCGCGTACGAGCAGTATTTTGCCATCGGGCCCGCCGCCGACCGCTTGCTAGCCGCCCTGGCGTCGGTTTCCTGAGCACACCTTCCTTTATTTCCATCTTTCCCACGCCTGCCAAGTTTCATGCGCACCACGCCCCGCCGCACCAAGCCCCTTCCCAAATTCCTCATCCGGCTGGCGCTGACGCTCTACAGCGCGCTGTTGATCTACGTCGTGTTCTTTTCCCGCCGCCGTCACGGGCTGGTGTGGTCAACCGACCTGGTGAACGTGGTGCCGCTGCTGGGCACCATCCGCGACCACGACAACATCGCGGGCATCGGGTTTTGGAATTATTGGGACAACATCTTCGGCAACATCGCCCTGTTTGTGCCCCTGCCTCCGCTGGTGGCCGGCAGCACCGGCTTGCGCGAGCGGCGGTGGCTGCTGGGCATCGGCGTGGCGGTGAGCGTGTTCATCGAGGTGACGCAGTACGTGATGAAAATTGGGGTGCCGGACATCGACGACGTTATTCTTAACAGCGCCGGGGCCCTTCTGGGGGTGGCGCTGTGGGAGCTGGTGTTCCGCAAAATTCAGCGCCGGCTGGCCTACTAACGGCCCGACCCGCCGCCTTTTCTAACCGACAGCTTCTCCCATGCCGACCGACCTTTCGACCTTCGACCCCGGCGACTATCGCGCCGGCCCCCGGCTGAAGGTGCTGCTGTGGTACTTCGTTAATTACTACGTGTTCGCCAGCGCGTTTCCTTGGCCCTACAGGCTGAAAACGTGGCTGTTGCGGCAGTTTGGGGCGCGGGTGGGCGCGGGCCTGGTCATCAAGCCCAACGTGCGCATCAAAAACCCCTGGCGGCTGACCATCGGCGACCATTGCTGGATCGGCGAGTCGGTGTGGATCGACAACCTGGCCGACGTGGCCATCGGCAGCCACGTGAGCGTGTCGCAGGGCGCGATGCTGCTCACCGGCAACCACGACTACACCGTGCCGAGCTTTCCGTACCGCCTGGGGCCCATCCGGCTCGGGGACGGCGTGTGGGTGGGGGCCCAGGCCGTGGTGTGCCCGGGCGTGGTGTGCGGCGCGCACGCCATCCTCACGGTGGGCTCGGTGGCCACCAAATCGCTCGAAGACTGGGGCATTTACGCCGGCAACCCGGCGGCCTTCGTGCGGGCCCGCCAGATGCGGGCGGGCTGAGCGGCCCTCACCCCGCCGGCCGGGGCCCGCGGGCTGAGGGCCGCTTGAAGCCATTGCAGCCCGTCGCACGCAGCGGCCGCGGCATCGAAACGAGCCCGCGCAACGGTTGCGCTAAAAAAATACCCGCGCGGGCCCGGAACTACTTGGGAGGGCCAGTACCTTGCGTAACTTGCGTACCCCCTCTTCGCACCGCTTTCGGCTGGGCCTATTCTACCTTCCATGAAATTTTTAGCTCCGCTGCTGCTGGTGTACCTTCTGGGGCTCCCGGCTGCGGCCCAGCGAATTGTATTGCGCGGGCAAGTGGTCGAAGCGGCTACCGGCGAACCGGTGCCCTTCGCGTCGGTATTCGTGCCGCACACGAGCACCGGCACCACGGCGGACCTCGAAGGACGGTTTAAGATGGCCGTGAGCGGGGCCCCCGACTCGGTGGCGGCCTCGTCGCTGGGCTTCCTCACGGCCCGGCGCAAGCTCACCGATGCCCCCGAGCAAACCGTGCTGCTGCGCCTCAAAAAAGGCGGGGGCGTGGCCCTGACCGAAGTGATGGTGCACCCCAGCGAAAACCCCGCTTTTCGCATCCTGCGCGAAGTGCAGCGGCACAAGCCCCAAAACGAGCGCAGCGCCCTCACCGCCGCCGAGTACGACGCCTACAACCGCATCGAGGTGAGCCTGGCCGAGCTGCCCCCCAGCCTGGCCAAGCGCAAGGTGGTGCGCGACATCCGGGCGCTGGCCGTGCGCCAGGGCGCCGCCGCCGCCGCCGACCCCGACGCGCCGCTGCCGCTGTTTGCCTCCGAGGTGGGCTCGCGGGTGTACCAGCGCTACGGCCCCCTGCGCCGCCGCGAAGACCTGCTGCACAAGCAGATGCGCGGCGCCGGCCCCCGCGAGGGCTCCATCCTCTCGCAGATGCTGGGCTCGAATTTTCAAAACTTCGATTTTTACCCCAACTGGCAAAGCATTCTGGGTAAAGACTTTATATCGCCCATTGCCGAGGGCGGACGCCTTACTTATATCTACGAGCTGGTCGATTCGGTGCGGGTGGGCCAGGACTGGTGCTACAAGATAACGGTGGCCCCCAAGCGCAGCCACGACCTGGCTTTCCAGGGCACCGTCTGGATTACGATGGAAAGCTACGCCCTGCGGCGCGTGGACCTGGCGGCCAATCCCGACGCCAACATCAACTTCGTAAGCGACTTGCGCATCTTTCAGGACCTGACGCCGCCGGCCGACGGCCCCGGCCTGGCCGCCCGCACCAAGCTGGTGATAAGCGTGCGGCCCTCGGAGAAGCAGGCCGCCATGCGGGTGCGCTTCACCACGGTGGCCACCAACGTGGTGCGCAACCAGCCGCACGAGGCCTCTTTCTACAACGTGCCCATCGTGTCGAGCATCATGGAGCCGGCGGCGGACGGCGGCAGCGGCGGGCTGGGCCTCATCAGCGGGCAGGCCAAGGCGGGCGACGGCTACTTCGACCAGCACCGGCCCGACACGCTGAGCCTTTCGGAGCAGCAGACGTTTGCCGTGCTCGACTCGGCCCGCGAGCTGCCGTCGGTGCGCAGCACCCTGGACTGGATCGACTTGTTTGTGAACGGCTACAAGCGGGTGGGCAACTGGGAGCTGGGGCCCATCATCAACGCGTACGCCCACAACACCTTCGAGGGCAACCGCTTCCGGGTGGGCTTCCGCACCACCCCCGGCATTAGCCGCGACTGGCTGACCCAGGCCTACCTGGCCTACGGCACGCTGGACGGCCGCTTCAAGTACGGGCTGCGCACGAGCTACATCTCCGAGCGCCGCCACTGGACGGTGTTTTCCGCCGAGCACAAGCACGACGTGGAACAGTTTGCCCTGCTCGACAACGACTTTCTGCCCGACAACAACCTGTTCGTGGCCGCCTCGCGCTGGGGGCCCTTTCGCCAGGGCGGGCCCATCGCGCGCGACCTGTCGCTGGTGAGCGCCCAGCGCGACTTGTTCCACGGCTTCACCCAGTCGCTGACGCTGCGCTACCAGGACATCCACCCCCAGTTTGCGCTGCGCCCGCGGCATCCTTCGCCGCGGCCCGCCCCGCCCTCCGACACCGATCCTTCCGATTTGCACCTCACCGAGCTGGTGGTGGAGTCGCGCTACGCACCCGACGAAAACCTGGTGCAAAGCGAGAACCGCCGCCGCGCCATCGGCCTCAAGAAGCTGCCCGTGTTCACGCTGCGCTACACGATGGGCACCGTCGACTGGTTCCGGGGCAACTACGTGTACCACAAGTTCAACCTACTGGTGACGCACAGCTTGTCGGCGGGCCACCTCGGGCGGCTCAACTACCGGGTAGAGGGCAGCTACATTCCCACCGCGGTGCCCTACCCCGTGCTGCGGGCCCCGCTGGGCAACCAGACGCTTTTCTTCAACGTCAACGCATTCAACGTGATGAATTACCTCGAATTCATCACCGACCGCTCCGTGACGCTGCGGCTTGACCACCACTTCGAAGGGGCCCTGCTGAACGCGCTGCCGGGCGTGCGCGCCCTCAACTGGCGCCTGGTGGCCACGGCCAACGTGCTCTACGGCACCCTCTCCGACCGCAACCGGTCGGGCTTCGAGCTGCCCGCTCCCGGCCACCGGCCCTACGTGGAGGCCGGCTACGGCATCGAGAACATTTTTCGGTTTTTGCGGGTCGATTTCATCCACCGCATCACCTACCGCGAATCGCCCGGTGCCACCAACTTCGGCATCCGCCTGGGGGCCCAGTTCCGGCTCTGAGGCGAGGCGAAGAAACAGTGATTCAGTGAAATGGCAACGGGGCCCGACCTGACCCAACTACCATTTCACTAAATCACTTTTTCACCACTCCGCCAAGCCGCCGCGCAGCGAGTACACCTCGCGGAAGCCGTTTTCCAGCAGCAGCCGGGCGGCGCGCTGGCTGCGCGTGCCGCTGGCGCAGTGCACCACGGTGGGCACGTCGGCGGGCAGGGCGCCGAGGGCCCCGGCCAGCTGGCCCAGCGGCACGAGGCGGCCCCCGATGTGGCCCCGGGCGTGCTCGTGGGGCTCGCGCACGTCGAGCAGCTGCAACGGCTGGCCGCTGGCCTGCCACGCGCGCAGCTCGGCGGCGCTGATTTCGGGCGCGGGCAGCGCGTCGGGCGGGGCCTCGCCGCAAAAGGCGGCGTAGTCGGCTTCCAGGGCCGTGCGCTGCTGCTGGGCGGACACGGCCGCGAAGCGCAGGGTTTGGAAGCGCATGCCCAGCGCGTCAATCACCAAAAGCCGCCCGCTGAGCACGTCGCCGATGCCGACGATTATTTTGAGGACTTCGGTGGCCTGCAAGGTGCCCACCAGGCCGGGCAGCACGCCCAGCACCCCGATTTCGGCGCAGCTGGGGGCCTCGCCCGGGGCCGGGGGCGCGGGGTAGAGGCAACGGTAGGTGGGGCCGTTTTGGTAATTGAACACCGCCACCTGCCCGTCGAATTTAAAGATGGCCCCGTACACGAGCGGCTTGCCCAGCACCACGCAGGCGTCGTTGACGAGGTAGCGGGTGGCGAAATTATCCGAGCAGTCCACCACCAGATCGTAGCCGGCGAGCAACGCCAGGGCGTTGGCCGTGGTCAGCACGTTTTGGTGGGGCACGAGGGACACGAGCGGGTTTTGGGCCCCCAGCCGGGCGGCGGCGGCCAGGGCCTTGGGCCGGCCCACGTCGGCAGTGGTGTAAAGCACCTGGCGCTGGAGGTTGCTTTCATCGACGACGTCGAAATCGAGCAGGCCGAGGGTGCCCACGCCGGCGGCGGCCAGGTATTGCAGCACCGGGCAGCCCAGGCCCCCGCAGCCCACCACCAGCACCCGCGCCGCCTTGAGGCGGAGCTGGCCGGCAGCCCCAACTTCGGGCAGCAGCAAGTGGCGGCTGTAGCGGCGGGTTTCGGCAGCGGAAAGCGGTTCGGCGGGGGCGGTGGGCATACGGGCAAGCACTAAGCGGCAGGGGCAGAACCGCCGCGCCGGGCCAGGGGTTTCGGGCGCCGGCGGCGGAGTCGCGCTCACTCCACCACCAGCCCGTGCTTGCCCAGCAGGCCCGGCAGGCCGGCCAGCGCGAAGCGGGCCCCGGCCAGGCCGTTGGCGGCGGGGTCGAGGGCGTAGCCGGTGGCGGTGCGGAAATCGGCCCCCGCCAGCCGGGTGTCGTGGAAGACGGTGCCGGCCAGGGTGCAGTCGGCAAACACGGCCCCGCGGAGGTCGGCGTTGGTAAAATCGGCTTCGTCGAGGGCGCAGTGAGCGAAGCGCGTGGCCGGCATCGTCCGGCCCCTGAACAAGGCGTAGCGCAGCTGGCAGTGGTCGAAATGCACCCCGAACAGCAGGTCGCGACAGTCCCCGAAGGGCACGCCCAGCAGCTTGCATTCAGCGAATGCCACGTTTTGTAGGGCCGTGTTGGCCAGTTGTACCGACGACAGGTTGCAGCGCTCGAAGCGACAGTCGGTGAAGCGCAGGCGGTTCAGGCCGGCGCCTGCCAAATCGCAGCCGATGAAGTGGTACTGCTCGAATTCGGGGCCCTGGGCCAGCAGCTGGCGGGCGTCCCAGCGGTCGGCCACGTTTTCGGGCAGAAAGTGGGCGGGCGGGCGCAAGGCCAAGGGTTTGCGGGAAGGTTTCATGGGGCTTGGCGGGAAGCGTCACCCAAAAGTATACCTCCTGCGGCGGGCACGCCGCCGACTGCGGCTGCGGAGCGCCCGCCGCCCCGCCGTCGCCAGACAAGCCAAGCCCCGTTCACCCCCTCCTCGCACGGTTCAAGGCGCGGCGCTTCATTCGCGGCGCGGCTTGGCACGCTCGTACTGCACGGGCCACGCCACATCGGCCCCCAGCGCGTGAGCGGCGTGCAGCGGGAAGTACGGGTTGCGCAGCTCCTCGCGGGCCAGAAGCACGAGGTCGGCCTGGCCCTGGGCCACGATTTTTTCGGCCTGGGCGGGGCTGGTGATGAGGCCGACGGCCCCCGTGGGCACGCCGGACTCGCGCCGGATGCGTTCGGCGAACTGCACCTGGTAGCCGGGGGCCACGGGAATTTTGGCGTCCGGCACGTTGCCGCCCGTCGAGGCGTCGATGAGGTCAACGCCTTCATTATTCAGCACTTGGGCCAGGCGCACCGATTCTTCAACGGTCCAGCCGCCTTCCGTCCAGTCGGTGGCCGAGATGCGCACGAGCAGCGGCAGCTCGGCGGGCAGCACTTCGCGCACGGCGCGGGCCACGTCCACGGTCAGGCGGATGCGGTTTTCGAACGAGCCGCCGTACTCGTCGGTGCGGCGGTTGCTGAGGGGCGAGAGGAACTCGTGCAGCAGGTAGCCGTGGGCAGCATGGATCTCAATCACCTGAAAACCAGCCGCCAGGGCCCGCACCGTCGCGGCCCGGAAGTCGGCCACCACCTTCTGAATGCCGGCCGCATCGAGGGCCCCCGGCGTGGGATAATCGTCGGCAAACGGCAGCGCGCTGGGGGCCACCGGCTGCCAGCCGCCGTCGGCCGCGGCCACGGCCCCGTGGCCTTTCCACGACGTGTAGGTGCTGGCCTTGCGCCCGGCGTGCGCCAGCTGAATGCCCGGCACAGTGCCCTGAGCGGCAATAAACGCGGTGATGCGCCGCAGAAAGTCGATGTGCTCGTCTTTCCAGATGCCGAGGTCGTCGGGGGTGATGCGGCCCTCGGGCGAGACGGCCGCCGCTTCGGTGAGGATGAGGCCCGCGCCGCCCACGGCCCGGCTGCCCAGGTGCACCAGGTGCCAGTCGTTGGCGAAGCCGTCGGTGCTGCTGTACTCGCACATGGGCGACACCACAAGGCGGTTTTTGAGGGTGACGCCGCGCAGAACGAAAGAATCAAACAGGGAGGACATGGTGGTAAGGTTAGGGCGGAACGTGTTTTTGACGCCAAACGACGTTCTCAACCGGCCCGGGCAGCCAGGGTTTACTCCGGCAAGGCTTGCCCAGGGATTTTTCGGTAAAGGCAACGCGGCAACGGGCCCGGTACGTACAGCTTAGCCACTGCTTTCCTCCCATCATTTCCTGCTATGTTCCAACAAACCACCACCGCCGGCCTTTTGGCCAGCCGCGGCCCGGCCCCGGCCGGCGCCCCCGACGCGTCGCGTCGCCAATTCATCAACCACGCCGGGCGCGGCCTGCTGGCCGTGGGCGTGGCCGGGGCCCTGCCCCTGGCCGCCGAGGCCGCGGCGGCCGGCCAAGCAGCCCCGCCGCCCCCGGGCCCGCTCGCCGTCAAGCTGCCGCCGCTCGAAGCGCCCACCGACCCCAAAGGCGCCGACCCGCTCAACCCCGACGCGCCCGCGCGCCGGGTGGGCTTCGCCGTGGTGGGACTGGGCCACCTCACCCTCAACGAGATACTGCCCGCCTTTGGGCAGTGCAAGCACGCCCGGGCCGTGGCCCTGGTGAGCGGCGACGCCGGGAAAATGGCCAAGGTGGCGCAGCAGTACGGCATCAAGCCCGCGAGCTGCTACTCGTACCAGACCTACGACCAGCTCAAGGACAACCCCGAGGTGGAAGCCATTTACATTGTGCTACCCAATTCGATGCACCACGAGTTTACTTTGCGCGGGGCCCGGGCCGGCAAGCACATCCTCTGCGAAAAGCCGATGGCCAACTCGGTGCAGGAGTGCGAGGAGATGATTGCCGCCTGCCAAAAAGCCGGCAAACAGCTGATGATTGCTTACCGCATCCAGTACGAGCCGCTCAACCGCATGGCGCAGAAGCTGGTGCGCGACAAAGCCTACGGCCCCACCAAGCTCATCCAGATGATGAACTGCCAAAACCAGGCCCACGACCGGCAGTGGCGCCACCAAAAAGCCCTGGCCGGCGGCGGCTCGCTGCCCGACGTGGGCCTGTACTGCCTCAACACCAGCCGCTTCCTGCTCGGCGAGGAGCCCATTGAAGTAACGGCCCAGATTTACAGTACGCCCGGCGACGACCGCTTCAAGGAAGTAGAAGAGAACGTGAGCTTTACGCTGCGTTTCCCCAGCGGCGTACTGGCCCAGTGCATGACGGGCTACGGCTCGTTCAACCACAAGAGCTACGCCGTGCACGCCGAAACCGGCACCATCGTCATGGACCCCGCTTTTCCCTACCGTGGCCTCAAGCAGGAGCGCGTACACGCCCCCGGCGGCAAGCAGCTCACCGAGCAGCCCAGCAACCCCGACAAAGACCAGTTTGCCCTCGAAATGGACCACATGGCCGAGTGCGTGCGCCAGAACAAAACGCCCTATACCCCCGGCGAAGAAGGCTTGCAAGACCAACGCATCATGGAGGCCATCTACCTGTCGGCCAAAGAGAACCGCCCGGTAAAGCTACCCGCCGCAAGCAAAATGGATGCCTTCCGCGGCGCACCGCCCACGGAGGAGCCGGCGTAGCCCGGCCGACGCGGCCCGAGCCCCGGCGCACTGGCGCCGGGGCCCGGCCAAACGAAAGAAATTTTTAAAAAATCTCTTTCTTAATTTGGTTTTCCCGCCAACCCGGCGCAACTTGCCTTGGCAAACCCGCTCCTCATGCTCCGCACCGGCTTCTTTTTTGGTTTTTATTATTTTTACGCCACCGCGTAGAACGAGCCCCCGTGTAGCCCCTGCTAGCGCCGCTCGTTCTTCGGGAGGCGCTTTTTTAATGCCGTTTTTTTCGCTTGTGATGCTTTTGGCCCCCGCTTTTTATTATTTCGGCTACCGCTACTGCTTCTTTTTTGAGAAGAGCCGGGCCTGCCGTTGCGGATGCTAACCTGAAAAGCACCCCCACCAACGCCAAGGCCCCGGACCCCCGGAGGCCTTTTTTCATGCCCCTTTTTATTTCCCCGCCATGCCCGCGCACGTTGCCATCCAAGGTTTTCAAGGCAGTTTCCACGAAGTCGCCGCCCGGCAATATTTCGGGGCGGCGCCGGCGCTGAATTTCTGCGCCACCTTCGGCGAGGTGGTGGCCCAGGTGGCTGATGGCCGCGCCGACGCCGCCCTCATGGCCATGGAAAACTCGCTGGCCGGCAGCATCCTGCCCAATTACCTGCTGCTGGAGCGGGCGGCCCTCGTCGTCACCGGCGAGGTGTACTTGCCCATCCATCAGCACCTGCTGGCGCTGCCCGGCACCGCGTTGGCCGACGTGCGTGCCGTGCACTCGCACCCGATGGCCCTGCGCCAGTGCGGCGATTTCCTGGCCCGCCACCCGCACTGGCTGCTCGTCGAAACCGAGGACACCGGCCTGAGCGCCCAACTGCTGGCAGAGCACCGCCCGCCGGGCGTGGCCGTGGTGGCTGGGGCCCAGGCGGCCGCTGCTTTTGGGTTGCAGCGGCTGGCCTCCGCCATCCACGACGACCCGCACAACTACACGCGCTTCCTGGTGCTGGAGCGGGCCCCGGAGGCCCGGCCCGGGGCCCGGCCCGACAAGGCGTCGCTGTACTTCTACACGTCGCACGCGCCGGGCTGCCTGGCCCAGGTGCTCATGCTGGTGGCCGCCTACGGCCTCAACCTGAGCAAGCTGCAGTCGTGCCCGCGCCCCGGCCGGCCCTGGCACTACGGTTTCCACGCCGACGTGGAATTCGACGATCCGGCCCAGCTCGAAGCGCTGCTGCGCGAGCTGCCCGCCGTGACGGAAGAGCTTCGGGTGCTGGGAATTTATCGGCGGGGCGACATGGCCCTGGCCATGCAAAAATCGGCTGTCATTCCGAGCGCAGCGAGGAATCTGGGTTGACGATTATCCCAGATTCCTCGCTGCGCTCGGAATGACAAGCCCGGGTTTATGACAAGGCCGATTTTTCACTTTTTTCTTTCTTTATCAATATTAAGATGAACGTCTCCCCCGCCAGCCGCCTGGCCCACACCGGCGAATACTACTTCTCGCGGAAGCTGCGCGAGCTGGCGGCCCTCAACGCGGCGGGGGCCGACATCATCAGCCTGGGCATCGGCAGCCCCGATTTGCCGCCCCACCCGAGCGTGACGGCGGCCCTGGCGGCCGCGGCGGCGCGGCCCGGCGCCCACGGCTACCAGAGCTACCAGGGCACGCCGGCGCTGCGCGGGGCCCTGGCCGGTTTTTACCAGCGCCGCTACGGCGTGGCCCTGGACCCGGCCACGGAAATCCTGCCGCTGCTGGGCTCGAAAGAGGGCCTGATGCACATTGGAATGACGTTTTTGGAGGCCGGCGACGCGGTGCTCATCCCCAACCCCGGCTACCCGACTTACCGCGCGGTGGCCGAAATCTGCGGGGCCGAGGTGCGCGAGTACGCCCTCACCGCGGCCACCGGCTGGCTGCCCGACCTGGGGGCCCTCGCCCGCACCGACCTGTCGAACGTGAAAATGATGCTGGTGAACTACCCGCACATGCCCACCGGCACGGCCGCCGACCGGCCGTTTCTGGCGCGGCTGGTGGAATTTGCCACGGCCCACGACATTCTGCTGGTCCACGACAACCCGTACGGCTTCATCCTCAACGAGACGCCGCCGACCAGCCTCTTGTCGGTGCCCGGCGCCCGCGCCGTGGCCCTGGAGCTGAACTCGCTCAGCAAGTCGCACAACATGGCCGGCTGGCGCGTGGGGGCCCTGGTGGGCCGGGCCGATTTGCTGGCCGCCGTGCTCCGCTTCAAAAGCAACATGGACTCGGGCATGTTCCTGCCCGTGCAGCAGGCCGCCGTGGCCGCCCTGGCGCTCGGCGACGACTGGTTTGAGGACCTGAACGCCACGTACCGCGGCCGCCGCGCCTTGGTCATCGAGCTGCTGCGGGCCCTGGGCTGCGCGCCGGCCCCCGGCCAGGTGGGCCTGTTCATTTGGGCCCCGGTGCCGGCCGCCTTCGCCGACGGCTACGCCCTGAGCGACGCCGTGCTGGCCGAAGCCCGGGTGTTTCTGACGCCCGGCGGCATCTTCGGCAGCAACGGCCAGGGCTACGTCCGGGCCAGCCTGTGCCAGCCGGAAAGCGTGCTGCGCGAAGCGCTGGCCCGGGTGAAGGCAATGCATCCGCTGGAAATCGCAGCAACCGGCACCACCTGGCAAGCCCCCAAGTTATGACCGTCACCATCATCGGCCTCGGACTCATCGGCGGCTCGCTGGCCCTCAGCCTGCGCCAGCACGGGCTGGCCGCGCACCTCATCGGCGTGGAGGAGGGCCCCGACCACGCCCACCGGGCCCTGGCGCTGGGCCTGGTCGACGAAATCGCCGCCGACCTGCCCGCCGCCGTGCGCCGCGCCGACTTCGTGGTGGTGGCCGTGCCGATGGACGCCATGCTGGCCGTGCTCCCGCGCGTGCTCGACGCCACCGGCCCCCGCCAAACCGTGATCGACGTGGGCTCGACCAAAGCGGCGCTGCTGGCGGCCGTGGCCGGGCACCCGCGCCGGGGCCGCTTCGTGGCCACCCACCCCATGGCCGGCACCGAAAATTCGGGGCCCGACGCGGCCGTGCCGGGCCTCTACGAAGGCAAAACCGTGGTGCTCTGCGACGTGGCGCACAGCGACCCCGACGCCGTGCAGCTGGTGGAAAAAATTTACCAGGCCCTGCCCATGCGGCTGCTCTACCTCGACGCGGCGGCCCACGACTTGCACGCGGCCTACGTGTCGCACATCTCGCACATCACGTCTTTTGCCCTGGCCCTCACGGTGTTGGAGAAAGAAAAGGAGGAGCAGCGCATTTTCGACCTGGCCGGCGGCGGCTTTGCCTCGACGGTGCGGCTGGCCAAAAGCTCGTCGGCCATGTGGGTGCCCATCTTCCGCCAAAACCGGCTGAACGTGCTGGATGTGCTCGACGAGCACCTGCACCAGCTCCGGCACCTGCGCGAGCTGCTGGCGCGCGAAGACTACGCCGGGCTCGCGGAGCAGATTCACCAGGCCAACCACATCCGCAAGATTATTCCGTAGCCGGCCTTCGCGGCGGGCGGGCGGCTTTCCCGCCGCCCGCCCGCTAATCGTTGAATCGTTGGCGGGGGCCCTCATTGCCCCGGCGATTACCGGGCGGCCGGCGAAAAGCCGGCCGCCCGGGCCCAAACATCAATAACAACACCCTAAGCACTAACCACCAAAAACCATGTTCCGCGACCTTTTCAACCGCCAACCCAACGACAAGCCGTTCCTCATCTCGGGGCCCTGCTCGGCCGAAACCGAAGACCAGGTGCTCGAAACCTGCCAGCGCCTGGCCGCCACCGGCAAGGTGCAGGCCCTGCGCGCCGGCATCTGGAAGCCCCGCACCAAGCCCGGCGGCTTCGAGGGCGTGGGCGCCAAGGGCCTGCCCTGGCTGAAAAAAGCCGGCGAGCTGACCGGCCTGCCCGTGGCCGTGGAGGTGGCCACCGCCAAGCACGTGGAAGACTGCCTGGCCTTCGGCGTGGACCTGCTGTGGGTGGGCGCGCGCACCACGGGCAACCCGTTTTCGGTGCAGGAAATTGCCAACGCCCTGCGCGGCGTGGCGGTGCCGGTGCTGGTGAAAAACCCGATTCACCCCGAACTGGAGCTGTGGGCGGGGGCCGTCGAGCGCCTGCAAAAGGCCGGGCTGAAGCAGGTGGGGCTGATCCACCGGGGCTTTTCAAGCTACGGCAACCCCGATTTCCGCAACGCGCCGATGTGGCACCTGCCCATCGAAATGAAGCGCCGGATGCCCGAGCTGCCCATCCTCAACGACCCGAGCCACATTTGCGGGCGGCGCGACACGCTGTTTGCCGTGGCCCAGCAGGCCCTGGACCTGGACTTCGACGGGACGATGATCGAGAGCCACCGCGACCCCGACAACGCCTGGAGCGACGCCAAGCAGCAAATCACGCCCGAAGTGCTCGGCCAGCTCATCCACGACCTGGTGTGGCGCCACGAAACCACCGACAAAGCAGAATTTTTGACGGCCCTGGCCGGCCTGCGCGAGCAAATCAATAACCTCGACGCCGAGGTGCTGCTGCTGCTGGGCCGCCGCATGGCCGTGGCCGAAAAAATCGGGCAGTACAAGAAGGAAAACGACATCACCATCCTCCAAACCGGCCGCCTGACCGAAATTCTGGAGCGCAGCAAGCGCCAGGGGGCCCAGGTGGGCCTCACCGAAGCCTTCGTGGAGCGGTACATGGAAGCCGTTCACCTGGAGTCGGTGCTGCGCCAGGAGCGGGTGATGAACGGGTAGCGGGATTAATTAAAAATTAAAAATGAAGAATTAAAAATTAGGACAGAATTAAATTTCAGCGCTAATTTTTAATTCTTCATTTTTGAATTTTAATTAATTTACTCCTGCCCGGCCAGCAGGTCTTCGAACGTTTGGCGGCGGCGGATTTGGCGGAGCGCGCCGTTTTCGAGCAGCACCTCGGCGGGGCGCACGCGGGCGTTGAAGCTGCTGCTCATCTCGAAGCCGTAGGCCCCGGCGTTGTGGAAGGCCAGCAGGTCGCCCTCGTGGATTTCGGGCAGGCGGCGGTCCCAGGCGAAGGTGTCGGTTTCGCAGATGTTGCCCACCACGGTGTACACGCGCTCGGGGCCCTCGGGGTGGCTCAGGTTGGTGATGTGGTGGTAGGAGTCGTAGAACATGGGCCGGATGAGGTGGTTGAACCCCGAATCGACGCCGGCGAACACCGTGGCCGGCGTCTGCTTCACCACGGCCACGCGCACCAGCAGGAAGCCGCTTTCGCTCACCAGGTACTTGCCCGGCTCGAACCAGGCTTGCAGCGGCCGGCCGTATTCCTGCTCGAATTCGGCGAAAGCGTCCGTCACGCGGCGGCCCAGCTCGTCGAGGTCGGTGGCCACGTCGCCGGGCTTGTAGGGCACCTTGAAGCCCGAGCCCAGGTCCAGAAATTCCAGGTCGGGGAAACGGCGGGCGGCCTCGAACAGCACCTCCAGGGCCCTCAGGAACACGTCCACGTCCTTTATTTCCGAGCCTGTGTGCATGTGCAG
This sequence comes from Hymenobacter sp., assembly GCA_025353745.1. Lineage (GTDB taxonomy): Bacteria > Bacteroidota > Bacteroidia > Cytophagales > Hymenobacteraceae > Hymenobacter. Next base: position 33,267 of record JANXOE010000215.1, read on the forward strand.
GCCGCGCACCCGCAGGCCGGTGCCCTTCACCACGCGCTCAAGGTGGCGCATTTGGTGGATGCTGACGCCGAACTTGCTGTCGATGTGGCCGGTAGAGATTTTGTAGTTGCCGCCCGCCTCGATGTGCGGGTTCAGGCGGATGCACACCGGGTAGCTCCCGCCAAACGTGGTGCCGAAGCGCTCCAGCATCGAGATGTTGTCGATGTTCAGGTGCACGCCCAGGTCCTTGGCGGCCACGATTTCGGCAAACGTGACGCCGTTGGGCGTGAACAGGATGTTCTCCGGCGCAAAGCCGGCGTGCAGCCCGAGCCGCACCTCGTTGAGGCTCACGCAGTCGAGGCCCGCGCCCAGGGCTAGCATGTGGCGCAGCACGGCCTGGTTGCTGAGGGCCTTGCAGGCGTAGAACAGCCGCGTGGGGTGGCCGGTGAAGGCCGTTTTCAGCCGGTTGTACTGCCGGGTGATGGTTTCGGCCTGGTACACGTAGAGCGGGGTGCCGAACTGCGCGGCAGCGGCCAGCAGGCTTTCGGCGGGGAGGGGAGCGGACATAGACCGCAAAAGTACGGGGCCAGGGCCGTCCGGGCGGGAAGATTTCGCGCCGGGGCGGTTGTGTGCCCGGCCACTACGTGCCTCCCCACCATGCCCGACCACCTTCCCGAAGTGTGGCTGCGGGGGCCCCTGCCCGCCGTGCCGCCCCTGCTCCAGCCCGTGGCCCACGCCCTGCGCCAGGCCGAAAGCGACGTGGCCGCCGCCCTGGCCGCCTTTCCCGCCGCGCAGCTGTGGGCGCGGCCGGCCGGCGTGGCCTCGGTGGGCTTCCACCTCCAGCACCTGGCCGGCGTGCTCGACCGCCTGCTCACCTACGCCCGGGCCCGCGCCCTCAGCCCCGCCCAGCTGGCCTACCTTGCCGCCGAAGGCTGCCCCGCCGCGGCCGCCGCGCCCCCCGCCGCGCAGGTGGCCGCGCTCCAAAAAAACTTCGGGGACGCCGTGGAGCGGGCCCTGGCCCAGCTGCACCGCACCCCCGAAGCCACGCTCACCGAGTACCGGCCGGTGGGCCGGGCGGCGCTGCCGTCCACCGTCATCGGCCTGCTGGTGCACGCCGCCGAGCACACCCAGCGCCACGTGGGCCAGCTGCTGGTCACGGCCCGCATTTTGGCCGGCTGAGGGCCCCACCCGGGCCGTTGCGCCCGTGGTGCAGCCATCCAAAAACTTTTGAGGGATTCAGGCCAGCGCCGGCCCAAGGGGCTGCACGCCGCTGTATTTTTTGTTAAACGCCTGCACTTCCGGCGTTTTTGCGTTGGATTTGGTGGTGATGAGAAAGACTTTGCCGCCCGTTGCAAGACAGGTGCCACGGCCTGCGCCTGGGCGGCAAAACAGCCCAGGGCCACGACCAGGGGCCCTGCCAGCAGGCAGCCCAACCCCGCTTTGTGCCGCGTCGCGGCTGGTTCGCAGCTCCGAATTATTTGCCGGCAGGCAAAACGTTTGCATTGACAGCAAACCGGGCGCGGGCCGGCGGCTAGCGGGCCACGCGCTGGCTTTGCTGCTGGGCGTGCAGCCAGGCCACGGCCGCGCCTTCTTCGCCGAAAAAGGCCAGCGCAAACGGCCGCCCCGCGTAGGAATCGACGTCGGCAAAGCCGGGCGCTTCCCGAATGGCTTGGTGCAGGGCGGGGCTGGTGAGGTAGGCCACGCACAGCTGCGGCCCGAGCTGCGCGGCCAGGGCGGGGAAGTACTCGGCGAGCAGCCACTGCGTGGTAGCCGGGTCGTTGACGGAGCGGCGGCGGATGTCCTGCAACCAAAAGCGGGAGCCCGCCGCGTGCGCGCTGGCCGTCAGCTGCTCGTAGGCGGCAGGCAGGGCGGCGGGATCGGGCTGATAGCCCCAGCGCCCCACCAAAATGTCGAGGTCGGCGCGGTAGGCAAGCTCAAGCAAGGGTACCAGTTCGGGCATAAGCCAGCGGATATATTTTGGTAATGTACCAAAGCTACGACCGTGCCACCGCCCCGGCCACCGTCCCGGCTGCCCGCGTGCGGCGCAGCGTGCGCAGGGCCAGCCCGGCGCTGGCCAGCGTGAGCACGGCCCCCAGCGCAAACGGCGCCCCCGGGAACTGCACCGGCGCGCCGGGCCCGGTGAAGTAGGCGAACAAGTGCGTCATCAACAGGGGCCCCACCACGCCGGTCGCGCTCAGCAGGCTGGTGAGGGCCCCTTGCAGCTCGCCCTGCTCGGTGGGCGGCACCTGGGCCGAAATGGTGCCCTGCAGCGCCGGCCCCGCGATGCCGCCCAGGCAGTAGGGGGCCAGAAAGGCGAACATCATCCACCCCCGCGAAGCAAACGCGAACAGCACAAACCCCGCCGCGTAGCACAGCAGGCCGGTCACGATGGCCCGCGGCGCGCCCAGCTTCGGGAGGGCCACCCGCACCAGCCCGCCCTGCACCAGGGCCGTGAACAAGCCGACGGCCCCCAGCGAGTAGCCCACCAGCCGGGGGCCCCAGCCGAACTTGTAGATGGTGTAGAACGTCCACACCGACTGCGTGGCCGAGCCGGCCAGGTAAATCAGCACCAGCGACGCCGCCAGGCCCAGGATGACCGGGTAGCGCCCCAGCCGCAGCAGCGAGGCCACGGGGTTGGCCCGCGCCCAGGCGAAGGGGCGCCGCCGCGCCGCCGGCAGCGACTCGGGCAGTATGAACAAGCCGTAGAGGAAGTTGCACAGGCTCAGGGCCGCCGCCGCCATGAACGGCACCCGGGGCCCCCAGGTGGCCAGCACCCCGCCCAGCGCCGGCCCGATGATGAAGCCCACCCCGAAGGCGGCCCCCACCAGCCCGAAGTTCTGGCCCCGCTTTTCGGGCGGGCTCACGTCGGCAATGTAGGCCGTGGCCGTGGTGAAGCTCGCCCCCGTGATGCCCGCCAGCACCCGCCCCACGAACAGCCACGCCAGCGTGGGCGCCAAGCTCAGGAACACGTAGTCCAGCCCCAGGCCCAGCAGCGAGGCCAGCAGCACCGGCCGCCGCCCCAGCCGGTCGCTGAGGCCGCCCACCACCGGCGCGCACAGAAACTGGGCCCCCGCGTAGGCAAACGACAGCCACCCCGCGTACTCCGACACCCGGCTGATGCCCTGCCCCGTGAGCTGCTCCAGCAGCTTGGGCAGCACCGGGATGATGATGCCCAGCCCGATCACGTCGATGAGCACGGTGACGAAAATAAAACTCAGGGCGGCCGGGCGGGGAGCGGACATAAGCAGGGGAAAGGCCCGCAAAAGTAGCCGCGCCGGCCCCGCCTTCGCTTTTTTTGGGCCTGATACTCACCCAGTCGGCCCGTTTTTGGTGTCTTTTAGGGCTGCCGGGTGGTATTTCTTAATAATTTGCTTACCTTTGTCCTACCAAACAGTGCGGGGTGGAGCAGTTGGTAGCTCGTTGGGCTCATAACCCAAAGGTCATAGGTTCGAGTCCTATCCCCGCTACCTAAAAGGCCGTTTCCTACCAGGAAACGGCCTTTTTATTTGTCCATCAGTCGGGTTTTAGGGTGGATTCGGCAATTGTCGTCCCAGCCGTTGGATAAACGGCCCAGCGCTTGTGCCTACCAAGTTGGGCCAAGGGCATTGCAAACGGCGGCGCTGCCCGCGCCCGGGCCGGATCCGGCGGGGTATGGACGAGCTTTTGGGATGGATATTCGCCGCCGTATTCCTCCCCGTGCAATGACCCTCTTCGAAAAAATTTCGCTGCTGGGCCTCGCGGCCGTGGCCGTTGTGGCCTCCGCGTCCGATTCTAACGTAATCATCCTGTGCGTCTGGGTCCTGGCCATGGCCTACGGGTTCGGGGCTTACTGGCTGTTTCGGCGGCGGCCGGGCCCCGTGGCCTGGGTGCGGGTGGCGGCCGGCATCGGTTTCGCCGTCGCGCTCATCGACTCGGTCAACAGCTTCCGACTGCGCCGGGGCTCGTTCGAGCAGTTGGGGCCGGTGCTGCCCGGGTTGGTTTGCCTGGGGCTGGGGGCGTACTTGCTCGCCCACCGGCGGGCGCCGGACCGCGTGGCGGCCTACCGGCCGCTTTTCGTGCGGGCCGCCGCGGTGTTCGGAGTGGTTGCAGTTTTCGCGTACTGCCCGGTCACGTTGGCCGCCTACCGGGCCGTTTTGTTCGCGCTCAACCAAGACCAGCCGTACCTGCTCGACAACCTGCGCATGTTCGACTACGCCCAGCGGACGGACCAGGCATTGGCGGAAAAAGACGGCCCCGCCGCGGTTGCGTATGCGCGGAGGAGCTACGCCGCGGGCAACCGGTGGCTGGGCCACGACTCGCTCGCCGAGCGCCGACGGGTCAGCATGACTTACACCAATTTGTACAAGGCGTACCGCTGCCTGGGCGACGCCGCCTACAGCCAGGCAAAATACGCGGAGGCGCTGCGCAGCTACCGGCTCGGGCACGCCTTCCTGGCGCGCAGCGACGACCGCTTGGACGACGGGCCGCCCGCGTTGTTTTGGGAGGAAGAAAAAGCGTGGTCCCTCGAGAATCTGGGGTTATGCTGCCTGAAGCTGCACCGGCCGGCGCAGAGCGATTCCCTGTTCGGGCGGGCGCTGGGCGCTTACAACCGCGCGCATCCGGCCCCCGACGTTTACACGGCGCGGTTTATCGCCGACCTGGCGCGCTCGCAGGCGGCGGGCCGGCACTGGGGGCCCTCGGCGCGGCTTTACCAACGGGCCAACCGGTTGTTGGCCACCCAGGCCGGGCCAGACGCGGCGGCCGCGCGGTTGGCGAACAGCCTCAACTTGGTGCTTGCCTACCTCGCGCTCGACAGCCTCCGGCCGGCGCAACGCACGCTGGGGGCCCTGGCGCTGCCCGCCGGCGACTCCGCCAGCCGGGGCCTCCTGCGGTTGTACACCGGCACGTGCTATTTTAAGCAGGGCCGGTACGCCCCCGCCGACCAAATGTGGCGCACCGCCCTGCGCTACTACCAAGCCCTCGGCGACACCTACTGGGCACCGGTTTACGGCTGCGAGCTGCTGCTGGCCAAGAACAACCTGGTGCGGGGAGCCTATCCGCTGGCACGGCAGCAAGCCGAGACGGCCCAGTCGCTGGTCGTGCGCAAAATGGGGACCAAAGCGACGCAGTACGCTCAATGCGAGGGGGTGCTGGCCGGCGTGGACCAAGCCCTGGGCAAGTACGACGCGGCGGCCCGGCAGTACGCCGAAGTACTCGCCACTTACCAGCACGACGCCGAACAGAGCGAAACAATGGAGGCACACGCCGAGCTGGCCGAGCTGGCCCTGGTGCGGGGTAATTTGCCGGCGGCCCAGGAGCACGTCGCCGGGGCCCTGGCGCAGCTGGCCCGCGGCGAAACGCTCAGCCGCCCGGGCCAGACGGGCCTGCTCAACGTGGCGGCCGACGTGAGCTACGCCGCGGGCCGGTGGGCGACGGCCGGCGCGCAGTACCGCCAAACCCTGGCCATCAACGCCCGGTTCGACCAGCTGCGCAGCCCCACAACCGCCGCCGCCTGGAACGGCCTGGGCTTGCTGGCCACCGAGCAGCGGCACTGGGCCCGGGCCGATTCCTTGTTTGCGGGGGCCCTGGCACTCCAGGACGCTTTGTTCGGCGCGCAGCACCCCGCCACGGCCACCGTCTGCCTCAACTTCGCCCTGCTCCGAATCCGGCAAGGCCGGCTGGCGGAAGCGTCGGCGTTGATTGAGCGCGCCCAGCAAATTGCGGACGCCGCCCTGCCCCCGGACCACGACTTGTTCGGCAACCTCAGCGAAGCGCGCGGCGACGTGGCGCGGCGCCAACAGAACGCCGGGGCCGCCCGCGACTACTACAAGAACGCCCTTCTCATCTACGTCCGAAAGTTTGGCCCCGCGCATTGGCGGGCGCAGCAAGCCCACCGCAAACTATCGGCCTAAAGCCGACGGGGGTTCACACCCAACGCCGGCCCAACCGCCGGCTTGCCTCACGGCGAACGCTTCGCGTTTTTCGCCCGGGCGCACGGCCGGTCAGCGCGGGCCGGCCGCGCCGGGCACGGTGAGCCGCGAAACCCCGCCGGCGCCGCCGCGGCGGGTCACTTCCATCAGCGGGTGGCCCAGGGCCGTGACGTCGTCGTTGATGAGGGCGGGGTTGTACTGCCCGGCCTTGATGGCCCCGAACTGGAACACGGCCACGCGCGACGCCTGCTTGTCGCCGGCCCGCTCCCACCCGATGGCCCCGAGCAGCAGCTGCGTGATTTCGGTGTTCACCAGGGCCAGGCCGCGGGGCGAAACGCCGCGCACGTCGATGTTGTCGATGGTGAGCGTGTTGCACCCGCGCCCGTTGCGGAAGGGCAGGAAAACGACCCGGCCGGTGGGCTGCGCGTAAAAGCTGTTGTCGCCGTAGGGCCGGCCGCTGCCGTCGGCGTAGAGCACGTTTTTGTTGGGGCCGGGAAACGACGGCGCGCTCGGGCGCAGGATGCTGGCGACGAAAAACCGGTCAAAGTCGGCCTGCACCTGGGTGCCGAAGCTGCCGTAGCCGCCCACGTTCTGCCAGCGGAAGCCGTCGGTGTAATAGTTGTCGGTGCCCGCGTAGGGGCTGCCCTGGGGGAAGCACGTGGCGCTGCCGATAAAGGCGGTGCCGAGCGCCACCCCGCGGCAGTTCAGCAGGCTGTAGTTTTGGCTGCCCTGGTAGCACACGATGCCGGCGTTGCAGAAATTGAACGCGCACTCGTTGAACGTGGGCGAGTTATGGGTTTGCAAAAACGCCAGCGCGTAGCGAAAATCCTGAAACGTCAGGCCCACGAATTTGCTGTAATACACCGTGCGGGTGAAGTAGAAGCAGGCGCCGCTGAGCGGGCCGGGGTCGGCGGCGGTGGGGTAGCGCAGGTCGGGCGGCGTGGGGCCGTCGATGCGGCGGGCCGCCTCGCTTTTGCCGCTGAAAACCACGCCCTCGCCGATGAACTGCACGTAGGGGCCGCCCACCACCACGGTGCGCGCCGGCGCGTAGGTGCCGGTGAGGTGCAGCGGCACGCGCAGGAGCTGCATGGCCGCCACGGCCTTGTCGAGGGCCAGGGCGTCGTCGTCCTGGGGCCCGCGCACGTCGCGGTCGAGCAGGAAGCCGCGGGCGGCAAACCCGGCGGTGGCCAGGCGCTGCACGGTCAGCCGCTGGGGGGCGGTGAGGGGCCCGTCCGCGGCGGCCACGGCTTGCGCCCGGGCCCGCCCGGACGGGCCAAGCAGCAGGCCGAGCAAACAGAACAACAGAGCTTTGGCTTTCATGGGCGGGGGGAGGCGATTGGTAGCTGCGGGGCCCCGGGCAGGGCCCCCGCGCAAGTTTACAACCGGCCGCCGGCCCGGCCGCTAGGGGTTGGTGCTCCACATGCCGGCTTCCTTGATGAAAACGCGGCGGTTGAGCTTGAGCTGGGCAATAATTAATTCGGCCAGGTCCTCGGCCTGCATCACCTTGTCGGGGTTGCCGTCGGTGAGGTGGTTGCCGATGGCCAGCTCCGTGGCCACGGTGCTCGGCGTAAGGGCCGACACGCGGATGTTCTGCTTGCGCACCTCCTGCATCAGCGATTCCGTGAGGCCCAGCAGGGCAAACTTGCTGGCGCTGTAGGCGCTGGTGCCCGCCGCCCCGCGCTGCCCGGCCGTCGAGGCCACGTTGACGATGTCGCCGGTTTGCCGTTCGATCATGCCCGGCAGCACGGCCCGCGTCACGTAATACACGCCAAACAAATTGACCCGCACAATCTCTTCCCACGCCTCCGGGGCCATGTCGAGAAACTTGGCAAACGTGCCGATGCCCGCGTTGTTAACCAAGATGTCGACGGGCCCCAGGGCTTGCCGGATGTACGCCACGGCGGCTTCCACGGCGGCGCGGTCGGCCACGTCGGCGGGGGCCACGGCGGTGCGCACGCCCAGGGCTTGCAGCTCCTGGGCTACTTCCTGGAGCTGGCTTTCGGTGCGGGCCAGCAGGCCCACGTGCACGCCTTCGCGGGCCAGGGCCACGGCCACGGCCCGGCCAATGCCTTTGCCGGCGCCGGTCACCAGCGCGATTTTTCCTTTGATGGATTCCATGACGATTGCTGTCCGTTTGGGAGGGCCCTGTATAACCGGGCGGGCCGGCGGGGGTTTCGGGGGCTTAATTTGAGGATTAAAACACTTTCCGAGCCCGGGCAGCGGCAGCGCCTGCGCTCCTATTTTCTTTTCGCATGCCCTATTCCGTTTTGCTATTTGATTACGACGGCACGCTCTGCGACACCCGTGCGGCCATCTACTACAGCCTGCGCCGCACGTTTGAGGTGCACCACGCGCCCGTGCCCAGCCAGTCCGCGCTCGACGGCATCGTGACCCTGGGCCTGCCCATGCGCGAAACCCTGCAAGCCCTGCACCCCGAGGGCCCCGCCGCCGACGTGGCCGCCTGGGTGCCCGCCTACCGCGCCCTCTACGAGGCCGAGGGCGAGGCCCTGGTGACGCCCTTCCCCGGGGCCCGCGCCGTGCTGGCGCAGCTGCAAGCCCAAGGCCGAAGCATCGCCGTGGTGAGCAACAAGGGCATCAGCTCGCTCTGCAACTCCCTCGACCGGCTCGACTTGCGCCGGTTCGTGTCGCTCGTTGTGGGCGAGGGCAGCGTGCCCGGCCGGCCCTGGACGCCGAAGCCCGACCCCGCCCTATTCCGCGACGTGCTGCAGCCCCACTTCGCCCCCACCCCCGCCGCCGACATGCTCATGATCGGCGACACGCCCTCCGACCTGCTCTTCGCCCGCAACGCCGGCCTGCCCGCCTGCTGGGCCGCCTACGGCTTCGGCGACGCCGCTACCTGCCGGGCCCTGGGGCCCCGGCACGAGATTGGCGCGCTGCGCGACGTGCTCGGGTTGGTGGGGTGAAAGCAGCGTGGACCCCAACTGGCGCGAGTTTAGGCGAACCAACTGGCGCGAGTTTAGGCGAAGCCGTAACTCGTGCCTACCATTCGGGCGAGGCTGCGCCTCGCAACAGAACGATGGAATCGGAAGAAGCCAGGCGGCGCGGTTCCGGTTTGCCGCTGGCGCGGCATTGGAGGCACAGCCTCCAAGTCATAATCGGCACGAGTTACGGCTTCGCCTAAACTCGCGCCAGTTCGGGCGAGCTTTCCGAAATTAAATTTGATAGATTAAAAATTAATATCAATAATATTGATACATGAAGCAGCATCTATCGAACAGTAAATGGCTACAATATTACTTACCTGCAACACTATTGTTATTTCGGTTAATAACTGTTGAGCGTGTGGTGATAACAGATGATGGGGGATACGACAGACTCTACGGCTTTCCTTTCGCATTCAGGTCTAATTCATACGCTTGTTCCTTCTGTTATGATGTATACGTGGGGCCATTGCTATTGAATTTAACGATCGATTTGGTTTTAATATTACTGGTATTTAAAATTGTTAACAGAGCCGGATTAAAGATAAAAAGTTATAGATTCTCAACCTTATTTGGAATGTTAATTATTGGGCTTTCACTCGTCTCTTTTTATTCAATCACATTCGAAAGCTCTTTCCGATTAAGAAACACTACTCCTTTTAAGTTAGTGAGACAACAATTTCAATTCGCATTCCAACATTGATTAAAGCAGGAGGGGCCCCGGGAGCAATTACTTCCGGGGCCCCTGCTGCTTTAATCAATGTTGGAATACTTCACGCAAACATCCCCACCGCGTTTTTGCTCGGCAGGGCCGTTTGGCCCATCAGGAACAAGTCGATTTGGCGGGCGGCTTCGCGGCCTTCGGCGATGGCCCAGACGATCAGCGACTGTCCCCGGCGCATGTCGCCGCAGGCAAAGACGCCCGGTCGGCTGCTGGCGTAGTGGCTGTCGGATTTGACATTGCCGCGCGCATCCAGTTCTACTCCCAGGTCGGCCAGGAGACCTTCTTGCTGCGGATGCAGGAATCCCAGAGCGAGCAGAACCAGGTCGACTTCGATCTCGAACTCGGATCCCGGAACCTCCTCCATTTTGCGCCGTCCGCTTGCGTCGGGCGCAGCCCATTCGACCCGAATGCCGTGCAGTTTTTTGAGCTTGCCGTTTTCGCCGGAAAAAGATTTGGTGCTGATGCTCCAGTCG
>JANXOE010000223.1 GCA_025353745.1 Hymenobacter sp.
TGGGTTTTGAGTGCCACTGCCGGATGGCGCAGGGGCGGGGCGCGGACTTCACCAAGTTCGGGCCCCGCCCCTGCGCCCTTTTGTTTGAACCACCGCTGCCCGGTGGGGTTCGCCGGGCGCAGGACGCCCGGCCCTCTAAAATAGTCTCAAGGCGGTTAGTCCCGACAATGTGCCACGGCTGGGGTAATTTTAATAATTATACTTTTAGGGATTTGCCCACTGTGTTTGATAGGGTGAAACAGATATTTTGGCTAAATTTTGTAATATGACCCTCGTATGCAATGCCAATTACTGAAATTATCAACAAATATTGCCGTTATTGGGTCCAAATAAAGGGATGTTGATTTTTGAAAATTATCGACTCGTTCATTGGTATTCTTTGACCAAGGGCCCCGGTAATTCCTAGCGTTCGCCTTCGTCACCGTCATTCCCAGCCATTTACCGACCCTATGCAAAAGCCCAATTTTGTGCCCTTGGCCATCCTCCTGGCGCTGGGGCTGCTGGCCACCTTCATGCCCGCGCTGCCCACCAAAATCGTCACGGAGGGCATCAATTCGGGCGACACCGCCTGGATGCTGTGCGCCACCGCGCTGGTGCTCCTCATGACCCCCGGGCTGGCCTTCTTCTACGGCGGCATGGTCAATTCAAAAAATGTGATTTCCACCATGTTGCAGAGCTTCGCGGCCATGGGCATCATCAGCCTGCTGTGGGTGGTGGTGGGCTTCAGCCTGTCGTTCGGCACGTCCATCGGCGGCTTCGTGGGCGACCCGCGCACGTTTTTCCTCTTCAGGGGCGTGCTCGACGGCAAGCCGTGGGCGCTGGCGCCCACCATTCCGCTGGCGCTGTTCGCCTTCTTTCAGATGAAGTTTGCCATCATCGCGCCGGCCCTGATCACGGGCTCGTTTGCCGAGCGCATCAACTTCAAGGCCTACATCCTGTTCATCGTGCTCTTCAGCCTGCTGGTGTACGCCCCGCTGGCGCACTGCACCTGGCACCCCGATGGCTTCCTGTGCAAGCTGGGCGTGTTGGACTTTGCCGGGGGCACCGTGGTGCACATGTCGGCCGGGTGGGCGGCCCTGGCGTCGGCCATCTACCTCAAACCCCGCAAGTTGCACGCCGCCGAGCAAGTGCTGCCCCCGGCCAATATTCCGTTTGTGCTGCTGGGCACGGGCCTGCTCTGGTTCGGCTGGTTTGGCTTTAACGCCGGCTCGGCCGGGGCCGCCAATCCGTTGGCCGTAAGTGCTTTCGCTACCACCAACGTGGCCGCCTCGGCCGCCGGGATAGCCTGGATTCTGTTCGACGTGGCGCGGGGCAAGAAGCTCTCGGCACTGGGCTTCTGCATCGGGGCCGTGGTGGGGCTGGTGGCCATCACGCCGGCCTCGGGCTTCGTCACGGTGCCGGTAAGCCTCTTCATCGGGGCAGTGGCCGGGGTCACGAGCAACTTCTTTGCGCACCTGCGCTCCAAATCGCGCCTCGACGACACGCTCGACGTGTTCCCTTGCCACGGCATCGGCGGCATGGTGGGGCTGATCATGACCGGCATCTTCGCCAGTAAGGCCGTCAACGCCGCCGCCACCGACGGCCTCGCCTACGGCGGTACGGCCCTGTTCCTGACGCACATGCTGGCCCTGGTGCTGGTCTCGGCTTTCACCTTCGGCACCTCGTTTGCGCTGCTCAAACTCACCGACCTCATCACCCCGCTGCGCGTGTCGGAGGAGGAGGAAGAGCTGGGGCTCGACGTCAGCCAGCACGAGGAGCAGCTCCTGGTCGGGGCGTAGGCCCCGCCGTTTTTCGCCCTGAAAAAAGGCCGGAGCAGCTGCTCCGGCCTTTTGGCGTTTGTCCCGGGCGCCGCGCGGCGGTTAGATGAGCTCGGCCAGCTCCAGCCAGCGCCCCTCTTTTTGGGCCAATTCTTTCTCCACGGCTTGCAGGCGGGCCCCCCAGGCGGCCAGTTCGGTGTGCGAGCCCCGGCCGCCATTCAGATCGTTGAAGATTTGGGTTTTCTCAATTTCGAGCCGGGCCATGGCGGCTTCCAGCTGCTCGTACTCTTTCTTCTCGGCGAAGGTGGCGCGGCGCTTGGCGGGGGCCGTCGGGGCGGGCGCGGCCGCCGGCGCGGGGGCCAGCTTGGCCGCGGCGCGGGCCGCTTTGGCAGCCTTTTCCTCGGCTTCCAGCGCGGCTTCGGTTTCGCGCTCTTCGAGGTACTCGCGGTAGTCGGTGTAGTTGCCGGGGAAGTTGAGGACGGCCCCGCCGGGCTCCAGCACAAACAGGTGCTCGGCGAGGTGGTCGAGGAAGTACCGGTCGTGGCTCACGATGAGCAGGCAGCCGCTGAAGTGCAGCAGGAAGTCTTCCAAAATGTTGAGCGTGGCCAGGTCCAGGTCGTTGGTCGGCTCGTCGAGAATCAGGAAGTTGGGGTTTTTGATGAGCACGCGCAGCAGCTGCAAGCGGCGCTTCTCGCCGCCGCTCAGCTTGTTCACCAGCGTGTACTGCTGGGCGGGCGGAAACAGGAACAGGTTGAGGAACTGGCTGGCGGTGAGCACGTCGCCGTTGGCCAGCTCCACCACTTCGGCCACTTCCTTCACGATGTCGATGACGCGCTGCGAGGGGTCGAATTCCAGCTCCGTCTGGGTGTAGTAGCCGAACACGGTGTTCGTGCCCACGTCGATGGTGCCGGAATCGGGTTGGAGCTTGCCCGTGAGCATGTTGAGCAGCGTCGATTTGCCCGCGCCGTTGGGCCCCACCAAGCCAATGCGGTCCTTCTTCTTGAAGACGTAGCTGAAATCGTTCAGCACCACGTTGTCGCCGAATTTCTTGTTCAGGCTGTCGGCTTCGATGATTTTGCCGCCCTGGCGGGTGGTTTTCACGCTCAGCTCCACCTGCTGCTTGTTGAGGTTGGTGCTGGCCTTTTCCTTGGTGACGTAGAAGGCGTCGATGCGGGCTTTTTGCTTGGTACCGCGGGCCTGGGGCATCCGGCGCATCCAGTCCAACTCCTTTTTGAAGAGCTGGCGGGCCTTTTCTACTTCCACGGTTTCGCGCATTTCGCGGTCGGCCTTTTTCTCCACGAAATAGGCGTAGTTGCCCTGGTAGCGGTACATCTGGCCCTTGTCGAGCTCCACGATTTCGTTGGCTACTTTGTCGAGAAAGTACCGGTCGTGGGTCACCATCAGCAGGGTGAGGGTGGGGGAGGAAAGCCGGTTTTCGAGCCACTCAATCGTGCTCAAATCCAGGTGGTTGGTGGGCTCGTCAAGCAGCAAAACGTCGGGCTCTTCGATGAGCACCCGGGCCAGGGCCACGCGCTTGCGCTGCCCGCCCGAGAGCTGGCTCACGTTGCGCGTCAGCAGCTCGCCGAGGATGCCCAGGCGGCCGAGAATCTGCTGCACCTGCGCCTCGTAGTCCCAGGCGTTGAGGGCGTCCATGCGCTCGAGCACGCGCTGGAGGTCGTCGGCCTTGTGGTCGGCGTCGTTGATGACGTGCTCGTACTCTTGGATGGCCTTGAGCGTGTCGTTCTGGCTGGCGAAGATGGTTTGCTCCACGCTCAGGCTTTCGTCGAACACCGGCTGCTGGCCCAGGTAGGTCACGCGGATGCCTTTGCGGGTGCTCACCAAGCCGGTATCGGGCGTTTCGAGGCCGGCCAGCACCCGCAGCAGCGTGGTTTTGCCTGTGCCGTTGATGCCCACAAAGGCCACGCGCTGCCCCTGCTGCAAGCCGAAGTTGAGGTCTTTAAACAGCCAGCGGTCGGCGTAATTCTTCGAGATGTTCTCGGCGGATAACAGATTCATAGGCCGCAAAGGTACGGCCGGGGCGGGCGGGGTTTTTGTGTAGCTGCAAGTTCTGGATATTCAATCGACGGCAGTTGATGAGAGCAAAACAGGGGCCTTTACTCCAAGCGGATGCAATTTGCTCTGCATTAAAGCCAAGCTTGGTTACTTTTATGTGCTTTCGTTTTGCCCATTGTAATTCGTAACAAATCTCTACTAGCTTGATTATATCGTAAATCCAATGCAGCACTATAGCTTAGATTATCAATATGGCATGGATATTACTTGGTTTATGTTAGGGAATGATAACATCATAGCTGAATTTAGTTCTGGCGGAGCTATTGTCCCTGAAATTATAGCTAGTCGAGCCGAAGCTAACGAAAGTCTATTGCGCTATTTTGAGTCACTTGCCGACACAAGTGGAATGGAAATCAACCCGCTTTTAGATAAGTATTTTAACAAGGAAACGATACGGACTTCTTTTGAACAGTATGCTTTTTATGCTAAGAAAGGTCTTATCTCTTTTGACAAAATCAATCCTGGCCCTGGTAATAATAGCATTGATTATCATTTGATAGCGCGTCCAATCAAAGGTCTGATGTTTGACGAGTTACCGATTCATATTCAAGAATTGCTGTTGCCTACTAAGCAAGGAATCAACTTTCAGGAATTCTATAAAATTGATGCAGGATATCAACCTTGGGCAACTCTATTTAACGACTATTGGGTTGAGCCAATTTTTGAAAAAGCGGGGAAGCGCAAGAAATGGGGATTCATATAGTGGCTTCAAAATCTGCCCACTGTATCTCTAGCGCCTGCCGCGGCTCCCGACACCACCCGTCGCGGCGGTGGCGAAGGCCGAATGGACATCCAAACGGCTGGTGGGTACGTGCGAATGAACTGTTTGCATATGCCATCCAGCCATTTGCATGTGCAGATTCATCGATGGTATATGCAATTGGTCTGTTTGGATGAACAAATAAACCGTTTGCATGTGCAAAAGGACTGTTCGTACAAGCAAACGGTTCATTTGCTTGTGCAAACGGCTTATTGCCGGATCCGGATGCCTATCCCCATCCAAGGGCTTTGCGGGGGCGAAAGGCGGGGGAATTAGCACGACCGTAGAACGCCGGTATATTGCGGGGGTAATTTTCTTTCACCTATTTATTTTCCTTTCTGCTATGGCTTACAAAGCCCGAGAATCTGCCCCCATCGCCAAAGCCCAGGCCCGCGTGGACGGACTGGCGGCCATCGACGCCAAGCTGGATTTGGGCGAAACCATTTCCGTCGCCGAAGGCACCGCCCGCGTGGCGGCGGCCGCCCAAACGCTGAGCGATTACAACAAGGCCCTGAACGCGGCCGACGACCTCCTCAACCGGCTCAAACAGCAAGAGCAGGAGCTGGCCGCCTGGAGCGCCCGCGCCCTGAACGGCGTGAAGTTTAAGTTCGGGGCCGACAGCTCGCAGTACGAGGTAGCCGGCGGCACCCGCCAGAGCGAGCGGAAAAAGCCCGTGCGCAAAGCCAAGGCGGCGTAGGGCGGCCGTGTGGCAGCGTCCCTAAACTGGCCTGAACTGGCGCGAGTTTAGCGAAACGCAGTGAAGCGTAACTCGTGCCGGCTTTG
Organism: Hymenobacter sp.; assembly: GCA_025353745.1. GTDB lineage: Bacteria > Bacteroidota > Bacteroidia > Cytophagales > Hymenobacteraceae > Hymenobacter. The sequence goes on from JANXOE010000223.1 coordinate 5,374, forward strand.
GCGTGGAGGCTGTGCCTCCACTGCTGCGCCAGCGGCCCCGCGCCGCTGGGTCGTTCTGGCGAGTCGTTCCATGCGAGGCACAGCCTCGCCCGAAGGCCGGGCACGAGTTACGCTCCACTTCGTTGCGCTAAACTCGCGCCAGTGGGAAAAAGCCGGCCGCCCGCCGCCTTTTTCCGCCGTCGCTACCTTTACTCCATGCTCGCCCTGCGCCTTACTTTCGAAAGCCTCCGTTTTGCCTGGGACGCCCTGCGGGGCAACGTGTTGCGCACCGTGCTCTCGCTGCTGGGCGTCACGGTGGGCATCTTCGCCATCATCGCCGTGTTCGCCGTCGTCGACTCGCTCGAAGCCAACGTGCGCCACAGCATGGACTTCGTCGGCGACAAGGTGATTTACGTGGGCAAGTGGCCCTGGAAGTTCGATTCGGACAACCCGTGGTGGAAATATTTCAACCGCCCCGTGCCCACCGAGCGCGAGTTTCGGGAGCTGCAGCGCCGCCTGGGGCCCAACAACAAGGGCGTGGCCATTTTCGCGGCCAGCGGCGGCAATACCCTCAAGGCCGGCGTCAACTCGGTGGCCGACTGCGCCTTGCAGGGCGTGAGCTACGACTACCGCGCCGTGAGCAGCGTGCCCATCGAGGAGGGGCGCTACTTCACCCCGCAGGAGATGGACGCCGCCCGCCCGGTGGCCATCCTCGGGGCCACCATCGCCGCCAACCTCTTCCCGCAGGGCCACGCGCTGGGGCAGGAGTTCAAGGTGCGCGGGGCGAAGTACACGGTGATCGGGGTGATGAAAAAAGAAGGCAAGAAGCTCCTCGACACGCCCAGCAACGACACCAATTGCCTGGTGCCCTACGACGCCTTCGCCAAGCTGTTCACCCTGAGCGCCACCGGCATGGGCGGCCCCAGCCCCAGCATCGGCGTGAAGGGCCGCGACGACGACCCCGGCCTGCTGAACCTGGAGTACGAGATGCAGGGCGTGATGCGCAACATCCGCGGCCTCAAGCCCCGCCAGGAAGACAACTTCGCCCTGAACCGCCCCGAGATGATTGCCTCGGCCATCGGCAAGCTGTTCAGCATCATCGGCATTGCGGGGGGCGTCATCGGCTCGTTCGCCATTTTGGTGGGCGGCTTCGGCATCGCCAACATCATGTTTGTGTCGGTGCGCGAGCGCACGGGCATCATCGGCATTCAGAAGTCGCTGGGGGCCAAAAACTTCTTCATCCTGTTTCAGTTCCTGTTCGAGGCCGTGTTTTTGTGCGTGATCGGCGGGGGGCTGGGCATCGCGCTGGTGTGGCTGATCACGCTGTTGCCGCAGGACGCGCTGCCGCTGTTCCTCTCGGGCGGCAACGTGGCCCTGGGCCTGCTCGTGTCGGTGGGCATCGGGGTGCTGGCCGGCATCGTGCCCGCCGTCATCGCCGCCAACCTGGACCCGGTGGAGGCCATCCGGGCCAAGTAACCGGGCCCCGGGGCCGGCCCGGGCGGCCGGCTTTTTCGCCGGCTGCCCGCCCCTTTTCCGCTTCTAAACTGTGTTTTTGACTTTATGTGGACCAAAGATAAAATCCTGACCCTCGACCAATTGCCCGCCACCTTAGACGCCTGGCGCGCCGCCGGCCGCCGCGTGGTGTTCACCAACGGCTGCTTCGATTTGCTGCACCTGGGCCACGTCGACTACCTCGAGCAGGCCCGGCACCTGGGCGGGGCCCTGGTGGTGGGCCTCAACACCGACGCCTCGGTGGGGCGCCTCAAGCCCGGCCGGCCCTTGCAGGACGAGCAGGCCCGGGCGCGCATCCTGGCCGGCCTGGCCTTCGTGGACGCGGTGGTGCTCTTCGGCGAGTCCACGCCGCTGGCCCTCATCGAGGCGGTGCGGCCCGACGTGCTGGTGAAGGGCGACGATTACCGCATCGACGGAATTGTGGGCCACGAATTCGTGTTGAATAACGGCGGCCAGGTCCGCACCGTGCCCCTGGTGCCGGGCTACAGCACGTCGCGCATCGTCGAGAAGGCGCGGCAGGGCGCTTAGCCGGCCCGGGCCGTTATTTGCCGCCGCATTGCCGGGCCCCGGGGCCCGAAAACCACGTTTTTTACCCTTTTCCACGCCATGTACTTCCTCGTAATTTTGCTGATGCTCGTGAGCTGGGGCATCCAGTGGCGGCTCCGCAGCAAGTTCAAAAAATATGCCCAGGTGGGCTTGCAGTCGGGCCTTACCGGGGCCCAAGTGGCCGAGCTGATGCTCGCCGACCACGGCATCACCGACGTGCGCATCGAAAGCACCAACGGCAAGCTCACCGACCACTACAACCCGGCCACCAAAACCGTGAACCTGAGCGAAGGCGTGTACGCCGAGCGCAGCGCCGCCGCGGCCGCCGTGGCCGCCCACGAGTGCGGCCACGCCGTGCAGCACGCCACGGCCTACTCCATGCTCCAGTTCCGCTCGGCCATGGTGCCGGCCCTGAGCGCCGTGTCGCGCTACATGCCCTGGATTTTGCTGCTCGGCATTTTCATGCTGCGCACCAGCGTGCTGCCGCTGGGCCTGGGCATCCTGCTCTTCGCCCTCACCACCCTGTTTTCG